>NZ_FR885274.1:48989-70182 GCF_000436315.1 Parabacteroides sp. CAG:2 | reverse complement strand
TTTCCCTATCGGAATCTCTTTTGGGAAGACCCGTATCTGGAACATCGATATCAAAAACTCCCAGTTCAACAATAACGCCGCCAAAGGTACCCAGCACCAATGACTCCTAAAGACACACCACATCAAGAAAAGACATAGATTGGCCGCCAATACCGGTAATAACACCAATCCGGGAAACGAGATCCACTCCTTCCCTTCCGGATTAATACGTCCGGTAGCGAATCCGGCTATGGCCGCCACGACAAAAGCGATCGTAATCAACACAAATAAAATATATATCAACTTCTTCATCCTTCCTATCCTGCGATTTAAACAAAAAAGGGACTATCCCGAAAAGACAGTCCCCCAATTCATACCCTATAACCTGTCCGCTTCCGGCAGGGATAGCTTAAAAAAACTTATCGAAGCGTTCCTTGTTGAGCCTCTTGGATCATTTTCTGATTAGCCAAGATCACGATCTCAACACGACGGTTCAACGAACGACCCTCGGGAGTGTCATTGCTAGCCACAGGATCATGTATACCTTTACCTTCATAAACCATACGATCCGTGCTTACCCCCTGCATCATCAGGTAATCGTAAACGCTCTTCGCACGTTTCTCGGACAAGGTCTGGTTATAATCCACCTTACCGGTGTTATCCGTAAAGCCGATGATTCGGATATCCGTATCCGGATTGGCCTTCAAACTGGTAGCGAAGTTACGCAAGGCACTCTTGGAAGCGTCGCTCAACGTACTTGAGTTCGTGGCAAACAAGATACCGGAGTCAAAAGTAACCTTCAAGGCCTCACCATTGTTCACGCTCTCGATCTTCGTGTCCTCAGGCAGGGTAGCTTCCAGCTCCTTCTTCTGCTTATCCATTTTCTTACCGATTAACGCACCGGCTGTACCACCTACGGCCGCACCGATCACGGCACCCAATGCGGTATTTCCGGCCAAGGCACCAACACCAGCTCCGACAGCGGCACCACCGCCTAC
Source organism: Parabacteroides sp. CAG:2 (assembly GCF_000436315.1). NCBI lineage: Bacteria > Pseudomonadati > Bacteroidota > Bacteroidia > Bacteroidales > Tannerellaceae > Parabacteroides > Parabacteroides sp. CAG:2. The sequence goes on along the minus strand of NZ_FR885274.1, from coordinate 69,205 downwards.
ACCGATCGCCGTACCCTTCGCCGTGTTATTCCACGTTCCGCAACTCGTAAACACCACTGCCATACATAGCAGTAAAACAGATAATAATTTAATGTTCCTCATCATCTTCTACAATTTCACTTAAACAACTTTATATATATAACAAATATCAATCAAACATGTTGATCGAATCGCAATATTCAAGTTCTCCTTGTACTATAAAAGTGATTTCCTCCGGCTCGAATTTGCCTACGCCGTCTTTCTGGGCGTTTTTAATTACATAATTTACAACCTCTTCCTCATCGATCTCGATCTCATCGTCGCCATCATCATCTAGCATGCCATTAGATTCATAGAAGTCGTAGATCAAGTCTACGATATAGTTGATATCGTCATTACTGAACTTTCCTTTCAGTTCTTGGGGAAGATAATTCTGGATAAATTTTACGGAATCATCCTCGTCGTAAAGTAGCTCGTCATTGTTCGTGCTCATAATTAATCTTGTTTAATTGGTTTGAATAACGGCAAATGTACGGAAATATTTTGATTTTATATCCCAAAAACAATTAAGCTTATTTACGGACGTGACTTAACAAAAGCAAATGCCCCTACTTGAACATAGTTCTAAAAGAGCTTAGGTTTTATAGGAAGCAAAGGTAATAAAAATACTTGATTATCATATAGACCTATTATTTTTTATAGCTTCCGGGCAATTTACTGTTCCGCATGATATTTTCTTTGAAAGAATATATTTCCAACCGAGTACCCCAAAGAGACTTCCAATATCTTTATGGATCACAAAAAACACTAAAGCCAGTCTTATTTGTGTTAAAATCAAAATACACTCCATCATTTATTTACATATAGTCATTTGATACTCAAGTTCTTTTAGAACTCAGTAAATGTATTAAATTATGATTACAATGGAACCTAAAATACAAAGTACCACAAGTACCCGAGCTCTCAGGAGCAAAATCGGGCCTATCAAGGCTTACTTATTCAAGACCTCATATGTAATCAGTCCAATCACGCCAAGCGATCTTAAACATTCCATGAAAGGTGCCTACAAATCATTCCTGTCTAAAACCGATCAAGCATACGGCCATTCCACGTCAACAATCAACCCCAAACTTTACCCTATTTCTACCTTTAAGCAAATGAGCCTCGTAGTAGTCCCGAGTTTCATGATAGAGTCCCCATTCGAGGTAGTGGCGATAGCTCTTATCGCCTTTCTACTTATCCTCCTTTCGATGAGGGAACATCGGCATAAGAAAGACATTCTTGACACCGAACGAAATATGGCCGAAGAAGTGATCCGCTTACGTGAGAAGGCGGAAGAATCAAACCGGTTGACAAGTGCTTTCCTCGCCAATATGAGCCATGAGATACGGACCCCATTGAATGCGATCGTAGGTTTCTCGACCCTTATCAGCGAAAGTGAGGATAAAGAGGAGATCAAAGAATTCGCTAAAATCATTCACGCAAACAATGAGCTACTCCTTAATTTAATCAATGACATACTCGATATGTCAAAAATAGAAGCCGGTATATTGGATTTCCTTTATACGGAAGTAGAGATTAACGAGCTTATGCAAACCCTATGGCGGAGTTACCGATTCAAGATCAAGGAAGGAGTAGAATTCCGCACGGAACTGCCTGCGGAAAGCTACATTATCCATACTGAGAGAAACCGTTTATCCCAAGTACTGGCTAATTTCATCAATAATGCTTGCAAATACACTTTCGAGGGAATGATAACGATCGGATATGAAATAAGGAAAGACGATATTTATTTCTTTGTTACCGATACGGGAAAAGGGATAGCGGAAGAAAATATCTCCCGTGTTTTCGATCGATTCGCTAAATTAGATTCCTTCACCCAAGGTACGGGGCTCGGGCTGTCTATCTGTGAATTAATCATTAAACATTTAGGTGGAGAGATCGGCGTGGAGTCAAGCGTTGGAAAAGGATCTACATTTTGGTGCACGGTTCCCACCCGGAAATAATCGCACCAAGCCGTATCTACCTATTAGTGAAAAATAAAAAGGCGGAATGATTCACATAGGATCATTCCACCTTCATTATTTTATAGAAACACCACGCTTAACGTCAAGCGTTCAAGTCTACTTTAGTTCTTAAATTCCAGACCATCGTCTTTCCTATCGATCACGATCGGGCGGTTACGGTCTACCGTTCCACCCAGCAAAGCCTTTGACAACTCGTTCAAGACATACTTCTGAATGACACGTTTTACCGGACGGGCACCGAATTGAGGATCGAAGCCCTTGTCGGCGATAAAGTCCAAGGCCTCGTTCGTGAAGTCCAAGGCGACACCGTTCGTAGCCAACATCTTCTTCACGCTGTTCAACTGCAAGGATACGATCTTGCGAATCTCCTCCTCGTTCAGCGGAGTAAACATGATGATATCGTCGATACGGTTCAAGAACTCCGGACGGATCGTCTTCTTCAACAGTTCCAGTACTTGGATCCTCGTCTCGTCTACCACCTTGTCATGCGTGGCGGGTGTCATCTTCTCGAAGTTCTCACGAATCAAGGAAGAACCTAGGTTACTTGTCATGATAATGATCGTGTTCTTGAAGTTGACAACACGGCCTTTGTTATCCGTCAGCCGTCCATCATCCAAGACTTGCAACAAGATGTTGAATACATCCGGATGCGCCTTTTCGATCTCATCGAACAAGACAACTGAGTAAGGTTTCCGGCGAATCGCCTCCGTCAACTGTCCACCCTCATCGTAACCCACATATCCCGGAGGCGCACCGATCAAACGAGTCGCGCTGAATTTCTCTTGATACTCACTCATATCGATACGGGTCATCATATTCTCGTCATCGAACAGATACTCGGCCAACGCCTTGGCCAACTCCGTCTTACCCACACCGGTAGTACCGAGGAAGATGAAAGAACCGATCGGTCGTTTCGGATCCTGTAAGCCGGCACGACTACGACGAACCGCATCGGCGATAGCGTTGATCGCCTCTTCCTGACCGATCACACGGGTATGAAGCTCGGACTCCAGACGTAATAACTTATCTTTCTCGCTCTGCATCATCTTGCTGACTGGAATTCCAGTCCAACGGGATACCACATCGGCGATATCGTCGCTATCCACTTCCTCCTTGATCATAGCTGCGGCACCTTGCATCGTCTTCAACTTAGCCTGTACCTCCCTGATCTCCTCTTCCTTTTGCTTGATCTTACCGTAACGGATCTCAGCGACCTTGCCGTAATCACCCTCACGCTCCGCCTTGTCAGCCTCAAACTTTAGGTTCTCGATATCGATCTTATTTTGCTGGATCTTATTGATCTGCTCCTTCTCGCTCTGCCACTGAGCCTTTTGCTTGGTCTCCTCCTCCTTCAAGTCGGCGATCTCCTTGTTCAGTTGCTCTAATTTCGACTTGTCGTTCTCACGCTTGATCGCCTCACGCTCGATCTCCAACTGTTTGATACGCCGGGAAACCTCATCCAACGACTCCGGTACGGAATCGATCTGCAAACGCAGACGGGCGGCGGCCTCATCCATCAAATCGATCGCCTTATCCGGCAAGAAACGATCCGTGATATAACGGGTAGACAACTGCACGGCGGAGATAATCGCATCATCCTTGATACGTACCTTATGGTGATTCTCGTATTTCTCCTTCAGACCACGAAGGATGGAGATCGTATCCAACTCACTCGGCTCGTCTACGATAACGGTCTGGAACCGACGCTCAAGCGCCTTATCCTTCTCAAAATACTTCTGATACTCATCCAACGTCGTGGCACCGATCGAACGTAGCTCACCACGAGCCAAGGCCGGTTTCAAGATGTTAGCTGCATCCATGGCGCCTTCGCCTTTACCGGCTCCTACCAAGGTATGGATCTCATCGATAAAGAGGATGATCTCACCCTCGGATTTCGTAACCTCGTTCACCACCGCTTTCAAACGTTCCTCGAACTCGCCTTTATATTTAGCTCCGGCGATCAACGCGCCCATATCCAACGAGAAGATCTGTTTAGACTTCAAGTTCTCGGGAACGTCACCCCGAACGATACGATGGGCCAACCCCTCAGCGATAGCAGTCTTACCTACACCCGGCTCACCGATCAAGATCGGATTGTTCTTCGTACGGCGGCTCAAGATCTGCAAGACACGGCGGATCTCCTCGTCACGTCCGATCACGGGGTCCAGTTTACCGCTACGGGCACGCTCGTTCAAATTGATGGCGTATTTTCCTAAGGCATCGTACGTCTCCTCGGCGGATTGGCTTGTCACCTTATTTCCTTTACGCAACTCCTCAATCGCTTGACGTAACTCTTTCTCTGTCACGCCGGCGTCTTTCAATATCTGTGAAGCGGTGCTCTTTTCCGTGAACAACGCCAAGATGATCGGCTCCAACGATACATATTGATCCCCCATTTTAGAGGAATAATCGATCGCCTTCTGTAAGACAGCGTTCGACTCGCTAGAGAGATAGGGTTCGCCTCCCGAAACCTTAGGATAAGATTCGATTTGGCGATCCAGTACCATATTCAGGTTTTGAGCGTTTACCCCTAATTTCTGAAAGATAAAATTAGTAACACTCTCACCCGTCATAATGACAGCTTTCAACAAGTGAACCGGTTCGATAACCTGTTGATTATTTTTGGTAACCAACTGTACGGCTTGTTGAACAGCCTCCTGCGCCTTGATTGTAAAATTGTTTAAATTCATATATTTAAGCTCCTTTCTTATATTCTTTTCTAATTTATTTTACACTTATATCTTTACAAAAGAAATACCAAAACGAAAATATGACATTTTGTCTTAATATTATAAAACAGAATAGAGAACTCCCCGTCAAACCGTCCATTTCGGATGTCATTAGGACGTATCTTTTCAGAAAGAACAAAAGAGAGAGAAAAAGGTTTTGATAGTAAACGCACAGTATCTAGGTAAAAACAGTCAATGTTCTCAAAAAAACACGTACGAGTTTTTCCGGAAACACGTACATGTTTTTTGAAATTCACGTACGTGTTTTTTTCGAGTGGTTATATCCTATAAATCCAACAATTTACGGATAGTCATTATAATACTTCCACGTATTCTCCCGTTTCCTGTTTCTCTTCTTATCACGGGCACTTTTCCAGAAAATAGTCTCTAGTAAATCCTCTGCGTCGAAATAGACTCTTATGGTAGCAAGTACCCCTCCCCTTCGCTGGCCATCCTTCACGACATCCGAGTATATATTAGTCAGTTTTACGTTGGCAGCCATAGGAACCTTACCTACCTTAAACTCTTTCCAATCCTGATTCTTAGGGAGCCTAATCGTGTGCGCTTGCTTCTGTATGGCCAATGAACGGGAAGGTGACTTAAAATTCAGCAGCATGAATAGGACTGGGGTAATCGAATCATAATTAGTCAACCTACGTAAAGTATCTAACTGTACATATTCCGAGAAGTCTTTCGTAATCGGCAACTCACTTGGTGAGGATAACATATGGGTTCCCGGTTGATCGGGTCGTAGAAAAGTCCCGCTTTCTATCGCCTTCTGAAACTCAGGATTCAAACGTATCTCCTCCTTGCCGGATAAAAATTCTTGCAGGCGCAAAGAATCCTGTTCCGTCCACTGCGCATGGGCCATCGTAGGTAGGATGAATACTATCAAAAGGAATATAGGTCGCATCTTCACATCTCTCATCTTCATAATCCTCATTACATTTCTATCACCAAGACTCATTCCTCCATTAAATCCCCCATTCGAGTCGAGATACTTTAAGATTTATTGGGATGCTTATACCCTATTTGAATCTTAATATGGATTACCTTTATGCGATCAATCCAAATCCAATATAGATATGTTGATATTATTATCTCCGGCTAAGACAATGACCGGGACATCCAAGATAAAAGCGCCGCAAGGCACGACTCCACGTTTCCAGCAAGAGGCGAACGAGATCGCCCTGCATATGACCCAATTTCCCATTGACGAATTAAGTCGTATCCTCAAGCTCAGCCCGAAACTGGCGGCGGAATGTTACCGCAGATACCAAGATTTTCATGCGGAAGACAACCAGCCCTTGCAAGCGATACTCGCCTATACCGGTGTCGTATTCAAGAATATCAGCCCGAAAGACTTCACGGAGGAGGATTTTCTTTTCTCGCAAGAACATATGCGTTTCGTATCGGGATGCTACGGGTTACTTCGCCCATTAGACCTTATCAAGCCTTACCGGATGGAGTTCGACGTAAAAATCCCGGAACTAGGCGACGGGAATATGTACGCCTTCTGGAAGGACAGGCAAACAAATACATTAATCCATGACGTCCGACAGGGAGACAGAATCCTACTGAATCTAGCCAGCTTGGATATCCAACCCTCTTTCCAGTGGAAGGAGGTGGAGCGATCCGTCCGGATCATCACGCCCGAGTTCAAGGTCTGGAAGAACGGCAAAGCGGAGACGATCGTGATCTATGCCAAGATGTGCCGGGGACAAATGAGCCGCTATCTCATAAAGAACCGGATTTCTGACCCGGAGGCATTAAAAGCATTCACATGGGAAGGCTTTTCCTATAAAGAATCCATGTCCGAGGGGGATAATTGGGTATTTCTACAAGAATAATTCTAGGCTTATCCAATAAAATCAGATGATCTACGTTTTATAAGAACAATTCGTAAAAATCATAAAAAGGTTTATCCTTCTTTAATTTAGCGGTGATATGAAAAGAACCTTTACATATTTATTACTACTTGTTCTATTGGTTTGCGGAAAGCAAGCCTATAACCTGTTAATCTCGAATGAATCGATCCGGAGCAACCCTACCGGAGCCTTGTCTGACATCGCGGATGAGGTAATCGCCATTCCATTACAGGACTCAGGGACGCATTCGATCAAGGAGGCCAAGTATATCCGTCAAGAGGGAGACAACCTATTCCTTATCAGCAATGAGACGCTTTACCGTTTCAATCGCAAGGGAGAATTTATCTGTCGCATCACCCATCCGGATGACATACGGGTAGCGGGGTATGTAGTGAACCCGGCCAACCAGCAGCTGATCGTACTTGGAAACACGGACGATATTTTCTATTACTCATTCAATGGTGATCTCCTTACCCGCAAGAAACTGAAATGCGACCTTCCGGAGAATAGGCATATGCTATCCATATCCATGCACAATAACCGGATATTTACCACCGAGGAATGTGTTCATGGGGATACGGCAGGGCAAACCGCCACGATTGAGAAACAGATCGTTGAATACGATTCCTCTTTCCATAAATTACAATCTCATACGATCCGTCCGGTCGATCTGGAACGTTCCGCATGCCCGATCGGTTGTCTCGCCCCGGAAGTAGCCGTGGAGCCCGGAAGCGGAACGGTTTATGCCTACGCCCCCTCCTATCAACCCGGGAACTTATTACGGGACACTTTATATATTAAGCAAAAGCGGCAAAGCCAAGCCTTGGAGAACCTTGCCGGAAAGAATACACTTCCTTTGCTACCGATCCGCATGGGTAGCCGTTTCTGGGTATCTACTTACTATAACGCAGAGGATGAGTCCAGAAATTACACCTTCTGTTATGATACGGAGAAAGAACGATGCTGGCAGGTAAAAGAAGGATTAAAAGATAATTTTTATCAAACCGGTAATGTGCGACGAATGGACCCTATCGATCCCTATTGCCATTCCTATTGTTTCAGCAAATCCGGAGAGGATCTGCGAAATACTTTCCCCGCACAGGCCCAAGGGGAAAGCCTCGTATTATTTATCGTGAAATTGAAAGGGTAAATCCAGTTAATATTTCAATAGAGAGCAGACTGATGGGTACAAAATAATATGTATCTTCGTACCATTCTAAAAAAGCATTAAGTACATGAAAAAACTTTTAACCTGCATTGCCTTGGGCTTTGCGACTACCAGCTACGCTGTAACCCCTTTGTGGATGCGTGATGTACAAATTTCTCCTGATGGAACAGAGATCGCGTTTTGTTACAAAGGAGATATCTATAAAGTACCGGCCAAAGGAGGAACAGCGACACAACTTACCACCCAAGCATCGTATGAATGCACGCCAATCTGGTCTCCGGACGGAAAACAAATCGCTTTCGCCAGCGATCGTAACGGCAATTTCGATTTATTCGTAATGCCCTCCAACGGTGGAACGGCACAGTGCCTCACCACTCATTCCGCCTCCGAGATTCCATCGGCCTTTACTCCCGACGGCAAATACGTACTCTTCTCCGCATCCATACAAGATCCCGCCCAGAGTGCCTTATTCCCGACCTCGGCCATGACGGAACTTTATAAAGTGCCGATCGGTGGCGGACGTACGGAGCAAGTATTGGGAACACCCGCCGAGATGGTTTGCTTCGATAAATCCGGAAAGACATTCTTATACCAAGACCGTAAGGGCTTCGAGGATGAATGGCGTAAACATCATACCTCGTCCGTCACCCGGGATATATGGATGTACGATACGCAAACTGGAAAACATACCAATTTGACCGACCATGCGGGAGAAGACCGCAACGCCGTATTTACCCCGGATGGACAGACGGTTTACTTTCTGAGCGAACGCAACGGAGGTTCTTTCAATGTATATTCATTCCCTCTCAACACCCCACAATCTATAACGGCGGTTACTAAGTTCAAGACACATCCCGTACGTTTCCTCTCTACAAGTAGCGACAATACATTATGCTACACATACGATGGCGAGATCTATACACAACGTCCGGGAGTCAATCCGCAGAAAGTGCGGATTGATTTGATCCGTGACGATCAAGAGCAAATCAGCGATCTGAATTCCAGCAAAGGAGCTACCTCTGCCACCGTATCCCCCGATGGCAAGCAGATCGCCTTAACCCTAAGAGGCGAGGTATTCGTCACCTCGGCCGATTACAACACGACCAAACAAATCACCAATACCCCGGCCGCCGAAACAGGCGTATGCTTCTCGCCGGATAACCGTACCTTGGCTTACGCCAGCGAGCGTGGTGGTAATTGGCAACTTTACTTGGCTAAGATCGCCCGTAAGGAAGAAGCTAATTTCCCGAACGCAACGATTATCGAAGAGGAAGTTCTCCTGCCTTCTAAGACCGTAGAGCGTAATTATCCTCAATTCTCACCGGATGGTAAGGAACTCGCTTTCATAGAAGATCGTATGCGGCTGATGGTAGTCAACCTTGAGACGAAGAAAGTACGCCAAGTCACGGATGGCTCCACATGGTATAGCACAGCCGGCGGTTTCGATTACTCATGGTCGCCGGACGGTAAATGGTTCACGCTCCGGTTTATCGGAAACAAGCACGATCCTTATTCGGATATCGGCTTGGTTAGCGCGCAAGGCGGGGAGATTACCAACCTGACCAATAGCGGTTACACCAGCACCTCCCCACAATGGGTACTGGATGGAAACGCCATCTTATTCACCACCGAGCGTTACGGAATGCGTGCGCATGCCTCATGGGGCTCCTTGAATGATGCCATGCTGGTATTCATGAATCAAGACGCTTATGATAAATTCCGCTTGAGCAAAGAGGATTATGAGTTGCAAAAGGAACTGGAAAAGGAGCAGAAAGAGGTAACCGGGGACAAAACCGACGACAAGAAAAAAGAAGATAAAGCCGATGAAAAGAAAGACGAAAAGCCCAAGGATATCGTAGTGGAACTGAAAGGCATCCAAGATCGTATCCTACGCCTTACTCCTAATTCCTCCGAAATGGGTAGTGCCGTCATCTCGAAGAATGGCGAGACCTTATATTATTTCTCGGCTTTCGAAGACAAATACGACCTGTGGAAAATGGACTTGCGCAAGAAAGAGACCAAGCTACTCCACAAGATGAATACCGGATGGGCGAACATGGAAATGGATAAGGAAGGTAAGAACCTGTTCTTGTTGGGTAGCAATTCCATGCAAAAAATGGATATGGGATCGGAGAAACTAACACCGATTCATTACCAAGCGAACTTAAAAATGGACTTGGCCGCCGAACGTGAGTATATGTTCGACCATGTCTATAAACAAGAGCAAAAACGGTTCTACAACGTGAACATGCACGGCGTAAATTGGGACGTTATGACCGCCGCCTACCGTAAGTTCTTGCCACATATCAATAACAACTATGACTTCGCGGAGTTGCTAAGCGAATATCTGGGAGAACTCAACGTATCTCATACCGGAGGACGCTTCCGTCCGCAAACAAGCGGCAATATTACCGCCAACCTAGGCCTACTTTTCGATTGGAACCATAGCGGCAAAGGTTTATTAATCGCTGAGGTAGTGGAAAAAGGCCCGTTCGATCACGCACGTTCCAAGGTAAAAGCCGGTACCGTCATGGAGAAAATAGACGGGCAAGAAATAACCCCGGATATGGATTACTCCAAGCTATTAAACAATAAGGCCAAAAAGAAGACCTTGGTTTCCCTCTACGATCCACAAACCAAAGAACGTTGGGAAGAGGTAGTCTTGCCTATCAGTAACGGTGAGTTAAATAACTTGCTTTATACCCGCTGGGTGAAACAACGTGCCGCCGACGTGGATAAATGGTCGAACGGACGATTGGGATACGTCCATATCCAATCCATGGGAGACCCTAGTTTCCGCTCTGTCTACTCCGATATCCTAGGTAAATATAACGACCGGGAGGGCATCGTCATTGATACCCGCTTTAATGGTGGTGGACGTTTGCATGAGGATATCGAGATCTTGTTCAGCGGAGAGAAATACCTCACCCAAGTGACACGTGGCCGGGAGGCTTGCGATATGCCTAGCCGCCGCTGGAATAAACCTTCCATCATGCTCCAATGCGAGGCTAATTATAGTAACGCACATGGAACCCCGTGGGTTTATAAGCATCAACACATCGGACGTTTAGTTGGTATGCCCGTACCGGGAACAATGACTACCGTCTCTTGGGAAACCCTGCAAGATCCGACGCTGGTATTCGGCACACCTATTACCGGTTATCGCCTGTCGGACGGTAGTTACTTAGAGAACACACAGCTGGAACCGGATGTTAAAGTCGCTAATTCTCCGGAAACTGTTGTCAAAGGGGAAGATACGCAATTGAGAACAGCGGTACAAGAATTACTGAAAGAGATCGATAAAAAGTAGTTTAAAACGAGACTACTCTCATCGCTTGTCGGGAGTAGTCTCGTTTTATTATGTAACCTTCTATTAAAAAACAGGCGATATTCACTCTGCCTAAGTCGTGATATGCTTATAGGGAGAATGACTAAAATCCAAGAAACACATCTCATAGCAAATGGTCAGCCACACCACAATGCAAGGCCAAGCTTTTATCACATACGGACGGATCAGTCCATTCCGGACAATCGATGGAACCAACTCTGTAGTGGATAAGCCAACAATCACCAAGGTAGCTATCCAAAGCCAATAAGTATATTTCTTATGGGGCGATACACTGCATATATACCAGATAGCGGCTCCTATCATCGCTATGATATACCCACTCGCCTCGCTTCCCGTACTGAATAATACGACAAACAATAAAACATTAGCCAACAGCATAAAGCGAAAAGCCAGATATTTATATTGAGAGATCCTCAAATATGGAATGCAGAATAAAATCAAGCCCGGTATGATAAGCCACATATCGCTATACTCCGCATTCCCGGATATCTTTCGAACCACTCCTAATAATGATATATTTTGCGGATCAGCGAACATATTCAACATATTTTTCACCTTCAATCGCTCAAACCAATCTATATACTGAGAGATCACATACTCAAACCCCGGTGTATAAAGCACCGGGATCACAAAGCAAACCAATCCCCAGAAAAGACAAGAGACTAATAATCTCACTTTCTGCCTTGAGAAGAAAAAGAACGCCAATCCCACGATTGGATAAATCTTGATAAATGTTCCGAGCATAATAATGCCTGCCGCCCAGAAATCCTTTTTCTCCAGTATCAAGACAAATGATAATAAGATAAAGGCCGCTACTGATATATTGAATTGCTGTACTCCTTGAGCCGTCATCAACTCACAATACGAATACCAATAAATAATGATTTTGGGGGTACTCGACAATGGCAATCGGCTAATCGCATAAAATAATAGGGCGGTATTCCCCGCTATCCATAAGATCATACCCAGCCATTCCGGTAACAGGGCGAAAGGAGCTATGATAAGACTGAATAAGACTCCATAATGGTTTGAATCATAATATTCCGGATAATGATCCCCATATAAGGTTAAGCCTTCGATAGCATGCCAGTAGACTCCTTCAAATATCTTATAATTATTATATTTCCCGATCAACAACTTGACAATAGCAAAAATAACACCTGTTAGCATCCATACCCCGAATACAGTCCGGGGCTCTCTCCATACCGGATGGGTGGCTAAAGTCTTTAATCTCATATCCAATTTCTTCCTTTCAATCAGTCCACAAAGATAAAAAACCTAATAAAACGAGCCTAATAAAAAAGAAAAGACTGTCTGGGTATATAACCCGGACAGCCTTTTCCTTTATGATACAGACTCTATTCTGAGTATTCCCTATTAATTAGCGAATGATTTCAAAGGAACACTTACTCCCATGTAAAGATTCATGGCGTTACCGCTGACCGGTAAGCATTGTGGAGTTACCTTTGTCAACATATAATCCGATCCGATAAAGAAATTGATCCAAGACGGTGAGAAATTCAAGGCGATACCATACGTCTTGAACTTACTATGGATAAATGAGTAGCTCAGCGTAGCCTCAAACCATTTCACCGGACGGTAATTACCGGACAATGTCAGTTCCGTATAGGCTTTCGGGGAATAAAGACGAGTGCTCGACAATAAACCGATACCTAACTTGTTTTCCAGCAAACGGTACTCGCCACCGATATTGATTGTCGAACGAAGACGGGTAGTGCTTCCGGACTCACCCTCTTTCTTGAAATGAAGCAAGTTCTCGAAATCTTCCTTGATAGCGTCAAACTGATCGCCCATGCTCGGTATATCACCGTTATTCTCGCCAATAGCCAGATCAAAGCCGTTAAAGTCGAAAGTTCCATCCAACTTACCTAGCGTGCTACCTCCCTTGCTCCAGCTGATAAAACCTAAATCAAGGACAGCGGCGGATAACATGATATTCTCGGTCAATTGGTACGTAGCACCCAAGTCCACTCCCATACCGAAACCGCTAAGACCCGGAGAATCGAAATCAAAGCTATTATAATAATCACGGCCTTGCTCGTCTACTTCCATTTCCGGAACCAAGCCTTTCATATTCGTCTGCAATGTACCGGTAGAGGTAACTTTCCAGCTAGTCTCTCCCATCTCAGCATGCATCTGATCGATCGTAGCGTCCATAGAACCTACGCCCCATAACAATTTAACCTTACCTCCGACTGTCAACTTATCCGTGATAGGACGAGAATATCCTACACCTGTCTCCAAATAAGCCTCGGCATACGCCCTGATATTACGGATATCATACGTACTCTGAGATCCATTACCCTTTTTCATGAACTCGAACAATGTCTTCGGAGCACGAATATTCGCCAATCCCTTGATAGAAACATCAACCGTCCAGAATCCCTTGCCGGCGTACCAGCCACCGGATAGAACCTGCGTACCAAAATCCATGTTTACCTGATTCTCGTCCTTCAAGCCATTCAGGAAAGACTCGGTATTCACGGAGTTATCCATGAACGTAACGGTCTCACCATTCTTCGGATAAATAAAATTATCCACAGCTATTCCGTTCGTACCATACGAAGCGCCAACCGCACCTAATACCGGAATGGAAACATAGCCTCTCTCGGGACGATACGCCGGATTCATCGTCGTGCGTGCCGTAGAGGATTGCATGAAGTAAGAAGTTCGTATTTGCTGGGCGGATACCGACATCCCCACAGTGGTCAATAAACATAAAGCGCACAGACCTCTCTTATACATATTATATATAGTATTCATCTTTCTTTTTCGTAATTTAAATGGTTAGTACTGGGATCAAATAGAAATTCCGCCTTCTTTCTTAAGTTTCAAGTTGAAGGTCGTTTTCTGGCCTTTCTTCAAAGCCTCGCTTTGATCTCTACCCGTTAAATGTAAATTCAGGTCTATATGACGTGCGTCCTTCATTTTCGGCATATCCTCCTTCGTGATCTCGAAGACAACCTCTCCGGATTGTCCTTTTACCTCTTGCGCCGGGAATTGGATATCTACCGGTACATTGTTCTCATCCATGATCACCATCTCGATAGACATATCGAACGGCATCTCGTTCGTAACCTCTCCATAGATCTTCGCGCTTCCGTCCGAGAAAATATAGTCTACGAAATCCTCATCAAAAGCGTCCTCGATCCGCTCGACGGATACGGCGCTAAATTCCGGTGCCGGAGTCAACGGAAGCTCTACCGCATAGCGTAACTCGCTCAAGGCATCCATAGGAGCGTTCGCCCATTGTTTGCTATCGGCGGACAAAGACAAATGTATTTTTTGAGGAACAATCTGTACGATTCCCGGTAACTTCTCGTTCTTGACAAACTTAAAAGCATCCGTCTTCGGATCAAGAGGGCCGATCCAAATATTAGGAGACACCGTTGACAAGGTAAAACCAGAGGAAGTAGCCTCCTTTTTACTTGCGTTCTCAGCCTCGATAGACAAGCTACAATCCAAAGAGGCATTCTTTACATTCGACTTTAATGTAATATGGGGATTCGTTAACGCCAAAACGAAATCGCCATCAAACAAACCATCGATATCCCCAGTCGTTATATCTTCCGAGGCGATCTCCACTTTATCAGAGGCGGCCCGTAAGCTTTTCCCCTTAATCTTCATCTCTCCATCATAGATCATGACGTAAGCCCCGTCGACTTCCCGAATGGAAGGGACTTTCTCTACATTCACAACGTCATCCGACGTTACATAACCCGTACCGAGGGGAGCTATCCAAGACTCACCCATTACCGCATCGTCCGTATTGACATCGCTTAAATCATACTTACTATCCACACATGCCGCTAAACAGCAAGATGATAGCAATAGCATCACTAAATGTTTGTTTTTCATATAAAGTTATTTTTATCAAAATTATGACCCTAACAGCGCGCAAAAATAAACAAAATAAATGAAAGTTTAGCCATAAAAAAAGAGTGGCATCGTATTATTAACGCCACTCTTAGCTTATACTATCTTTGACAATCAAAATATTCTTCCGCAAATACGAATCTTCATGACCGGATAAACCGTTAGCTTGTCCATGATCTTCGTAAAGGTATCATCCTCGTCTATCTCATTCAACAAGTCCTTTACATCCCCTGAATCCGTATACACCTCCGGTTTGCCATGGAATTGCACACCCAGCTCAAACATCACGCCAACCCGTTTCTTAGGAACCGCACGACCGAATCCAAGACCTAGATAAGGACGAAAACCGGACACTTTCAATCCACCGGATACATTACCGTTATTATCCACCGGAATCGTATAATCACCGATAACTATGCCCGCACTTTCTCCTTGGGCGATCAGGTCTTTCAGCTTATCACTATGCCCTTCTATCTTCACCAAGGAAGAACCACCGAAATAGGCGCCGGCCGCAACGAAGAACGAAGAAGCGTGAGGAAACGGGTAAACATTCACCAACAACTGTCCGGAAGTACGTTTCAAGCTACCTTTGACATCCATGGAGTATGTATCATTATACACACCCGCTCGCGGATCGTTAACATCTACATCCACGTCCGTATTAATGCTGAAACCCGGCATAAAGGTAAGACCACCTCTCAACGCCAGATAAGGCGTAATAGGAGTAGCGACCTCCACATCTACACCCGTCAAACCAACACCCACTCCTGCCGAAACAGAATTGAAAATCCCTAACTCCTTTTGAGCTGAGATAAAATTACACGTCGCAAACATGCTCACGAACGCACAAAGAAGAAATAGTCTTTTCATTTTCACCATATAAGTTAAATTGTTATTCACCCTAGACTCACAAAAATAAATAAAAAACATGAAACATTCGTTGTAAAAAAGAAAAAGCGACATCGAATTTGCCTCGATGTCGCTTTTTTACGGATAAAGTATACTATTTTACGTATAAGCGTACGTTATTCCTCCTCAGAATCGTCTTCCTTCATATTATGGAATACGTTTTGAACGTCTTCGTCTTCCTCTAATTTCTCGATAATCTTCTCGATAGACTCACGCTGTTCCGGAGTAACCTCCTTCAAATCGTTCGGAATACGTACGAACTCACTACTCAAGATCTCGAAACCATTCTCCTCCAAATATTTCTGGATCGCCGAATTCTGCGCGAACTCACCATAAAGAACAACCTCGTCCTCGTCTTCCTCAACCTCATCTACACCGAAGTCGATCAACTCCAACTCTAGGTCTTCTAAAGAAAGATCCTCTTTTTTAGCGATATGGAATACGCATTTATGATCGAACAAGAACTCCAAGCTACCGGATGTTCCCAGAGAACCACCGTTCTTATTGAAATAACTACGAACGTTGGCTACCGTACGAGTCGTATTATCCGTAGCGGTCTCAACGAAGATAGCGATACCGAAAGGACCATATCCCTCATAGTTCATCTCCTTATAATCCGTGAAATCCTTGGATACGGCACGTTTAATGGCACGCTCCACGTTCTCCTTCGGCATATTCTCCTTTTTGGCGTTCTGCATCAACACACGTAAACGAGGATTATTCTCAGGCTCCGGCCCACCTTGTTTTGCCGCGATCGTGATTTCCTTACCTAACTTCGTGAATACACGGGCCATATTGCCCCAACGCTTAAACTTTCTCGCTTTACGAAACTCAAACGCTCTTCCCATATGTTTATCAGTTTATCTTTATTTTATGTAATTAAATTCTTATCTCAATTGAGCACCTAGCTTTTGTTCCAGATTCGTCTGGATCTTCTTCATGATAGCGTCGATCTGCTTATCGTTCAAAGTCTTGCTCTCATCTTGCATGAAGAAGCTTACGGCATACGACTTCTTGCCCGCCGGAAGGTTCTTGCCCTCGTAAACGTCGAACAGAGATACTTCCTTCAATAGCTTGCGATCGCTATCCTTAGCGATTTTCTCAACCTCGCTAAACTGTACGCTCTTATCAAGCAACAACGCCAAGTCACGTTTAACGGCCGGGAACTTGGAAATCTCGGAGAAGGTTACTTTCGCCTTCTTGATCTCCTTCATCAATTGGGTCCACGACAACTCAGCGTAATAAACCTCCATATCGATATCCAGCATCTTACGAAGTTTCTTGCTTACGATACCCATCGTACCCAATTGACGTCCGGAACCGGTCGTGATGCTTAGGCCCGAAGAATAGATATCATTCGTCAAGTTACCGAAAATAACCCGTTTCATATCCACGCCCAAGCGGGCTAAGATATTCTCTACGTAAGCCTTCAACTCATAAACGGAAGATTTCTCGTCAGGATGCGCCCAGTTGTTCTCCACCCGGTTGCCGGCTACCCAGATGCCTAGACGGTAATCCTCGCTGAACTGCGCCAAGGTCTCATCTTCCTTCTTGTTATCGATATTATAATCATAGCAATTACCGAACTCATAGAAACGGACATTGCCATTCTTACGCTTCATGTTATGCTCGATGCTCTCCAAGCCTCCGAACAACAAGGTCTGACGCATGCAGTTCAAATCAGCGCTTAACGGGTTCATCAACATGACACAATGCGCTTCCGGATAAACAGACAGATCCGTATAATAAGCGGAGCGTGTCAAGGAATTGTTCATGATCTCGTTGAAACCACAACCGCAAAGTTGCTCCGAGATCAAGTTCTGCAATTTCCAGCTACGATCCGTAGGAGTCTGGTAACTTAAATTGGACTTCACGTTATCGCTGAACTCCACGTTATTATATCCGTAGATACGAAGAATGTCCTCGATCACGTCTACATCACGCTGCACATCGATACGATATACGGGAACATGCAAAGTCAAGCCCTCGGCAGTCTCGGATACGATCTCCATCTCAAGGCTTGCCAAGATACTTTTCACGGTTTCTACCGGAATATCCTTACCGATCAACGTATTGATCTTCTCGTAAGTCACCTCAACCGTATACGGTTCCGCCACGGTAGGATAAACATCCTGTACGGCACCCGTGATCTTACCTCCCGCCAACTCTTGTATCAACAAGGCGGCACGTTTCAATACATACATCGTATTGTTCGGATCCAAACCACGCTCGAAGCGGAAAGAAGCGTCCGTATTCAAGCCAAAACGACGAGCGGTCTTGCGAATCCACGTCGGATGGAAACAAGCGGATTCCAAGAATACGTCGGTGGTCTCCTCCGTCACGCCGGAATCCAAACCACCGAACACGCCACCGATACACATCGGTTCCTCGACGTTACAAATCATCAAGTCACGATCGGTCAACGTACGCTCCACGCCATCCAACGTGACGAATTTCGTACCAGCCTCGGCCGCCTTGACAATCACTTTATTTCCTTTGATCTTACCCGCGTCAAAAGAGTGTAAAGGCTGCCCTAACTCATGCAGGATAAAGTTCGTTATATCCACTACGTTATTGATGGGACGAAGGCCGATCACACGCAAACGGTTTTGTAACCACTCCGGGCTCTCCTTCACCGTAACGCCCTTGATCGTAACACCGGAATAACGGGGACAAGCCTCCGTATTCTCTACCACGACCTCTACGCCCGGTGTCTCGTCGTCAATCTTGAAAGCGTCTACCGAAGGACGTCTCAATTCGGCGGGCTTGCCGTTTTGCTTCAAATAAGCGGCCAAGTCACGGGCGACACCGAAATGGGAAGTAGCGTCTACACGGTTCGGGGTGATATCCACCTCCAGCACGTAGTCGCTCTTTACATTATAATAATCTTTAGCTAACGTACCTACAACAGCATCGGCGGGAAGTACGATAATACCGTTATGGTCGGTACCGATACCGATCTCGTCCTCGGCGCAAATCATACCGTTGGACTCAACGCCACGGATCTTGGATCTCTTGATGGTAAAGCATTCGTCACCGTCGTACAGTTTCGTACCGTTCACGGCTACGACCACTTTCTGTCCGGCAGCCACGTTCGGGGCACCGCATACGATTTGTAAAGGAGCCTCGCCACCTACATTTACGGTCGTAATATGTAAATGGTCAGAATTCGGGTGTTCCTCACAAGTTAACACTTCACCGATAACCAGTCCCTCAAGTCCGCCCTTAATGGTTTGAACTTCCTCTACTCCACCGGTTTCCAAACCGATAGAGGTAAGCGCCGCAGCAACTTCTTCTGGCTCCAGATCGAAATCAAGATACTCTTTCAGCCAATTGTAAGATATATTCATCGCTATAAAATTTATTCTCTAAAGAGACGGCCTCTATTGATAGCCGCCGAATTGATGGACAAAAGTACGAATAATAATTCAAACGATACAAAAATATCCTCATGAACTTCTACGAACTCTTAACTGCGCCAACGCATGCGTTTCATTCATTCTTAATTTTCTATCACGAATCATAGATAATAGAGACTCACTTTACGATGAGTCAGAATAAAGATGTACCTTTGCGGGAGGTTTTAACGTTACAACTATTTTTTATGCGTATAGATATACTTACCGTACTTCCCGAGATGATCGAGGGGATGATTAATTGCTCTATCGTCAAGAGGGCGCAAGATAAAGGATTAGCAGAGATTCATTTACATAACCTACGGGATTACACCACTAATAAATGGAGGCGGGTGGATGATTATCCGTTCGGAGGAGAGGCCGGAATGGTGATGCAGATCGAACCGATAGACCGGGCGATCTCAGCGTTGAAAAGCGAACGGGAATATGACGAGGTAATCTATACCTCCCCGGATGGCGAGACACTCAACCAGCCCATGGCCAACAGTATGTCTTTACTAAATAATATGATTATCCTCTGCGGGCACTATAAAGGGATCGACTATCGTATCCGTGAGCATTTGATAACGAAAGAGATATCCGTAGGAGACTATGTCCTTACCGGAGGAGAGCTGGCCGCCGCTATCATAACCGACGCCGTGGTACGCTTGATACCGGGAGCGATCGGCGACGAGCAAAGCGCCCTCTCCGACTCCTTCCAAGATGACTTACTGGCCCCGCCTGTTTATACACGTCCCGCCGATTACAAAGGTTGGAAAGTACCCGAGGTACTATTATCCGGGCACCAGCGCAAGATCGAAGAATGGCGCTTGCAACAAGCACAAGAGCGTACGGCACGCCTCCGACCGGATTTATTGAAATAGCGGCGGGGGCG
>NZ_FR885274.1:0-48949 GCF_000436315.1 Parabacteroides sp. CAG:2 | reverse complement strand
CGGGGATCATCCCCCCTGATGATACCCCGGCCCCTCTATCCACAAACAATCATGGCTACAACATCACTCTTATTTATTGAAACGTTCTTTCAATTTAGCTAACATGTCTTTTGTCATGGCATCCAAATCATACTCCGGCTTCCAGCCCCACTCTTGGCGGGCGCAAGTATCATCCAAGGAGTTCGGCCACGACTCGGCGATAGCCTGACGCAAAGGATCTACCTCATACTCCATCTGGAATTCAGGCATATATTTCTTGATATTATTAAAGATGATCTCCGGATCGAAACTCATCGAGGCGATATTGAAAGAGTTACGGTGAACGAACTTCGTAGAATCCGCCTCCATGATCTCGATGGCGGCACGCAAGCCGTCCGGCATGTACATCATGTCCATGAAGGTACCGGCTGCGATCGGGCAAACGAACTTCTCGCCCTTAGCGGCCGAATAATAAATATCGACAGCGTAATCCGTCGTACCGCCACCCGGAGGTGTCACGTAAGAGATCAATCCGGGGAAACGAACCGAACGTGTGTCCACGCCGAAACGGATATTATAATAATCGCTTAACAACTCGCCGGATACCTTCGTCACGCCGTACATCGTACGAGGATTACGGATCGTATCTTGAGGAGTCTTGTCTTTCGGGGTATTGTTACCGAAAACGCCAATAGAGCTCGGCGTAAATACGGCGCAGTGCATCTCACGGGCCACCTCAAGCACATTGAACAAGCCCCCCATTCCGATCTTCCACGCCAACTGAGGTTTAGCCTCTGCTACAGCCGACAAAAGAGCCGCCAAGTTGTAGATCGTATCAATATTATATTTTGATACCGTCTCAGCGATCTGCTGCTCGTTCGTGATATCCACGATAGCGGAAGGTCCCGATTCTAACAACTCGCCTTTAGGTTCCGCACCCGGGATATAACCCGCTACTATGTTCCCACCGTAGATACTTCTTAATTTCATGGTTAACTCTGATCCGATCTGACCGGTAGAACCAATTACTAATACATTCTTCATCGCGTTTAATGAGATTTAAGTTTTTTTCCGTCGGCAAAGGTATAGAGAATAAAACAGTTTAGACATGAATTTCTTCTCTTTTTTAGTATTAAAATTCAAAAAAAAAACAGACCTTTGTCTGTCGCTTTGACAACGAAGCTACTACTCACATCTAAATACTAATAAAAAACGAAGTTTTTATGTACGGAAAACTTAAAGAATTCTTGACAAATGAACTTGAAGGCATCAAAGCCGCTGGTTTATACAAGAACGAGCGTATCATTACTACGCCACAGAGAGCCGACATCAAAGTAAATGCCGGAAGTGATGTTTTGAACTTCTGCGCCAACAACTATCTTGGCCTGTCCGATAACCAACGACTGATCAAGGCCGCGAAAGAAGCCATGGATACACACGGTTATGGCATGTCGTCCGTTCGTTTCATCTGTGGAACGCAGGATTTGCACAAGCAATTGGAAGCAGCCATCTCCGACTATTTCAAGACTGAGGACACGATCCTTTACGCCGCATGTTTCGACGCTAACGGTGGTTTGTTCGAGCCGTTGTTCGGCGAGGAAGACGCTATCATCTCAGATGCCTTGAACCACGCCTCTATCATCGACGGTGTTCGTTTATGCAAGGCTAAACGTTATCGCTACGCTAACGCCGATATGGCGGACTTGGAGCGTTGCCTACAAGAGGCGCAGGCCCAACGTCACCGTATCATCGCCACGGACGGCGTGTTCTCCATGGACGGCAATGTCGCTCCGATGGACAAGATTTGCGAGCTTGCCGAGAAATATGACGCATTGGTTATGGTGGACGAGTCTCACTCTGCCGGTGTCGTAGGCCCGACGGGTCATGGCGTAGCCGAGCAGTTTGATGTTTACGGACGTGTAGATATCTTCACGGGTACGCTGGGTAAGGCGTTCGGTGGTGCCATGGGTGGCTTCACGACCGGAAAGAAGGAGATTATCGATATGTTACGTCAGCGTTCTCGCCCCTACTTGTTCTCTAACTCCGTGGCTCCGGCCATCGTAGGCGCAAGCTTGGAGATGTTCAAGATGTTGAAGGAGAGCGACGCTTTACATACGAAATTAATGAACAACGTAAGTTACTTCCGCGACAAGATGCTGGCAGCCGGTTTCGATATCAAGCCGACTCAATCCGCTATCTGCGCTGTTATGTTGTACGACGCTAAGTTGTCTCAAGATTTCGCCGCCAAGATGCAGGAAGAGGGTATTTACGTAACCGGTTTTTATTACCCGGTAGTACCGAAGGGACAAGCTCGTATCCGTGTACAATTGTCCGCCGGCCACGAGACTGAGCATTTGGACAAGGCTATCGCCGCGTTTATCAAGGTAGGAAAAGAGCTAGGCGTTATCAAATAACACCTCTCTCATTCATCATACAAGGCCACATCCGGGCAAGATGATCTGGATGTGGCTTTTTAATCACTAAGAACAATCATGCAACTCAGTAACTACCATAGTCATTGTACTTTTTGTGATGGAAGAAGTATTCCGGAGGATTTCGTGAGATTCGCCATAACACACGGGTTCCGTGCGTACGGTTTTTCCTCCCACTCGCCGCTTCCGTTCGAGACCTTCTGGAATATGTCTAAAGACGATATGCCGGAGTATCTGCAAGAGATAAACCGACTGAAACAGAAATACAGCGATCAACTAGAAATATATGCCGGTCTGGAGATTGATTATCTGGACGAGACCTATAACGCCTCGATCCCCTATTTCCAAGAGTTGCCTTTGGACTACCGGATCGGTTCCATCCATTTCCTGCCCGTATCAGAGCGTCTGGTCGAAGAGAACATGGTCTGTATAGACGGCTCATTCAGGGAATACGCCCACTCCGTGGAGCGGCATTTCGAGGGAGATGTCCGGTTGCTTGTCAAGCGTTTCTTCGATACCACGATGAAAATGATAGAGGCCGGAGGCATCGATATCGTCGGGCATATGGATAAGATCTATATGAACGGACAGAAGTACGAGATCTTCAATTTTGAGGAGGATTGGTATCGGAAGCCTTTTGAGGCTTGTCTGGATCTGGTTCAGGAGAAAGGATTGATGGTAGAGGTCAACACCAAGAACTGGACCAAGAAAAAAGAGCTTTACCCCCGTGTGGAATACCTATCACGGATGCGGGAAATGAATATCCCTGTCATGGTGAACTCCGATTGCCATTATCCGGATTTGGTGAACGACGGTCGCAAGGAGGCTTTCAAGTTGCTGAAGCAAGCTGGCTTCAAGTCCACCCGTGAGCTCGTGAAAGGCAAATGGCAAGATATCGCCCTCTAGGATTTATTTTTCCGCTTATACAGGAAGGATTGCCAACGTTCCTCGGCGTTCCCTTGACGAAACATGTCATAACGTGCCATCGTAAAGAACAGATCCGATAAACGATTCACGAACGCCATGATCCCGGCAGGAACCGGGTCTTTCCGATTCAATGTCCACAAGCGGCGTTCGGCCCTGCGGGTGATCGTACGGGCCAATTGAAGGTGCGCCGAAACAGGTGTGCCTCCCGGAAGGATAAAATACCCGTTATCCTCCATCTGGGCGGATAGATCATCGATATGGGACTCACAAAAGACGGTCAAATCATCGGGAAGCGGATTCGGATTCTGATCACGGATCGCCGATGGTGTCGCCACATGAGACATCACGGCCATCATCTCACGCTGTATCCTACCCAGCAACACCTGCCATTCATGATCGGGAGACAGCAACGTACGGACAATGCCGATCTCGGCGTTCAACTCATCCAACGTCCCATTCGCCTCGATACGGATGTCATCCTTATCGACACGCTCACCGCCATGTATGCCGGTTTTTCCTTTATCTCCTCCACGGGTATATATTCTCATAGGATACTCATTTTATGACTTATGAAAAAAGACTACCGTATTCCGGCGATAAACACTATAGTATTCATTTCCAAACACTACTGTATTTATCCACGAATACTATAGTGTTCTCACACGAACACAATAGTCTTTTCTATTTGTTAATCAAAGAAGTGCTTAAACTTACTGAAGATTTTCTCTTTCATCGTCTTATTAGGCTGGAAGTTCGGTGAATTCTCCAATCCGTTCAGCGTCTCTTTCTCCGTAGACGACAAAGTCTCGGGGATATATACACTCACGTTCACCAACAAATCGCCCGTACCATAACTATTGATGGAAGGAAGTCCTTTATTACGCAAACGAAGCACCTTACCCGGCTGTGTACCCGGCTCGATCTTCAATTTCGCCTTTCCGTCGATGGTCGGGACCTCTACCGTGGCTCCCAAGGCTGCTTGCGGAACACTCAATAGCAGGTTGTATAACAGATCGTTCTCATCACGAATCAACTCCGGATGCGGTTCCTCCTCGATAAGGATCAATAAGTCGCCGTTGATTCCACCATGTCGTGCGGCGTTGCCTTTACCATTCATGGAGAGCTGCATGCCCTCGGCTACACCGGCAGGGATATTGATCGTGATAATCTCATCGTCGCGAACGACGCCCTCACCGTTACACTCCGTACATTTCTTGACAACGATCTTGCCCTCGCCACCACAAGTAGGACAAGTCGTCTGCGTCTGCATCTGCCCAAGGATCGTGTTGGCGATACGGGTAACGACACCGCTACCTTTACACGTATCACACGTCTTCACACCCTCCGAGCCTTCCGCCCCGCTACCGTGACAATGCGAACAAGGCACATACTTCTTCACCTTGATCTTCTTTTCCACGCCGTTAGCGATCTCTTTCAGGTTCAGCTTCACCTTCACACGCAAGTCCGATCCACGGTTCACACGGCGTCCTCCACGAGAACCGCCGAAACCACCGAAGCCACCAAAACCGCCAAAATGTCCACCAAAGATGTCACCGAACTGGGAGAAGATATCCTCCATGGACATACCACCACCGAAGCCGCCACCTTGTGAAGCCCCGCCGACACCCGCATGGCCGAATTGGTCATAACGCTGACGCTTTTGCGGATCGCTCAACACGTCGTATGCCTCAGCCGCCTCCTTAAAGTTCTCCTCCGCTTGCTTATCGCCCGGGTTCTTATCCGGGTGGAATTGTATCGCCTTCTTACGGTACGCTTTCTTTATCTCATCCGCCGAAGCATTCTTCTCAACGCCCAGCACTTCATAGTAATCCCTTTTAGCCATCCTTGTATTTGTTATTTGCCGATTTTCCGATTATTCTCCCACTACTACTTTAGCGTGACGTATTACCTTGTCAAATAAGGTATATCCAGTTTGTACGCAATCCAATACCTTGCCCTTCATGTCCGGTTCCGGAGCGGGAATCGTAGCGATAGCCTCAAACTCCTCCGTGTTGAACGGCTTACCTATGGCCTCGATCGGCTTTACGCCTTGCTGAGACAGATAGCCCATGAACTTACCGAAAATCAAGTCCACGCCTTCTTTAACGGCCTCTACATCCTCAGCCGTGCGGACGTTCTGCAAAGCACGCTCGAAATCGTCGATAATAGGAAGAAGGTTCTTTAACGCACCCTCGCCGCCAGTCTTGATCAAATCGGCCTTCTCACGCATCGTACGTTTACGGTAATTGTCAAACTCCGCCATCAAGCGCAGGTGGGAATCGTTCAATTCGTTATATTTCTTTTGCAAGGCTTCCACCTCGCCCGACACATTGTCAGAGCCGGCAGTTTCATCTGCCGCATTTGACTGTTCTTCCTGCAAATTTGTCGCTTCCTCATTATTCACGTTTTCGTTTTTTGAAGCGTTTTCTTTTTTCTCGTTTGGATTCATCTTGCTCATAATCTATCTGATTTTTTTCATTACTAACTAATTGTAAGCGAAATACGGTACCACATAAATACCCTTAAAAAGTATATACACAGCATCCATATCAAGTTCATACACTATTATAGCAGCAAATATATTGCCAACTATTCCACCACATCAAAAATATCTTTACCTTTGCCTATGTTTTAAACGAAACAGGTATTTTTAGAGTAAATAAAATTCCAGAATATGATGAGAAGTGTGATTTTATCAACGTTACTATTAGTATTGGCGGTCTGTACGGTTTCCGCCCAAAACAGGAATACATCCATCTGCCGACTAGGCTTCACATACGATATCAGCCAGAGCAAGAACTGGGGAAACAACAAGCCGGTCATTAAAAGCGTCATCCCTTATTCATCCGCCGAGCAAGCAGGTATTAAGAAATACGACGTGATCGAGGAGATCAACGGTGTACCTGTGACGGAAATATCTGTCGATGAGATCCCTCAACTGCTGAATCCCGCCGGAAGAAACGATGTCCTATTGACCATCAGCAACCTTTCCTCTCCTTCTAAACAAGTATTGGTAAAGAAGGACTGCAAGAAAAGTAACGCCATCACGGAAGACCAGCTGGCGTCCGCCTATGCGATGTATAGCTTGGAGACAACCAATGAGCAAGAATTCGTATGCCCGTTCAAGACTACCGTCACATCCGACGGCGTAGATTTCGGTAACTTCAAGACATTCGCCTTCTCGACCATCGACGAGAATAACCGTAAACTGGAAACGGTCATCAACGAATGCATCGAGAACGAGTTGACCAAAAAAGGACTTACGGTTGATATCGCGAAGCCGGATTTATTGATACAGACTTTCTATTTTTTCGATAAGAACCCGAACTATCTGGGAGCGAATAAAGTATTGGTAGAAAAAGAACCGACTTACCGGTACAACTTCTCGCACAGTAAGATGGAGAAATTCCCGTTCTTGAATTACGCCGCCGCCGAAGCGGAAGCCGAATATCTGTTGCAATTCGGTATCCGTATCATCGATCAAAAAGATATCCCCGGACGTGTACTCTGGGAATGTGAGGCGAACGAGTTGCTGGAAAACTCTTATCGTTTAGACGAATACGCCCGGGTGCATGTCCCGTTGATGTGTATGCAATACCCATACACGAAATACGGACGTAACGTACCGTTCAAGGTGAGCAAGAAGACCTATAATTATACGGGGATCAGCTACGATATCGATAAATTGGATCAAGTGGTTGACGTAGATCGTAACTCTCCCGCTTATGCGGCAGGCATCCGTCCCCGTGACATTATAGAAAAGATCGGCCGCCATAAGATGGATCATTCGGCAGAGGAGTTCTCATCCGCCTACAAACGCTTTATCACGAACACGATGCAATATCGTGATCCGAAGACGATGTTTACGGACGCGAACGGTTTCAAATATTGCATGTTTTGGGACGTATTCAAATATCCCCAAATAGCGGATGCGTCGCAAAGCTCCGATTACTTGCCGGCGTTCTCTTATTTATACTATTTCGCCCCTTATATTAATCCGTCCGGCAACAACGCCTGTACATTTAATATAAAGCGTGGCAAGACAAAATTAGAAGTAATTATCCGTCCTACCATTCGCTCTGAAGTGACGGTAGAGATCAAATAAAGATTTTACAAACACGTGATATATCCACAAAATTTTGAACAAAAGACGGGCTTTGATAAGATCCGTCACTTAATCACAGAAAAATGTTTAAGCCCGCTCGGGGAAGAGCGGGTAGCGGAGATGGGATTCTCCGCCGATTTCGAGGTCGTATCCAAGCGATTGGAACAAACCGATGAGTTTATCCGTATCCTACACGGAGACACGGAATTCCCCGCCAGTTATTTCTTCGACGTGCGCTATTCCTTGAAACGGATTCGGCCGGAAGGTACTTGGCTGGATGAACGGGAGTTGTTCGACCTCAAACGTTCCTTGCAAACGATCAATGACATCGTACGCTTCTTCAAGCCCATGGACGATGAGGAAATCAAGTATCCGGCCTTGACTGAATTGGCGGGAGATATCTTTGTCTTCCCCCAATTGATTGGAAAGATCGATAGCATCCTCGATAAATTCGGCAAGGTCAAGGACAGTGCTTCCTCCACCCTATCGCAAATCCGCAGGGAGATGACGATCACGATGAGCGGTATATCCCGCAGCCTGCAATCCATCCTCCGTGCGGCGCAATCGGACGGGGTTGTCGATAAGGACGTGGCACCGACCATGCGCGACGGTCGTTTGATGATCCCGGTAGCCCCGGCCTTCAAACGAAAGATAAAAGGTATCGTACATGATGAGTCCGCCAGTGGCAAGACGGTCTTTATAGAGCCGGAGGTGGTCGTGGAAGCGAATAACCGCATCCGGGAACTGGAAGGGGAAGAACGCCGGGAAATCATTAAGATACTGACGGAATTCACGAACGTGATCCGTCCTTTAGCTCCGGATATCCTACAATCTTACGAGTTTCTTGCCGACATTGACTTCATTCGTGCGAAAGCGTTATTCGCAGAGCAAGTCAAGGCGATCAAGCCGATCGTGGAGGATAAGCGACAAATGGATTGGGTACGTGCCGTGCATCCGCTCTTATTCCTGTCTTTACAGAAACAGGGCAAGCAGGTAGTTCCCCTCGATATCGAGCTGACCGAGGGAAAACGGATCTTGATCATATCCGGTCCGAACGCCGGTGGTAAATCCGTTTGCCTGAAAACGGTCGGATTACTTCAATACATGTTGCAATGTGGTTTATTGATTCCTTTGCATGAGCGATCAAGAACCGGGATCTTCGAGCATATATTCATCGATATAGGCGATGAGCAAAGCATCGAGAACGATTTGAGTACCTACAGTTCCCACCTTACCAACATGAAGTATTTCGTGAAGAATTGTAACGAGCGGACCATTATCCTAATCGATGAGTTCGGTAGCGGTACGGAGCCCCAGATTGGCGGCGCTATCGCCGAGGCTTTATTGGATCGCTTCAACCGGAATCATAGCTTTGGGGTAATCACGACCCACTACCAGAATTTGAAGCATTTCGCCGAGGATACGGAGGGTATCGTAAACGGTGCCATGTTGTACGACCGCCATTTGATGCAGCCCTTGTTCAAGCTTTCTATCGGAAATCCGGGTAGCTCATTCGCCGTAGAGATCGCACGCAAGATCGGTCTGCCCGAGGACGTAATAGCCGACGCTTCCGCGAACGTCGGAGCGGATTATATCAATATGGACAAATACTTGCAAGATATCGTACGCGATAAACGGTACTGGGAAAGCAAACGGCAGAATATCCGTCAGCAGGAGAAAAAACTGGAAGATGTCACTTCTCGTTATGAACAAGACTTGGAAGCCGTAAACAAGCAACGGAAAGAGATCATCCGGGAGGCAAAGGCCGAGGCCCAACGTATTCTAGCGGAGGCTAACGCCAAGATCGAGAATACCGTCCGTGAGATCAAGGAGGCCCAAGCGGAAAAAGAACAGACCAAACTGGCCCGCAAAGCCTTGGAAGAGTTCAAGAACTCCGTAATGGCGACCGAAGAAGAAGACGATAAGATCGCACGCAAGATGGCGAAGCTCAAGGAACGGAACGAACGGAAGAAACAGAAACAAAAAGTGACGGCCCAGCCGATATTTAATAAAGAGGTGATAGAGGTCGGCGACAATGTACGCCTTAAAGGGCAGGTTTCCGCCGGAACCGTTATGGAACTACAAGGAAAGCAGGCCGTAGTAGCATTCGGGATGATCAAAAGCACGGTTAAGCTGGAGCAGTTGGAAAAGGTAAGCAAAGGCCAGATCAAACGGGAAATCCAGAAAAGCACGTTCGTCAGCTCCCAGACCACTGACAATATGCATGAGAAGAAGATAAACTTTAAGCAAGAAATCGATGTGAGAGGAATGAGGGGCGATGAGGCATTGCAAAGCGTGACCTATTTTATCGACGACGCCATTCAAGTCGGGGCAGGCAAGGTTCGCATCTTGCATGGAACCGGTACGGGTATCTTACGTCAGCTAATCCGGGATTATCTGCGCACGGTTCCCGGTGTCCGTCGTTTTCAAGACGAGCATGTGCAGTTCGGAGGCGCCGGCATCACCGTTGTTGAATTCGATTAAAAAGAGATCCTTATTATGAGACGGAATGAATATACACACAGGAGAAGACATATATCCAACCGGCATTTATCGGACAAGTATTATTACGCCGGCGAACATGAGACAGCAACCGGCATCCGTCTCACGCAATACAACGAACAATCTTTGCATACGAAAGAGGTGCGGATAACCGACACCTCTTTCAGCAAACTATCCGACCCGGATCAGATCAATTGGTTCGAGGTTAGCGGATTGACCAACGCGGATGCCATTACCCGTATCGTAAAAGATTTCGGACTGCATAATCTGGACGCTAAGGATATCTTGACTCCCCAACACGTGGTCAAGGTAGAGGAATACAAAGGACGAATGCTTATCGTATTAAACTCCTGCTATTACGATGTCAATAACGAGATGCGATCTGAGCACATCAGCATACTGGTAGCGAACAATACGGTTATCACTTTTACAGAAAGCAACAACCCCGTATTCGAGTCCGCTCATAAAGCGCTACTATCCAACATGCTGAACATCCGGAAAAAAGGCAGTGGATTGCTGCTCGCTTTCCTTCTAAACACCATCATAGCGAATCTAGTAGAATCCGCCTCAAAGGTAGAAGAGATACTAGAGGATATAGAAGAGACCTTGCTCGATCCTAAGAACGATCAGGGTAATATGGGTTCCCTAATCCAACAACACCGCCATGAGTACATGATTATCCGTAAGAATAGCCTACCGCTGAAAGATCAATTCTCAAAACTATTACGAACAGAGAACGGGATTATCACCCCGGATATCCTGCCGATCTATAATGACCTGCAAGACCAACTCCAATTCGTTATCCAAACAACGGAAAGCTGCCGGGAAATCACCTCTTCCCTTGTCGATCTTTATATATCCAATAACGATCTTAGGATGAACGCCATCATGAAACGGCTGACGATTGTCTCCACCCTTTTCATCCCTTTGACATTCTTGGTGGGCGTATGGGGTATGAACTTCAAGATAATGCCGGAATTGGATTGGCGTTACGGTTATTTCATAGCTTGGGCCGTCATGATAGTTACCGGAGTATTGACTTGGCTATATATGAAACGAAAGGATTGGTATTAAAACCAATCCTTACGATCTGAAGAATTTCTTCCTATACTTATAAAAAGTATTCTTAGAGACGTTGAAATGCTCGCAAATCGATCCTACCGATTCTCCCCGCTCCAACATGTTCATGATCTCCCCCTTATGGGCGTCTAAGAAGAACAACTTGGATTCCGAGCCTTTAGGACGTCCCAACCGCTTTCCCGTACTTTTCACCTGTTCCAAGGCGTCTTTTGTACGTATGGAAACCAGACTGTGATCAATCTCGTCTACTTGCTTGAAGACATTAATCATCAATTGACGATCCATCCGGTCATCGAATATATAACGGTCGTTTATACAATAGACCGTCACGTCCTTCTCCATGCAAACGGTAAGTATCCCCATCAACTCATATAAGGTAAGACACAAACGGGTAATATCCGATACGATCAAGGCATCCCCTTTCTTCAAGCGTTCGAGAACAAGTTTTAACTTTGGTCCCGGCTGTTTCGCTTTCTCTCCGGATACTTCCATGACCCATTTATCCACATGGATATCTTTGGCCGCGGCAAAAGAAGAGATCTCTTCCCTTTGAATATCCAAGTGTTGCCGGTCCGTAGCCACATTTAAATACGCTATCGTCATAAATTTCACTAATTGTTTCTAGCGTGAAGGTACAAAAAGAATGAGTATATCTTCAAGATTATGGGATGTTTAACGCTTTATTTCGTACATTTGCGTTTATATTCATATATTATGATAACACATATACGAGTAGCTAGCCAACAATTGGAACAACCCCGATTCGAGTCCCCGAAAGAGTTGGTCTCTTGGATGGGCGCTATCCAGGCGCAGGAGTATGAGATGGCCAAATGGGCGATCGGTATTCGCTTGAGATCCTCTTCCCTTGAAACGGTAAATGAGGCTTTGTACAAAGGTGATATTCTACGTACCCATGTGATGCGTCCTACTTGGCATTTCGTGGCCGCCGAGGATATCCGTTGGATGCTTATGCTATCTTCCGAGCGTATCAAGGCTGCCGTTATGTCGTACGCCAAGGGACATTTCGGGAAGATAGAAAAAACGCTGTTCACAAGATGCCTAGATCAGATCGGAAAGATACTGGAAGGATACAAAAGCCTGACCAAACAAGAAGTAACGGCGGAATTGCAAAAATCCGGGATTTTGCCCACCATAGATCACGTAAACCTTTTCCTTACATGGGGTGAGGTGGAAGGCATCGTCTGTAGCGGGATCGATAAAGGAAAGAAAACGACTTACGCCTTATTGGACGAACGTGTCCCTCCTACTCGTGAACTTTGCAGGGAAGAGGCTCTGGCGAGATTGGCATCCAGATATTTTCAAAGCCACTCCCCTGCCCAGTTACAGGATTTTGTTTGGTGGTCCGGGCTAACCGCTACCGAGTGTAGGCTCGCTATCAATCTGATCAAGGCGGAGTTAATGACCGAGACGTTCGATTCCCGTGAATATTTCATCCACCAATCATGGAAAGGAAAAAATGAGAGCGAACCTGTACTGCGTCTCCTCCCCGCCTTCGATGAATACTTGATCAGTTACAAAAACCGCACGGACGTATTGCCGCTAGAACATCATCCAAAAGCGTTCAACCGATTCGGCACCTTCTACCCGGTTATCTTGTATAACGGAAAGATAATAGGTAATTGGAGCCGCTCCATTAAAAAAAACACCATTCAAATAGAAATGGACTTTTTCGAGAAGAAGCCCCGCATTCCAGTGAAACTAATCCAGCAAGCCGAAGCGCAGATAGACGCTTTTTATAGAGGCTTATTGTACCGCCCAGCGCTTCAATGTAGGGAAAAATAATTTCATATTCGCTACGGCCTCCTCTTTCGTATAATGAAAGTCCGCATCTTTATTGAACTCATCGACAAACTGGGCACAATGATCGATCATCTGATCCATCGTACAGTCCATCGTGAAGGCCCCGTCCTTATAACAATAGCAACAATATTCCTCATTCTTGCTTCCGTCATGGTTCGTTCCAAACTCCTCATTCTTTTGCAGCGGCATACCGCAGCTTTGGCAAAATTTTGTTTCCATACTAATTTATTTTATTGGTATATAAATCTTTGTCACTTGCGTATCGTCATCCTCTTCCGAATAACTCACATATTCCTCAAACGCCATTCCATGCCGTTTGGTATAATTGAAATCTATATTTATAGTATTATATAGTTCTTGTAATCCCGCATAACTACCTTTTAAGGTATAAACCGCATATTTTCCTTTCTGCAAACGAATCGTACCGAACATCCCTGATGGAATAATCTCCTTCCCGACCGAAGCGCAAGCATAAAAACGACATTGGTCCGGATGAGTGACGTTCGGGTCATCAAAACTTAGACCAATAAAGCGGGTGTCCTCTGATAACGCTTGATTCTCTTTTAAGAATCCGATCAACAGATTCCATGCCTCCTCATAGGGTTCGGCCTCACCATATTTTCCAAAAATCCGGATATAAACCAAATCTAAATCATCTACCTCACAAACCTCAACTTCAAGATCGTGTGGATTACTCCACTTCTCGGTCTCTTCTCTCAGACGTGCTCGCAACTTATCCATATAAGCTTTCGGAGATACGCTGAATTGTTTCTTGAACGCTTTCGAGAAAGATTGGGGGTTATCATAGCCTACCCGACTCGCTAGATCTGCCAGACTCATATCTTCCGTATGCATATATAGAACCGCTCGCTCTACACGTTGCCTCGCCACATAAGCATATAATGACTCATTCAAGGCTCCTTTCATAATACGTAGTAGCTGCCGCTCGGACACGTTTACTTGCCCGGCTATTATATCCAGTCGTAAAGGGAGATGCAAATTCGCATTGATATAATCAATTACTTGATTGATTTTCCGTTGATATATGTTTTCCGTATCAGGCTTCATCCTATAGATTCTTATGATGACAAAAATACATAATCCCAACAGACTGACAATTGTCCAATCTCGCCAATTTGAGATTTCCCCTATATTTGTTTAAAAGCCATCAACTTCAAGATTCTATAGATTGTAAAATCAGTAATTCTGTTACACTTATCAGTAATTGGTATACAAAAGTAATGGAATATCTTAAATAATTTTGTGATATGGATAAAATCAAGAAAACAAATATGAATATAAAGAAAATAACCATTGCCATGTTGATCACATTAATCTCTATTGGCAATATAAACGCACAAGAAATGAAAACTGAAATTCCAAAAATTAGTGAATTCCCTACAGGAAATGAAAACACCGGGTTTGAACAATATTTCTCGGGGAAGTCTTGGCTAGCGCCATTAACAAGCAATAAGGATTTAAACGTACCAATGTTTAACGTAACGTTTGAACCTAACTGCCGAAACAACTGGCACACGCATACAGGAGGACAAATACTCATCGCCGTAGGTGGTGTGGGTTATTATCAAGAACGAGGTAAAAGCGCCCGTCGTTTACTACCCGGGGATGTTGTCGAAATCGCACCAAACATAGAGCATTGGCACGGCGCCTCACCGGACAGTTGGTTTTCGCATATCGCCGTAGAATGTAATCCCCAAACCAATAAAAACACTTGGCTTGAGCCGGTAAGTGATGAGGAATATGGGAAGACCGTAAATGATAAGTAGTAGATTTTCCTTATTGTTTACACAAACCGAGCCTAAAAGACACTCCGGTTTCCCCTAGAAGAAACTGCAGTTTCTATCCTAGCGGGAAACTGTAGTTTCCTAAGAAAGAAATACAAAGAAACTGTAATATGCTAGTAAACAGAATATTGAATAACATATTCTCATCCTATGCCCTGTATATAAGACATTCTTCTCGCAAAATTCAATCCGTGCAATTAATATCATTAACAGATTCATTCTCATACGCAGACTTTTGTGATTTTATAAATATATCACGGTACTCATCAAGTAAGTTAATGTCCTGCAAATCATTAACGCCTAAAATCTCACGGATTAAATCCGCCTTGCCTGCTTCTATCTCCACTTTCGGTATCATATATCTTAATTTAGATTAATAAATAAAATCATCTGTTTGGTGTTTTAAACAGACATCGTCACCCTTTTGTTTATACAAAATTTAAATTTAACACAACAAATTTTACAGTATCCGAAATTTATCCCCTTAACTTAATCAACCAATAAGGATAGTCAAATCCCTTTCTAAATTGTTATTCACTAACAAGGATATTTCAAAATCAAAAAATCAATCTTATGGAGAAAAATATTTTCTGGTTAGAAAATGACCAACTCAAAGAGATAGCCAGTTCATTTCGGGAAAAGGTTGAAGAGGGATTAAAACATGAAAATGCGGAGATACAATGCATACCGACTTTTATCTCTCCCAAAACCTCTGATATTAATGGAAAAGCATTGGTTCTCGATTTAGGAGGAACCAACTATAGAGTAGCGACCGTCGATCTTGGACAAGGATCACCAACCATCCATCCCAACAATGGGTGGAAAAAAGACATGTCGATCATGAAATCACCGGGATATACTCGTGAGGAGCTATTTAAAGAATTAGCCGATATGATTGTCGGGATAAAACGGGATGAGGAAATGCCAATCGGCTATTGTTTTTCTTATCCAGCAGAATCCGTACTCAGTGGAGACGCCAAATTGTTACGTTGGACAAAAGGAGTCGACATTAAAGAAATGGTAGGGCAATTAGTAGGCAAACCACTTCTCGACTACCTAAACGAACATTGTAAAATCAAATTTACAGGTATTAAAGTATTAAACGATACTATCGCCAGCTTGTTTGCCGGCCTAACCGACAATAGCTATGACGCCTATATCGGTCTGATCGTAGGAACAGGCACCAACATGGCCACTTTCATTCCGGCGGATAAAATAAAGAAATTAGATCCGAGCTATAATATACAAGGCTTAGTCCCTGTCAACCTAGAGTCGGGTAACTTCCATCCTCCATTCCTCACGACAGTCGATGATACGGTTGACGCCATTTCAGGCAGCCTTGGAAAACAGCGGTTTGAGAAAGCGGTTTCGGGTATGTATCTAGGCGATATATTGAAAGCAACTTTCCCTTTGGATGAGTTTGAGAATAAATTCGATGCCCAAAAATTGACCGCTATCATGAACTATCCGGATATTCACAAGGACGTATATGTAGATGTAGCTCATTGGATCTACAACAGATCAGCACAATTAGTCGCCGCATCGCTACTGGGCCTTATTCAGTTACTGAGATCATATAATAAAGATATACAAAAAATCTGTCTAGTAGCCGAAGGCAGTCTATTTTGGAGCGAGAATAGAAAAGATAAAAACTATAACATTCTTGTTCTGGAGAAATTACAAGAACTCCTTAATGAATCCGCATTAGCGGATGTCGAAATCCATATCAACAATATGAATAACGCAAACTTGATAGGAACAGGTATAGCGGCGCTCTCTTGAAATCAATATGAATGAAGTGAATCTTGAACTATAAAATTACGTTTTTCAAAATAAATAGAAAGTGCGGGTATTCTTTACATACGATACCCGCACTACTTTTTCCGCAGAAAAATGATTGTATAATTCACTCATAGCGCATCGCACAAATGGATTCAGCCCCAGAGGATGAAATATAACCGCAATCATATCAATATTAGCTAGTGGTTTGGATTGGATATCGTAATCAATAGAGAATACCGAAATTTTCCGCCTTATTGATAGCTTCGATCGCATTATCTACATTTAGCTTTGCCAATATATTCTTTCGGTGATTATTTACCGTATAAATACTAAGATTTAGCTTATAAGCGATCTCTTTGCTCAGAAAACCTTGCCGAATTAATATTAGTATTTCTTTCTCACGCTTGGTTAATTGAGGTTCGGCTAGAATAACTGTCGACGCAAGTATCAGTCCTGTCTTTCTATTGATAACTGTCCGTTTGATTCTTTCGGTAGGCGATACAATCGGGATAATACTTGGTTCCGAAAATCTGTACCCGCTGATATTGTGCAAATTGTATCTGTTCTCATTTATCTATTATGCTTTACTTTGCATTATTTTAGTTTTCAAATATATTTAATGATTATGAAGTTGAAATTTGCCAAGAGAATGTCTTATATAAAGGCTTCGGAAATAAGAGAAATACTCAAAGTTACAGAACGGGAAGATGTTATTTCATTTGCTGGTGGACTACCTGCCCCTGAGCTATTCCCCATAGAT
Source organism: Parabacteroides sp. CAG:2 (assembly GCF_000436315.1). NCBI lineage: Bacteria > Pseudomonadati > Bacteroidota > Bacteroidia > Bacteroidales > Tannerellaceae > Parabacteroides > Parabacteroides sp. CAG:2. The sequence continues at coordinate 31,756 of NZ_FR885274.1, read as the reverse complement.
GAAATTAACAAAATGAATCAGGTCGTTTTGCAAGAAGCAGGAGCAAAAGCTCTTCAATATACGACTACTGAAGGGTATTATCCTTTACGTGAATGGATTGCCAAACGAATGAATGAACGCTTAGGGACATCGTTTGATAAGGATAATATTCTTATAACTCACGGTTCGCAACAAGGATTAGATTTATCCGGAAAAGTATTTCTGGACGATGGTGATATCGTATTGTGTGAAAGCCCCACCTATTTAGCAGCAATTAGCGCATTCAAATCATATGGGAGTAGCTTCATTGAAATTCCAACAGATGAAGAAGGCATGGATATGGCTACTTTGGAAGAGGTACTGAATAATACTCAAAATATAAAACTAATATATGTAATACCAACCTTTCAAAATCCCACTGGAAAAACATGGAGTTTGGAAAGACGAAAAAAACTGGCTGAACTATCTGCTTTATATGATATTCCTGTTATTGAAGATAACCCTTATGGAGAATTAAGGTTTGAAGGAGAGTCTTTACCCTCTATAAAGTCTTTTGATAAGGTAGGTAATATCTTATGTACTGGTAGTTTTTCTAAAATCTTTTGTCCGGGCTTTCGGATTGGGTGGATTGCAGGTGATAAAGATATTATCCGCAAGTATGTGTTAGTTAAGCAGGGCACTGATTTGCAGTGTAACACAATAGCTCAAATGACTATTGCCGAATATCTAAAACGATATGATATTGATGAGCATATTAGCAAAATAGTAGAAGTCTACAGAAAACGCAGAGATATAGCTTTAGAATGTATTGAACGCTATTTTCCTAATGACATAAAATATACTCATCCTCAAGGCGGGTTATTTACTTGGATTGAATTACCCGAAAATATTTCAGCGCATGACATCCTGCAAAAATGCATTGAACAGAAAATAGCCTTTGTACCCGGCAGTTCATTTTATCCTGTTGAGCACAAAGAAAATACTTTTAGAATAAATTACTCTAATATGCCAGAAGATAGAATCATGAAAGGACTTCAAGTAATAGGGGAAGTACTAAAAGAATACATACATCAGTTAAAGTGATTTTTAATTATATCCCCCAATTGTTTTAAGCGTTCTTCAAGAAGTGGAGTCCATCGTTGTCCATAGCTTAAACGCATACAATTGGTATATTGCTCTTGTAATGTAAACATACGTCCGGGGGCTATGCTTATTTTTCGCTGCATAGCCCGATAATAAAGTTCTGTTGTATCAATCTGTTTGTCTAATTCCACCCAAAGCATAAACCCTCCCTGTGGAGTAACAATTTTTGTATTCTCGGGGAAGTAATCCATGATGGAATGGGCAAAATGAATACTGTTTGCGTATAATTCTTGTCGCAGTTTACGTAAATGGTTTTCGTATCTGTCATTCTCCATGAAATTGGCAACCGCTTCTTGATTAAGCGCAGGCGTAGAAATAAGGTGAATATTCTTTTGGCGAATAATAGCATGTTTAAATTTGCCGGGAGCAATCCATCCTACCCGATACCCCGGCGCTAATGTTTTAGATACCGCACCACACCATAAAACAAGCCCCTTCTTGTCAAAAGCCTTGCAGGGCTTAGGACGTGAATTACCAAAAAATAAATCACCATATAAATCATCCTCGATCAAAGGTATATCATATCCGGCCAGCATATCAACAACTACCCTTTTATGTTCATCAGGCATACAACTTCCCAATGGGTTATTAAAGTTGCTTATAAGCAGGCAAGCTTTAATTTGTGGTAAAACTTTTTTCAGCGCATCTGGATCAATCCCTGTTACTGGATTGGTAGGTAATTCCAATATACGTAACCCCATACTATTGGCTAATTGTAACATTCCAAAATAGACCGGACTTTCAACCGCAATAGTATCTCCTACCTTAGTAATTACAGATAAAGCTAAAGCAACCGCATTAGTAACTCCAGCAGTTGTCACTATATCATCTTCTGTCAAGTTTCCCTTCCAACTATACGTAAAACGAGCTATAGATTTACGTAATCGCATATTTCCCTGTGTTTCATCATACCGGGTTCCATTACCCGGAAGTGCCTGCATAGCTCTTATAAGTTCTTTATTAAGTTTTGCAATTGGTAATAAAGTATCTTCGGGCATTCCTAATGAAAATCGAGTGATCGATTTATCTCCTATTTCTAACGAGCTGTATACGTCAGCAATCAAATCTATCACCTCTTTGCTCTCAGGCTTTACAGACGGTTGTGTTGTCGCTGGAACAGATAGGCGTATGGGTTTGTAATTGACAATATACCCTGATTTTGGGCGTGATATTATAAATCCGTCTTTTTCCAATTCATAATATGCCTGAATTGCAGTATTAAGACTTACACCATTTTCATTGCTAATAGTGCGTAAAGAAGGTAGTTTCTCACCAGCTTTCCACACGCCTTTCTTAATTTGACAGGCAATAGTTCTCGCTATTTCTTGATATAGGATTTCTTTTTTCATACTTGTCAGGTGTTATCTGTATCCTGCAAATATACAAAAATCGTGTCTGTATCTGTTTTGGACTTTGAATTACTTTTACAGAATGACTTTTGTATTGCTTTGCTATTCTTAAATGAAAGAAAGGTATTCAAGTAAACAACTGAATTTAACCACCATTAATAAAAAAATCACAGTAAAACAGGTTTCAGATGATAATATCTAAAATCAATACAGAGATTGAAACCTTCTGCATGGATAGTGATTTCCGACAATCGTACCCCCTAATCGTTTTTTGGGGAAGGGGGTACGATTTGGATACTCAACCGTGTCTTTTCGTGCCCCTTTTTTGTCTTTTAAGCAAGACTGAAACAATAAAAAAAGTCCTACAATACGTTGATATTGTAGGACTTGTCTCTTTTTTGTCGCCGTTTGGCTTTGTTCTTATGTGATCCGCCTGGGGCTCGAACCCAGGACCCCAACATTAAAAGTGTTGTGCTCTACCAGCTGAGCTAGCGAATCATCCTGTGCGTTACTTTTGTAATGCGAGTGCAAAGATAGGGGGTTTTATTTTATTATACAAATTTCAAGAGGGGTAAATTTTAGTTTTTTCATGGGGAGCAAACGCAAGAAACAAGATATAAGCACTTTACATCACGTATTACATCATGCATAAACCGGTTACATATCTTCACGAGACGAAGACGAACCACAATCCTAAATCGTTAGGATCACACAACCTAAAGCCACATGATCGCACAGTCCTAACCACAACGCCGCACAACCTCTCCTACCCTTCATTTATGATAACGCTAAAACTCAACTTCCGAGGAATAGCATATCTACCGGCTTCTTTCACAAGAGAATTGAACCGAGTAATCTCCACACGCCAAACTTGGCAATCGGTAGATATCTGATACCTATGATCTTTGTTCATTTGTAAAATAAAAGATATTTACGTAGATTTGTACACCATTATTTTAAGTTAAGGAACCAATTAACACACAAAAAATTATATGGCAGACGATAAGAAGATTATTTTCTCGATGGTAGGCGTGAACAAGATCTTTCCGCCTCAAAAACAGGTTTTAAAGAATATATATCTGTCCTTTTTCTATGGGGCGAAGATCGGAATCATCGGATTGAATGGTTCCGGTAAATCTACGTTGCTGAAGATTATCGCCGGTATCGATAAGGATTATCAGGGAGAGGTGGTCTTCTCCCCCGGGTATTCCGTAGGGTATCTGGAGCAGGACCCTAAGTTGGAGCCGGGCAAGACCGTGAAGGAGATCGTGCAGGAAGGCGTGCAGGAGATCGTGGACACCTTGAAGGAATATGAGGAGGTGAACGAGCGATTCGGCGATCCGGAGGTGCTGGAAGATCCGGATAAGATGGATGCCTTGATCAACCGTCAGGCGGAGTTGCAGGACAAGATCGACGCTACGGACGCATGGAACCTCGACAGCCGTCTGGAACGTGCCATGGACGCTTTGCGTTGTCCGCCGGAGGATCAGGTGGTGGATACGTTGTCCGGAGGCGAGCGTCGCCGGGTGGCCCTTTGCCGATTGCTGCTCCAGCAGCCGGACGTATTGCTGTTGGATGAGCCGACCAACCACTTGGACGCCGAGTCGATCGACTGGCTGGAGCAACATCTGCAACAATATGCCGGTACCGTTATCTGCATCACGCACGACCGTTACTTCCTAGACCACGTGGCCGGATGGATCCTTGAGCTGGATCGTGGCGAGGGTATCCCTTGGAAGGGTAATTACTCCTCTTGGCTAGACCAGAAGACGAAGCGTATGGCTCAAGAAGAGAAGCAAGTCAGCAAACGCCGTAAGACCTTGGAGCGTGAGCTGGAATGGATCAATATGGCGCCGAAGGCCCGTCACGCCAAGGGTAAGGCACGTCTGAACTCGTACGAGGCCCTCTTGAACGAGGACCAGAAGGAGCGTGAGGCTAAGCTGGAGATCTTCATCCCGAACGGCCCTCGCTTGGGCAATAAGGTGATCGAGGCACAGCACGTGGCGAAGGCGTTCGGCGATAAATTGCTGTTCGATGATTTGAACTTCATGCTTCCCCCGAATGGTATCGTGGGAGTCATCGGGCCGAACGGTGCAGGTAAGACTACCTTATTTAAGATGATCATGGGCATGGAAAGCATCGACAAGGGGACCTTCGAGGTGGGCGAGACCGTACAAGTAGGTTACGCCGACCAGACCCATAAGGATATAGACCCGAAAAAGACCGTTTACCAAGTCGTATCCGGCGGACAGGAATTTATCCGTATGGGCGGCAAGGAGGTGAACGCACGCGCTTACCTGTCTAAATTCAATTTCGCGGGAGCGGATCAAGAGAAGCTATGCGGCGTACTCTCCGGAGGAGAGCGTAACCGCCTGCATCTGGCGCTGACGCTGAAAGCGGACGCGAACGTATTGCTGCTCGACGAGCCGACCAACGATATCGACGTGAACACGCTACGTGCCTTGGAGGAGGGTCTGGAGAACTTCGCCGGTTGCGCCGTCGTCGTCTCTCACGACCGTTGGTTCTTGGACCGTATCTGTACGCATATCCTGTCGTTCGAGGGCGATTCCAACGTGGTCTTCTACGAAGGGACCTATTCCGAGTACGAGGAATACAAACGTAAGACATTGGGCGACGCCGAGCCGAAACGGGTACGCTATCGCAAACTAATCGTTGATTAATCATACTATTAAATAGAGTTTAATGCCATGAAAAAAAGAATGCTATCTTTGGCTGTATTAGCCGCCTCCCTCTTCTGTTTCTCCAATGGGGCGAACGCACAGAAGACCGAGAAACTGTTCAACGGGAAAGACCTGTCTAACTGGAATTTCGTAGTCGACAAAAACTCCGTCCCCGCCGATCAGGTCTATTCCGTACGCGACGGTAAGATCTTCATCACCGGCCAGCCTTTCGGCTATATGTACACCAAGGAGAAATACAGCGACTATAAATTGCACGTGGAATGGCGTTGGCCGAATGGGGATTCCAACGCAAACAGCGGCATCTTCCTGCATATCGCAGACCTAAAGAACCCCTTCCCGAACGGGATCGAGTGTAATCTGCAAGCCGGGAGGGCCGGATTGTTCGTACTGCTGGGAGGCTCCGACCTTGTCGAGTACCAGCAACGCCCGGGAGAGGAACGTCCCTTCTTCCCTGTCGTAAAGAACGTGAACCCGTCCAGCGAGAAGCCCGCCGGAGAGTGGAACGAGGCGAACATCTTCGTGAAAGACGGCGTCATCACCGTTTACATCAACGGCGTATACCAGAACACCGGAACCAACAAGGTGAAGGAAGGCCATATCGGGCTACAGAGCGAGGGTAAGGAGGTTGAGTTCAGAAACGTAACCCTCACCAAGTGGTAAGCGGAGCCGTTTCCGGCGCATCTGTAATAATTAAACGGAATCTTTTAAATAGTATTAAAATAATATAGTACATTCGCGAGGATTCCTTTTCAATGAGGAACATATCATTGCAATAACCAATTTAAGAGGTAATGAAAAGAGACAACATCATTTTTGACATTATCGAGAAGGAGCACCAACGCCAATTGAAAGGCATTGAGTTGATCGCTTCCGAGAACTTTGTCAGCGACCAGGTCATGCAGGCCATGGGAAGCTGTCTGACCAACAAATACGCCGAGGGATATCCCGGCAAGCGTTATTATGGGGGTTGCGAGGTAGTAGACCAAAGTGAGACGATCGCTATCGAACGGTTGAAAAAGCTATTCAACGCCGAATGGGCCAACGTGCAGCCTCACTCCGGGGCGCAGGCCAACGCAGCCGTATTTTTCGCCGTATTGAATCCGGGCGACACGTTCCTCGGGTTGAACCTGTCGCATGGCGGACACCTGTCCCACGGTTCACCAGTAAATAGCTCCGGCGTTCTCTATCACGCTACCGAATATAATGTAAAGGAAGATACCGGACGGGTGGACTACGACCAAATGGAGGAAGTAGCCCTTCGTGAGAAACCGAAATTGATCGTTGGCGGTGGTTCCGCTTATTCCCGTGACTGGGATTACAAACGTATGCGTGAGATAGCCGACAAGGTAGGCGCCTTATTGATGATCGATATGGCTCACCCGGCAGGCCTGATCGCCGCCGGTTTGCTGAACAACCCGCTGGAGTACGCTCACATCGTAACGTCTACGACGCATAAGACCCTGCGGGGTCCTCGTGGCGGTATCATCCTGCTGGGTAAGGATTTCGAGAATCCTTGGGGCAAGAAGACACCGAAAGGCGAGATCAAGAAGATGTCTCAGTTGTTGGACTCCGCCGTATTCCCGGGTATCCAAGGCGGTCCGCTGGAGCATGTGATCGCGGCCAAGGCCGTAGCCTTCGGAGAGGCTTTGGAGCCGGAATACAAGACGTACCAAGCACAGGTGAAAGCGAACGCCGCCGCTATGGCCAAGGCCTTCACGGACAAAGGGTACAAGATCATCTCCGGCGGTACGGACAACCACAGCATGCTGATCGACCTGCGCACGAAGTTCCCCGACCTGACCGGTAAGGTGGCCGAGAAAGCCTTGGTAGCCGCCGACATCACGGTGAACAAGAACATGGTTCCGTTCGACAGCCGCTCGGCCTTCCAGACCTCCGGTATCCGTGTGGGTACGCCCGCTATCACGACCCGTGGCGCTAAAGAGCCGCTTATGGGCGAGATCGTGGAACTGATCGACACCGTATTGGCCGCTCCCGAATGCGATAAGACTATCGGCGCCGTTCGTGAGAAGGTGAACGGTATCATGAAGGAATATCCTATCTTCGCGTGGTAAATAGGAAATTGAGAATTGAGAATTGAAAAGGATGCCAAACGGCATCTTATCTTCAACTCTCAATTCTCTTTTTAAACTCTCAAAAACATCTAAACAATATTCAATTTTCAACTTTCAATTTTTAATTCTATGAAAAAGCTCCTTGCTACAATCTGCGCCGGCGCTGTCTTGGGCCTGATGGCCTCGTGTGATGATGCTCCCGGTAAAGCGAAAGCTTACAACCAAGGTATCAACATCATCCCGACACCGGTCAGCCTTACGCAGAACGAGGGAAACTTCAAGCTAAACAAAAACACGAAGATCTACGCTTCCACCCCGGAGGCGAAAACCGTAGCCGAGTTCTTCGCAGCTAAAATGAACACGGCGACAGGCTACCAGATAGCTACCGCCGACAAAGAGACCTCCGACGGTATCTCGTTGGTTATCGACGGCTCTCTGGACGTAAACGACGAGGGATACACGTTAGACGTAGCCGACAGCGGCGTCCGTATCAAGGCCAAGACCCCTCAAGGTCTTTTCTACGGTATGCAATCGTTCTTGCAATTGCTACCCGCCGAGATCGAGAGTCCTTCCGCCGTGAAAGGTATCGCATGGACCGCTCCGGCCGTATCTATCAAGGACGAGCCTCGTTTCGGTTACCGTGGTATCATGCTAGACCCCTGCCGCCATTTCATCCCGGTAGAGAATATCAAGAAGCAGCTGGATGTATTGGCCTTGTTCAAGATCAACCGCATGCATTGGCACCTGACCGACGACCAAGGATGGCGTATCGAGATCAAGAAGTATCCGAAACTGACCGAGATCGGCTCTAAGCGCATCGATGGCGAGGGTACCGAGTACGGAGGCTTCTATACCCAAGAGGAGGTGAAGGATATCGTTAAATATGCGGCGGATCGTTTCATCACGATCGTTCCCGAGATAGAGCTTCCGGGACACGAGATGGCCGCTATCGCCGCCTATCCGGAGCTGTCTTGCGAGGGTAAGCAGGGTACTCCCCGTATCATCTGGGGCGTGGAAGACATCGTATTATGCGCCGGCAAGGAAGAACCCTTCCAGTTCTTCGAGGACGTGATCGCCGAGGTAGCTCCCCTATTCCCGGGCGAGTATTTCCATATCGGAGGCGATGAGTGCCCGAAGACGAGCTGGGAGAAATGCCCGCTTTGTCAGGCCCGTATCCGTAAGGAAGGCTTGAAAGGCGACAAGGAGCATACGGCCGAGGAGAAATTGCAGAGCTATTTCGTACAACGCATGGAGAAGGTCGTAAACAAGCACGGCAAGAAGATGATCGGATGGGACGAGATCCTTGAGGGAGGTCTGGCTCCATCGGCCACGGTAATGTCTTGGCGAGGTGAGGAAGGCGGTATCGCCGCCGCTAGTATGAACCACGACGTGATCATGACCCCGGGAAGCGAGGGTATGTATATCGACCAGTTCCAAGGCGACTACAAGATCAACCCGGTATCTATCGGAGGATTCACCACGGCGGAGCGGGTCTATAAATACAACCCCGTCCCCGACACGCTGGCAGCGGCCGGTAAAGGACATTTCATCAAGGGCGTGCAATGCAACGTATGGAGTGAGTACCTTTATAACACGGACATCATGGAGTACCGTATCTATCCTCGTATCCTAGCCCTCTCCGAGATCGCTTGGAGCCCGCTGGACCGGAAGGATTACAAGGACTTCGAACGCCGTCTGGACAACGCTCAGGTTCGCCTAGACGGGCATGGTATCAACTACTACATCCCGCAGCCCGAGCAACCGAACGGTTCTTGCAACTTCGTGGCTTTCACGGACAAGGCTACCATGACATTCACCACGAACCGTCCGATGAAGATGGTCTACACGCTGGATGGCACCGAGCCTACCCCGGAATCTACCGTATATACGGCTCCTTTCGACATCACCGAGACTACGACCGTGAAGATCGCTTCCGTGTTGCCTTCCGGCAAGATGGGTAAGCCTCGCACGATCCTCGTGGAGAAACAAACGCTGGCTCCCGCCAAGGAGGTAGCCAAGACGACCCCGGGCCTCGACATGGAGGTATTCGATGGCATGTACCTAAGCGTAAATAATCTGGAGGCCGCTCAGAAGACCGGTAAGAAACAGGTCATCAAGACGACCCGTGAACTGACCAACCAAGTGCCCGCCCCCGAATCCATGCGAGGCGTGAAGCAATACGCCGCTATCGCTACCGGCTACGTGAATATCCCGGAGGATGGCGTTTATTACATCTCTTCCGATTTAGAGGAGGTATGGATCGACGGCAAGTTGATGGTCAATAACGGTGGCGAGGTAAAACGCTTCTCCCGTCATGACACCTCCGCGGCCTTGGCAAAGGGCTTGCACGAGATCAAGCTGGTATTCCTCGGACACATCATCGGAGGTTGGCCTTCCAACTGGAACGACGGTAGCGTACAACTCCGTAAATCGGATGCCGAGAAATTCACGCCGATCACGGCTGAGATGCTAAGTCATTAAGATCATTTCCGAAGGGGGGAAGCGAGCGATCCTCCCCCCGATATATAAACCGCAGGGGCGGGATTCGTCCGCCCTCCCACGCATACACGGCACGGGAGGGCGGACAGATCCCGCCCCTACTGCATTCTTCCGGCGAATATAATTGTGTTTAATAGCGAACACTACTGGGTTCAGCCATGAATACTATTGTGTTCAACCGCAAACACTACTGTTTTTTTACCCTCAACTCATACAAGTCGTGGCGACGGTCCCGAAGGTTACGCACGCTACCATACGTATGCAACTCGTTGAGCAAATCAAGGTCCACGTCCGATACAAGGATCATCTCCGTATTCGGGGTTGCCTCCGCACGCTTGCCATCGGTCGGGAAAGCGAAATCGCAAGGCGTGAACACACCCGACTGGGCGTACTGTATATCCATATTATGCACACGAGGCAGGTTGCCCACGCTGCCCGCTATCACCACGAAGCACTCGTTCTCGATCGCCCGGGCTTGGGCACATACACGAACCCGAGAGTAACCGTTCTGCGTATCCGTAAGGAAAGGCACGAAGAGGATCTGCATCCCTTGGTCGGCCATGATACGGGAAAGCTCCGGGAATTCCACGTCATAGCAGATCAGCACGCCGATCCGGGCGCAATCCGTATCAAACGTCTTCACCATCTTCCCGCCCGAGAGTCCCCAGCTCTTCTGCTCGTCCGGGGTGACATGTACCTTCTCGTACATCTCGTAGGAGCCGTCACGACGGATCAGGTATCCCACGTTATACAGCGCCCCGTCCTCCTTCAGCAAAGGCATGCTACCGGTGATGATATTGATATTGTAACTGATGGCGAGGTTCACGAATCGCTCACGGATCTCCTCGGTGTACTGGGCCAGCCCACGGATACTCTGCGCCTCCCCCAGATGGTTGAACTTAGCCATCAGCGGAGCGTTGAAATACTCGGGGAAAAGGACGAAGTCGCTCTTGTAATCGGATACGGCGTCGACGAAGAACTCCACCTGCTCGAACACGTCGTCCAGTGTCTTATAAGGCCGCATCTGCCATTGTACCAGACCGACACGCACGGTTGTCTTCTTATCCACGTAATCCGTCGTAGGCGGCTGGTAATAGATATTATCCCATTGCAGCAGGGTAGCGCAATGCTTCGACTCCTCGTCGTTCGGCAAGTAGTTCATCATCACTTTCCGCACGTGGAAATCGTTGGAGAGCTGGAAGGTGAGCACCGGGTCGTAGATCTGGCGTGAGCGCACCTTCTCGATGTATTCCTTCGGACGCATATGATCGGCGTATTTATAATAGTTCGGGATACGTCCGCCGAACATGATCGCCTTCAGGTTCAACTTCTCGCACAGCTCCTTCCGGTACTCGTACATACGGCGGGCCAGCCGGAGGCCCCGGTAGTCCGGATGGATGAACACCTCTATACCATATAATATATTCCCGTTCGGGTTATGCGTGTTGAACGTCTCGTTACCCGTTACCTTGGCGTAGGTATGATCCCCTTTCACCATGTCATAATCCACGATGATGGAGAGGGCGCATCCTACGATCCGGTCATCCACCAGCGTCACGACCTGTCCCTCGGGAAATATCCGTATCAACGTCTCGATCTGCTTGCGGGTCCAGAAAACATCCTTGTCGGCGTATACCCTCTTGAAAGATTGCGACAACTGCGTATAGTCCTCAAGCTGCAAGCTCCGGAGCTCTACCTTGTTTATCTTATGCATTGGTTCCATAACACATTTTTTTTGTTAAAGTCGCCGCGAAGTTAGGATAAATACAGATAAAGTGTACCGGCCCTCCTGCCCTATCTGACCTACTCCATGTATAATTTCAAGATCGTCACTGAATTAGGCGGGAAATTATAGATAAGCGGGCCGCTCATCGGGAATACGATAGGCTCGGTGACAGGCGTTACGGCCCCCGGGCTCTCAAACGTATTACGAGCCTCCGGCTCCCCTCTCAATTGGATCAGCTCCGCCTCGTTACGGATATTCACTCCCTCGATACGCAAAGAGGTCTTCTCCTCGTGGCGGGTCGTATTCACGACCTTCAAGTAAATCACCCGGTTCTCCTTGTCGAGGGTAGCCACGGATACCAACGACGGGATCGGACGCATATCCACCTCATGCAGCAATACGCCGTCCACATAACAACGGACGCGCTCGTACTCGCACGTCATGCGAACCGTATACCACCGGTTACTCTCAAAAGGGAAGCGCACGGGAGAGACCAAGCTATCCTTCACGCCACCTACCTGATGGTACAGCTCGCTCGTTCCCGCCCCGATCGTAAAGGCGATATAATCCGCCTGCTCGCCCGTCCGCCCGTTGTCGCGGAGGCGAAGCTGTATCTGCCCGCTACCTTTCGTACGCCGGACGGTAGCCGTATATTCATAGGCGTAGCTCGTAGAGTCGCCGAACAATACATGGTTCCACCGGTTGGCCTCCGGCACCAACGTACCAGCCTCCGGGACCTTCCATCCCCCGCTCATCACGGATATATCCGATACGGGCACGCCGTCGATCCGCACGTCCTTGAACTCATAGCTATTATCAAACATCTCTACGCCCGCCCGGCCCGTACGTACCTGTGGTTTCTCGTAGGTATCCACGATCGTCTTCAGCACCTCATCCCCCCGATGGCGGGTAAACATCTTTAATAAATGGTAGGAAGGAGAGACCACCGCCTGATGGGTGTTGAAAGAGATCAACGGATGGCGCTGGTTCTCGAACCCGGCGTTGCCCAATACCGGGGCATACGCCAAGCGGCGTACCATATCCGGGTTCTCCTCCGCGCCGACCAAGAAACAGGCCTCGGCCACCGCCGCCCGGAGCGTACCGGCCAAGGGCCGCTCCGTCGTCCCAAACTCCCCGATAAACACCGCCGGCGAACGTCGGGAATACCGGTCGCTATTAAACCTGCTGGCGTTCGAGAGGAAGAAATGCTCCCCGGCGTAATAATGGGAATCCACCCACTCGCTACGGCCTCGCTTCGTGAGGGGCGAACTGCTGATAACGGTAATCTCCGGATAAGCCTCCTTGATCGCCTTGCGGAAAAGCTCAAAGCGCCTGAAATACTCCCCGCCATAGTTCTCGCTGCCGATCTCGACATACTTCAAGTTGAAAGGTTCCGGATGCCCGTTCCTCGCACGCAGGGCGCCCGGCAGGGAATCCGCCGGGGCGTTCGCGTAGGCGATAGCGTCCAAGGCATCTCCCGTGAGCTTATCCATCGCCGTGATATCCTCGTAGCGGGGCCGGCGGCTTTGGCTCGTGATCCCGCTATTAATAACGTAGATAGGCTCCGCCCCCATATCCTCGCACATTTGCAAGTACTCGTGGTAGCCCATGCCGTTCGTCGTACCATAGGCCCATACGTTCCAGAAATGCTTACGCTCCGAGATATCGCCCAGCGTCTCCCTCCAGATAGGGTACGTACCCGCCGTATACCCCTCCACGAAACTGCCTCCGGGGAAACGGATAAAACGAGGGGCCAAGGAATCGACCAGCGCCGCCAAGTCCGGTCTCAGCCCGTTCTTCCGTCCCTTCCACGTATCCTCCGGGAAGAGCGATACCACATCCAGCCAAAACACGGCGGAGGTATCGGCCGTGATCGTCAAGACCGCGTTCGGCGCGTCCTCCGTAGCCGTAAACGTATGCCTGTATCGTCTCCACTCGTACGGCGGCGCTACCTGAAACACATCGCTCAAGACCGTATTAGCCATCGAGTCCTCCAAGGCCACCCGGATGGTACGGGGCACCATATTCGCCCCCTTGGCGAAAAACGAGAGATCGTATCGTTCCCCTTTCCGGATCGGTATCCCCCGGTATCCCTCGGCTATCACGCCTCCGCGCCCCGACTCCCCGGAAGTCGATACGGCCACGCGCAACGACCGCCGGTTCTTATCATTCACCAGCTCCTTCATATCCGGGTATATCTGTGTATTAGGGACTATCCGCCTCCATCCCGGTACGGAATCTCCCCGCATGAAAGGGATCGTCCAGCCATTCGGGGTAATCAAGACGTTCCGGGCGGCGTCGTAAGGGCAGTTCAAGGGTGGCACGCCATCCTCGAAGCTCCGGTTCTGGATCAGCTCGGCGTACAGCCCCCCATCGATCCCGTGGTTGATCTCCTCAATGGTCAAACCATACAGATCCGGGTTCACGGGAACCGTCAGGCCATCCGCCTCCACGGTTATCGTAGAGATCACCGGCATCTCCGGCTGGCAAGAGGACAAGCCCATCCCGACAATAGCGCCAACCAATAAATGAATAACATCAAAATCTATATATTTCCTCCAACGCATCTTCGAATACTCATCTCATTTATGTGCGTACAAACTTAATCAAAAAATCGCAGTTTCCCCTATTTTCAAAGTCCGAACTGTTTTTTCAAAAAAACAATTGAAAAACATAGATTTTTTCAATTTAATATCCTAAATTTGCATAATAGATAAAACAAAAGACGACAATATTATACGACTCTATGGAGAAATCTGTTCTTTTAGTGGATGACAAGCAAGAAATCGCAAAGATAATCATGCTTTATTTATCAAGTACTTACAAGGTATCCTATAAAGAAAATCCTTTGAAAGCGATCGCTTGGCTTCAAGAAGGCAATTTACCGGATTTGATCATCTCTGACTTGAATATGCCAGAAATGTCCGGAGAGGAATTCTTGGTTTATTTAAAAGCGAACGATATGTTCAGCCATATACCGGTCTTGATCCTATCGAGCGTAGAGAGCAGCTCAAATAGAATACGTTTGTTTGAGGAAGGGGCGGAAGACTTTATCTTGAAGCCTTTCAATCCAGAGGAATTAAGGGTAAGGGTAAAACGAATATTAAGATAATGAATTATGTCTTTTTCGGTAATAACGTGCCGTTGGCCGAACGTTTACGTAAGGCATTAGGCACCGGGGTCATAGAATGTATAACGCTTCTGCAGATGAAAAACACGCTTCTTCCTGCCGAGGAAATGGATTATTGTGTATTCATCGAGAAAACAGATCCTACGTTAAACATTCCTGCGATCATGCATTTGCATAAGACGTTTCAAAATATCTATATCGTATTAATCGCCCCGGAAATGACCCGGGAGGAGAAAATATCCTATTTGCAAGCCGGAACGGACTGTGTCATCTCCGAGTCTACCTCTAAGGAAGATTTAGTGAAGCTACTGGGTATCGCCGAGAAATGCAAGAGAATGGAAAAAGCGCGTAAGCCTCAAATAAAAGAGCCTGATCTCGCCATTTTCAAGCTGCCTTTATGGAAAAGGGTCTTCGACATCATTTTCTCATCCATGGCGCTCCTCTGCCTCTCCCCTATCTTTATCATCACGGTGATTTGGATCAAGCTGGAGGACAAAGGCCCCGCTTTCTACAAGTCGAAACGAGTAGGCAGCAACTATAAGGTTTTCGATTTTTATAAGTTCCGCTCTATGTATATGGATGCGGACAAACGCTTGGCTGAATATAAGAAACTTAATCAGTATATGGAATCTATTGATGAAGAGGCCGTGGCCTCTTCATCAACTTCTGTGAATTCACAGAATGCGACCTCTTTTTTTAAAGAGAATAAACAAAATATCATTTTATATTCTGATAATGACGCTACTCCTGAAAACGACTATTTAAAAGTAAAACGTCACGAACGTTCCAACGCTTTCATCAAATTAGAGAATGATCCCCGTATAACAAAGATCGGCCATATTATCCGGAAATATAGCATTGACGAACTCCCCCAGCTATTCAATATATTAAAAGGAGACATGTCCATCGTTGGTAATCGTCCTCTTCCCATATACGAAGCTGAGCTACTGACCAGTGACGAATACATACAACGCTTCATGGCTCCTGCCGGCCTTACAGGCCTCTGGCAAGTAGAGAAACGTGGCAATTCTGGTAGTATGTCCGCCGAGGAACGTAAACAATTAGATATTAAATACGCTCATACATTTTCTTTCTGGCTGGACATGAAGATCATCATTAAGACCTTTACGGCGTTCGTACAGAAAGAGGACGTATAGATCCATTAATAAATCGTATGAAGAACTTATTTATCATCCTATTCATATTCAGTATCCTTTCGGCTATAGCTCAGAAAAAGAAAACCTATTTCGATAAAGCTACAACCGTGGAAGTAACATCTGGCTCAGACTCTATTCAAGCGATGCTAGATGATTATGAACGTATCCAATTACCACCTTTATCTGTTTTTTTAGAATCAGTATATGATCACCCTTCGATCAAGATTTACGAAGCTAAGAAAGATGAAGCTAATGCTGAAATGAAAGTGACCAAAAGAGAATGGCTAGATTATTTCAGGGTATACGGACAGTACCAATATGGACGATTAGTGCAGCTATCCTCTCATGAAACCGTAGAATATCCTGAATATCTCACAAGTCTGGGTAGTAATCAACATACTTATAGCGCAGGCATATCGGTGTCTATCCCATTTGGTGACCTATTTAGCCGTGGCCAAAAGGTACGAGCTCGGAAAGCTCGTTTCCGGCAATTAGATTATGAATATGAGATCTCAATAGAAGAACGGAAATTAAAAATATTGGAAGCTTATAATAACGTATTGCAAGCTTTAGCTACTTTGAAAGCTAAATCAGACGCTGCTGCCCTTTACAACGCCCAAATGAAAATATCGGAACAAGACTTCATCAACGGTAAAATTGACATTACGACTTTGGCCATGGAAAGAGGACGTCGTTCTGGAGCCGTAATCTCTTATCAAGAGGGTAGAGCTACCTTACACAATGCGGTAACCCTATTAGAGATGCTTACAAATGTAAAAATCATAAATCGATAATTTATGGATATTACACTATACATATCCCGTTTTTTATATAGAATTCGTCACCAACTGATATTTGGAACGCTTATTGTAACAGCATTGGTTGCCTATTTCAGTCAATTCATGGAGAAAAAATACACCGTGACAACTTCGATCTACACAGGTATTACCTCCAACACGGGTTTAGATGAAGAGACAAAACCTGATTGGCAGGCAGTAAACAACACATATGATAACTTGGTTAATTTAACAAAATCAAGAGGAACCCTAGAAAACGTATCACTAAAATTATTAGCATTAAACCTAACACAAGGAAATCCTGAAATAGATAATCTCTATATAACAGCTGACAATTACAAGAAATTAACAGCATCTATACCTGAAGAAATAATAAATTTAATAGACACGGCTTCTCTCGATAACACTATAAACAGATTTAAAGAATATAAAAACAGTGATAGCCGCAATTATTTGCATGAATTGCTCAACGGAGGAGCTGCATTCTATAGCTACGCAGCTTTATCCAGCATAATTATTAGACGCCAAGGTAATAGCGATTTGATAGAGATAGCCTACACTAGCTCAGATCCCGGAATCACATGGAATACGGTTAAGTTAGTCAGCGAAGAAATGAAATATTCTTACGATAATTTAAAATATAAAACAGCAAATGATATCGTAAAATATTATGAGCAGGAATTGAATAAATTAAGGACAAAACTCAATCAACAAGAAAATGATCTTACAGATTATAACGTACAAAACAGCGTCATAAATTATACAGAACAAACAAAATCTATCGCAAACTCTTTTGCTGATTTTGAGAACCGTTACGAAGAAACACAACGAAGTTACGAGAGCTCAACCAAAATCATCAACGAGTTAGAGAAATACATGGAAGTTCGTACTAAACTTGTCAAAACGAATGAAGAGTTTATCAACGCATTGGAAGATGTTTCCCGCATCAGTGGTAAAATCACCGAGATAGAGACTTTCACCTCTGAAAACGCATTAAACAAGGATACAGAATTAACACGATATCAAGATCAACTGAAAGATGTCGAGAAGAGAATAGCATTACTGACAGATAAAATTAACAGCTATAAAGAAAGTAAAGAAGGAGTCGCTATTGACGGATTAGTACAAGAATGGTTGTCACAGACCTTGATACAAGTGAAATCCAAGGCAGACTTAGAGATTTTAAACAAAAGAAAGCACGATTTCGAGGAGCAGTATAAGAATTATTCTCCCATTGGGACTAAGATCAACCAGCAAGAACGAGAGATCAATGTCACTGAACAGTCTTATCTACAAGTTCTCCATGCCTTAAATATGGCTAAGATGAAACAGGTGAACTTACAATTAACCTCATCAAACTTAACAACTATCTCAGAGGCCGCTTATCCATTGTTTAGTGACAAAGGTAAGCGCATGTTTTTAGTCATAGCCGCTTTTATCGGTAGTTTAATTTTCATTATAGCCCTAAATTTGGTCATTGAATTACTAGACCGTACCCTCCGGGATGCAGAACGGGCTAAACGCCTCACAGGAATGAATATATTAGGAGCCTTCAACGGACGCAACTCCCAATTGAAATACAGGGGATTTGTAAAGACCTGTAACCGAATATCAGCCGCATACGCTTGCAATCGGTTGGCTCCTTATTTGCAAAAAAATAAGACTCTATACATAAATATATTAAGTATAGAAGAAAGAGAAGGGAAGACATTCGTTGCCAAATATTTTCAAGAACGTTGGGAAGAGCTAGGTTTCCAAGTACGATATATAAGGATCGGAGAAGAGATAAACATTGAATCGTCACTATTCACCACAGAAAATATAGAAGAGTATATTAAAGCCGAAAGTCAACCAGACATTGTATTAATCGAATATCCTTCCATTCAAGGAAACAGTGTGCCTCCACATTTGCTAAGCTCAAGTCAAGTTAATATTCTAATAGCTAATGTACGCAGAGTATGGAAAAATAGCGATAAGGAATTTGTTAGTTATTTGCGTGAGATAACTAAAAATACATCTTTGTATTTATACTTGAATAACGCCTCACGAGAAGCCGTAGAAGATTTCACCGGGCAATTGCCCCCTCAGACCTCCATGCGCTCTTTCACGAACCGTATGATGTATATGGGGTTAACCGCAACCAATTCGGCCATAAAATAGCGAAGCTCATGGATACTTCAAGAGAGATAAAAGAGGATTCTTCTTTCAATATGACCCTATTAATCCTTGTCATAGGACTAGTAGGAATAGGAGGAGCTTTACTATTTAATAACATCCCTCTTTTCGGGATGATAATAGCTTTGCCTTTGTTATGTATAACCTGTATCCTATTATTGAAATATCCTTGGTTCATACTATTTGTCATTTTTACGATCAACTATTTCATATTGGGTATTACCCGATATATTCCAATAGAAGGCGTTAGCGTAATCATGGATATCCTATACGTAACAGCCTTAGTATTACTATCCATTCATGCGGCCCTTTATCAGAACATCGAATGGAAAAGAGCAATTCACCCCTTAAGCGTCATGTGCTGTATATGGATGGGATATTGTATCTTTGAAATCGCTAACCCCTCCGGAGTACTTGAGGCTTGGATATTATCAAGAGGACTGATATTCAATGGGTTTATCATTGTTATTATTACATCGTTATTATGCACTCGTTACTCTTTTTTAAAATCCTTGATATTTTGTTTATCCCTATTCACCCTTTTAGCTATAACTAAAACCTTCATGCAAAAATATATTGGATTTGACAGTTTCGAGACCAAATGGCTTAATGAAGGGGGAGCTACGACTCATATCATATGGTCCGGAGTCCGCTATTTCTCTTTTTTCACCGACGCTAGCAATATGGGGGCGAATATGGGAGCCGCCACTATGTTCTTTGGGATCGCAGCATTCCACATGCGCTCCTATTTATGTAGAATATATTATTTAAGCATAGCTATCCTAGCCATTTACGCGATGTTCCTTTCCGGTACAAGAGGGGCCATGATCGTTCCATTAGCGGGATTGGCGCTTTATACATTCGTCAGTAAACAAACCAAAACCATTATCACAAGCTCGACCTTATTATTGCTTACTTATGTTTTTTTTGCCCTTACTACTATAGGAAATAGCAACGCTACCATCCGAAGGATGCGTACCGCATTCACCCCGACAGAAGACGCCTCATTCAATGTTCGAAAAGAAAATCAAAAGAAATTGGCATCCTACATGAAATACAAGCCTTTTGGAGAAGGGCTGGGATTATCAGGTGACAGGGCTGGAGAGAGAATATCAAAACGCTTTACCACCTCCATTCCAACAGATTCATGGTATGTCAAAATCTGGGTGGAGACAGGAGCGGTTGGCTTGACACTTTACCTAAGCATGATCTTTCTATCCATTGGATGGGGAGGATGGATCATAGCCATGCGGCTCAGAGATCCGGAGCTGAAAGGGCTACTGACAGGGTTACTTTGTGGCATATTCGGAATGTTTATCAATGCATACGGGAACTCTTTCTGGGGACAATTCCCGACAATGGTAATTTCCTTTACGGGACTTACTTTTATAATGGTAGGACCCTATCTAGATCAAGAAATACAAGAAAAAAATCAACTGATTCAAATATAAAACACCATGATTGAGCAATTCTTTCAAATAGGAGAAAATTGGATAGACAAGGAGGAGTATCTATTTCAATTGATAGACGCCATCGTATTCCTATGTTTTATGGTATGCGTACTGTATTTATTCGTATTCGCCGTTTACTCTAAAAGGAAATCGACTTATAAATACCCTACGACTATGAAAAAATACCGTTTTGCGGCCTTATTTCCGGCCTATGGGGAGGATGAGGTAATTATAGACTCCGTCAAAAGTTTCCTTCAGCAAGACTATCCAAGAGAATTATATGATATTATCGTGATAGCCAACCAAATGCGTCAGGAAACCCTCGATAGGCTAAAGTCATTATCCGTAAAGATTATAAAAATGGAGAACCCACAAAGTACCAAAATAGAGGCCCTCAAGGCAGCCATCCGTTACATTGAAGAAGGAAAAACAAAATATGACAACGTGATTATCCTTGACGCCGATAATATCGTAAAAAACAATTATATAGAGAAAATAAACGATGCTATTTACGCAGGTTGTTCAGCCATACAGACGCATAGGGTAGCCAAGAACAGAGATAGCAGCATAGCGGTGCTCGACGCCGTTAGCGAGGAGATCAACAACTCTATTTTCAGGAAAGGACATACCCGCCTAGGTTTCTCGTCCGCCTTAAGTGGCTCGGGTATGGCTTTCGAATACGGTCTTTTCAAGAATATCATACAAGGTTGCAACGATATCGGGGAAGATAAGTACATGGAGCGAAAACTGTTACTCCAAAATATATATATCGAATATCTTGAAGATGTCTATACATACGACGAGAAAGTAAGAGGCAAGAAAGACTTCTATAATCAAAGACAGCGCTGGCTTGCCACACAATTCCACAACTTACTCTCAGGGATTCTCCAGATACCGGGAGCACTAATAAAAGGAAATTGGGACTATTGCGATAAATTATTTCAATGGATGATGCCCCCTCGTGTCTTATTGCTAGGGTTTATCACGTTAATTGCCGCCATCCTAAGTCCACTTGATATCATAATCTCCATTAAATGGTGGTTCCTCTTGATATGGCTAGGCATCACTTTTAGCGTAGCGGTTCCAGACTATTTAGTGGACCAAAAATTCAGGAAGGCGATCGCCAGTGTTCCCATCCTATTCTTCCTCATGTTCCTAAACACGTTCCGAATAGGGAAAAAGCATACATTCTCTCACACCAAACATTCTCCAAATCATGAAGATAGCCATTGAAGCCCAGCGAATTTTCCGTACGAATAAGCACGGGATGGATTTTGTAGCGCTCGAGAGCATTCGAGAGCTACAGAAAATCGACAAGGAAAATGAATATTTCATATTCGTAAGTCCGGGAGAAGATCATTGCCTAGAAGAAACAAGCAATACGCACATCGTGGAGGTAAAATGCCCCACCTACCCCCTTTGGGAGCAGGTGGCGTTGCCACGGGCTGTAGCCAAGATAAGGCCAGACCTATTGCATTGTACGAGTAACACGGCTCCGATTCATTGCCCCGTCCCATTGGTATTGACCTTGCACGACATCATCTTCCTTGAGCCCAAGCAGGGAGGTAATACATCATGGTACCAAAACATGGGTTGGCACTACCGACGTTTAGTAGTTCCCCGTATACTCCCTAAGTGTAAGAGAATCATTACCGTATCTCATTTTGAACGTGATCGGATTCGAGAGGCCTTATGTCTGCCCAAAGAACAAATCATGGCGATCTACAATGGATACAGCCAGCATTTTCATCCCCTATCAGGCATATCCGCCATCACCCATAAATACATTCATTCGGACGATTACCTTTTCTTCCTAGGAAATACGGACCCTAAGAAAAATGTACCCCGCACCTTGAAGGCATACAGTCTGTATCTCAAGCGCTCATCAAGAAAGCGTCCTCTATTAATAGCGGACTTACGCGAAGACAAGCTGGATATGATATTGAGAGAGCAGCATATAGAGGAAATCAAGCCTTACCTGTCTTACCCAGGTTACATCTCCAACAAGGATTTGGCATACTTGTACAATGGGGCCTTCGTCTTCCTATACACCTCCCTAAGGGAAAGCTTCGGTATCCCCATGCTAGAAGCTATGGCATGCGGTACACCCGTGATAACGGGGAATACCTCGGCCATGCCTGAGATCGCCGGAAAGGGAGGATTATTGGCAGATCCTTTCAACGAAGAAGAAGTAGCTTCCTTATTGCTGCGGCTAGAAGAAGATCAAGCATTCCATGATGAACAAATAAAATATGGATTACAAAGATCCCGATTATTCTCATGGAATCATACGGCTAGGAAACTATTGCAAGTTTATATGGAAGTCATTCAATCCTTAAAGAAATGAATATCAGCGATCTTAAACAAAAGATAAAGAAAAATGACAGATTAAAGAGAACGGTTCATTACTTAATAATGAATCAAAGAGGCTCTTGCCCTAGATTATGGGTTAAATGGTTTGTCAATCCATTTATGTTAACCTATGGAAAACGGAGCAAGATCAGAAGATCTGCTATAATGAATGTCAGTCCCATTAACTCATTCATACTTGGACAGGAAAGTATAATTGAACATTACGTCACGATAGACAACGGGGTAGGCCACGTACACATCGGTGATCATTCACGCATAGGCATACATAATACGATCATCGGTCCCGTTTTTATTGGGAATCAAGTTATCTTGGCTCAGAACATCACTATATCCGGGCTCAACCATACATACCATGATATTTCTAAACCAATCGTAAAACAAGGCATAACTACCTCCCCTGTGATCATAGAAGATGAGTCTTGGATAGGAGCGAACACGGTCATTACCTCAGGCGTACATATCGGCAAGCACTGCGTGATCGGCGCGGGCAGTGTCGTCACAAAAGATATACCAGATTACTCTGTGGCCGTAGGCAATCCTGCTAAAGTTGTCAAACATTATGACCCATGCGGACAGCAATGGAAACGAACCCGATAAAAGGGATCAATGCGATTCCTCAAAATGATAACATTTCGCATAAAGACCGGCTATCTTATCGGGATGGAGATACTTGTCGGCATACCTCCGGTTCTTAGCTCCTAAATCGTCCAAATCCATGTTCATGGCAGAGCGAAGCATTGAATTGACAGACCCTTGATCCGAGGGGGAAAAGACCAAGTTCGCTGTCACCCTCAGTAATTCACCCACATTCCCGCTATCAGGGCCAACGACACCCCGCCCGAACAAGAAAGCCATCGGAACTACTCCGGAATTAAGGATAACGCAACGCTGTATAAAGACAACATCAGACACCGCAAAATAATACGGTAAATCCTCATCTGATATAATCCGCTCATTATTCTCCGTTCGTACCCCTAAAAGATGTAATAAACAACGTATTACGGACAATAAAGGCTTCGGATAACTCCCCGGAAGCATTCTTGGGGCCAGCAAGAGCTTCTTCCTTCGAGGCAAAGAGAAAAAAGCTTTCAACGTCATCCAGACCTCATCTCTCCTCCGGAATTTGCCAAACGCCGTAACCACAAAAGTCCTCCGGTCAATGCCCCAATATTCTCTTGCCGCCTCTCTCGTCAGAGTATCGTCATAAGCGCCCAGATAAATCGGATGAGGAATTAGGACATGCCTACAATCAGGATATAGACCGGCCATCTTGCCTAGACTATAGTTACCGAGGTGTACCATGCAATCGGCCATTCTCTCTACCACTCTATAGCAAGCTTGATGCAAAGGACTTCCATAATGAGGGGATAAGTTGTGGCACGTATAATAAACCCGAGAGCCCTTCTCCTTAAAATATCTCAGCCGGGTCTCCAGCCGCTTATCGATATCCACGTCATTCACATTCCATCCCACCACTTCCTCAGGCCAATGAATGTGGATGATATCATAAGACCGGGATGGATTCCAAAACTCATCAACTGAGCTGATAGCCTCTATTCCATGAACAGAAAGCCTCGTTCGAATCACGGGAACAAATAAATTATCCCCATTTTTCTCTTTATAGACAAATAGGACTCTCATTTAATTTTATTGTTTTAATGTAAAGGTATGTATTTTTATCGAAAATAAGGAACACCTCATGAATAATTTAAATAAAAAACATATATTTGCCTATTAGGAGAATAATACACCTCTACTAGAAAAATATGGCATCAATACAAAAAGAGTTGGCATCTGGAATAATCTATACAGCTATATCAAAATACTCAGGAATCATCATTTCTTTAGCCGTGGCAGGTGTACTGGCCCGGCTGATCGATCCAGAGGAATTCGGGGTCGTAGCGATCGCCACCGTCATCATTTCATTTTTCAGTATTTTCAGTGATTTAGGGATCGCTCCAGCTATCATTCAAAACAAGCATTTAACAGAGGATAAACTTAACGATATATTCTCTTTTACACTATGGACCGGGATAGGGATCTCCATTTTATTCTTCTTGTCATCATGGCCAATCTCCTTATTTTACAAACAGAGTTCATTGCTATCCATATGTCATTTATTATCTTTCAACTTATTCTTTGCCTCAGCCAACATCGTTCCAAACGCACTATTATTCAAGGACAAAGAATTTAAATTTATAGCATACAGGAGTTTATTTGTTCAATGCATTGGAGGAATCATAGCAATCTTAGCAGCTATATCAGGAGCTGGATTATATGCCTTAATTATCAATCCTATATTCTCAAGCATCCTTATATTCATTATTTCCATAAGAAAAAAGCCCCAGAAATTAAAATACACATTTGGATCAAAATCCATTCATGAGATATTCAGTTATTCCGCATATCAATTCATGTTTAATGTGATAAATTACTTCAGCAGAAACCTTGATAAATTATTAATAGGAAAGTATATGAGTATGAATTCCTTAGGATATTACGAGAAGTCGTACCGCTTGATGATGCTCCCGTTGCAAAACATAACACATGTCATATCACCAGTCATGCATCCCGTCTTCTCCAATTTTCAAGATGATCCGCTTAAATTAGCCCTCTCCTACGAGAAAGTCATCCGCATCCTAGCATTCATCGGGTTCCCATTATCAGTATTATTATGGTTTTGCGCCAAGGAGATTACGCTCATCCTATTCGGAGACCAATGGCTGCCATCCGTTCCCGTATTTCAGATCCTATCCTTATCCGTAGGCATACAGATCATCCTGTCCACCTCCGGCTCCATCTACCAAGCAGCCAACGATACGAAAAGCCTGTTCATATGTGGCGTATTCTCAGCCCTATTGAACGTATCAGGCATCCTCGCCGGCATATTCATATTCAAGAGCCTCGAAGCTGTCGCATGGTGTATATGTGCGACCTTCGCCATCAATTTCATACAATGTTATGTATGGATGTATAAAGTGACGCTAAAACGCAGCCTAGCGTCTTTAATCAGACAACTTATTTCCCCGGCTCCGCTCGTGGGTATATTGATAGTATGCCTATGGTCTATCCACCAATCATCCATTATATTACCGGAGCTGGCAAACTTGTTCATAAAAGCGGTTATTGCCGTTCTCATCTCCTGCATATATATTCAATTGAGTGGCGTATATAACATAATTAACTTCCTAAAATCAAAGATAAAAAGATGAAAGCCCTATTCCTTATATTCCATGGATTTAACCCGGCGAACGGGATCAGCAAGAAGATACAATATCAAGTAGACGCTTTACAGGCATGCGGAGTGGATACAAGGCTTTGCTACATGCGAGAACCAGCTGGCAGGAAACTACGCATGATCGACTCCGAGATTTTACGGGATTACGGAACTGGCATAAAAGGCAAGATCCTTAAAAGAATCGAGTATTCCTCTATAGTGGAATACGTCAGGAAAGAAGGTATCGACCTCGTCTATATGCGCTCAGACAATAACGCGAACCCTTTCACGCTCCACATGGTATGGCAGATGCGTAAAAACCACGTGAAAGTGGTCATGGAGATACCTACATACCCCTATGACCAAGAATATATCGGTTTCTCCCGTAAGGCAACGCTGCTTATCGACAAATGCTTCCGCCATACGTTAGCTAAGCGGTTAAGCGGGGTCATCACCTTTTCCGATTACCAAACAATATTCGGTAGCCGTACCATACAAATATCGAACGGGATAGACTTCAAACAAATCAAGCTAAAGAAACACATAAACGACACGAGCCATGAGCTCCACTTGATCGGGGTGGCGGAAATCCATTACTGGCATGGCTTCGACCGCCTAGTAAAAGGCTTAGTCAATTATTACCAAGCAAACTCCGGATATAATGTATATTTCCACATCGTCGGCAATTTCGCGGCGAAACGGGAAGAGAACGATATTCTCCCACTCATCAAGAAATATAACTTAGAGAGATATGTGATCCTACACGGGATGAGACACGGGGAAGAATTGGATGAGCTCTTCGAACAGGCCGATATGGGCATAGGGAGCCTCGCACGCCATAGAAGCGGCATCACCCACATCAAAACACTGAAAAACAGAGAGTACGCAGCAAGAGGACTCCCTTTCATTTACTCCGAGATGGACAGTGATTTCGAGGGAAAGCCTTATATACTGAAAGCCAAAGCAGATGAAAGCCCGATCGAGATTCCCGCTATCCTGGAATTTCATAGGGGGCAAACGCTATCTCCCTGCCAGATCAGGGAGTCCGTCCTATCGCTTTCGTGGGAGAGCCAAATGAGTAAAGTATTAAGTGAAATTGATATAGAAAACAAAAAATAGAATAAGCCATGATTCCTAAAATCATACATCTCTGTTGGTTAAGTGGTGATCCATATCCACGGAAAATACAAGACTGCCTTGATAGCTGGAAAAAACACCTTCCTAGCTACGAGATCATTTTATGGGACACGAAACGTTTTAACATCCACGAAGTCCCATGGGTAGAGCAAGCGTTCAACACCAAGAAATACGCGTTCGCCGCCGATTACATCCGGTTGTACGCTCTTTACCACCATGGAGGAATCTACTTAGACTCAGACGTGGAGATACTGAAGAGCCTCGATAACTTTCTTGAGCTGCCCTATTTCGTCGGGGCGGAAACTTCCGGTACGATTGAGGCGGCCATATTAGGAGCCGAAAAAGGTTGTGACTGGATCAAATGCTGCTTGGATTATTATGAAGGACGAAATTTCATACGTGAAGACGGAAGTTATGATATCCGTATGCTACCGGAGATCCTGAACGAGACCATACTCCGTCTAAAGCCCGTCATAAACATGCCCAGCGGTAGCAATATCGACGATCTGAAGAAAAAAGACCTAGGAGAGGCTGTCTATGTCTTGCCCAAGGAATACTTCTCGCCTAAGGTATTCGATTCGAGAGAGGTATTCCTCACCCCTGAGACCCATGCGATTCATCATTACCAAAACTCATGGTTTTCGCATAAGGCTTTCGCCTACTACCGTACACGGACATTATTCATCAAGATATTCGGATACAAGGCCGTAAGGTCTTTGGAGAAGATGCTATTAAAACGATAATTATCATGAAATGGGCAAAAAAATACATATCCATATACAATCAACCCCTAGACAACGTCCATGAGGGGATCATTCAAGAAATCAAGCAAAAACTAGCGAAGGTACAAAGCGACGAGCCCGTGGTTACCGTATCCGTCATAGCTTACAATGAGGAGAGGCATTTATTGCCTTGCCTATGGGCGCTGAGTGAGATGAGATGCGAATATCCCGTGGAGATCATCGGCGTAAACAATGATTCATCCGATAGGACCGGTGAGATATTCCGTCTCGTAGGCCTCCCGCATTATTTGGAAAAACGACATAGTTGTGGATATGCCCGCCAATGCGGACTAGACCACGCACGAGGCAGATACCATATCAATATCGACGCAGATACCATGTACCCTCCCCTATACGTCCAGATCCTAGTAGATCATTTGCGGATTCCGGGAAACGTAGCCTGCTGCTCCTCATGGAGCTATATCCCGGATGAGCGACACTCAAGGCTCGACCTGTTCTTCTACGAGTTGTCACGGGATATCTATCTATACTTTCTATCATTCAAGCGCCCGGAACTAAGCGTAAGAGGGCTCGTTTTCGCCTATCATACAGAGCCGGCCCGGAGAATCGGGATTCGGGTAGATATAAAAAGAGGAGAAGACGGTACATTAGCCATGCATCTAAGAGAAGTAGGTAAGATCGTATTCATTCACGATCGCAAGGCGAGGGCCGTCACAGGGTACGGAACGGTGGGTCAAGACGGCTCCTTGCTCAATAGCCTAAAAGTAAGGGTATACAAAGCGTTAAGGAACATACACCAGCTTTTCACCAAACAAGAAAAGTATCAAGACGAGGAATCTAATTTAATTAAATAAGTAACATTATCATATAATAAGAGACGGGATATACCCCGTCTCTATAACAAACATAATTTTTTAAAGATAATAAATTCATTTTTAAGCAAAAGGTTACTCACCCCAATCTAGTCATAATAAAGAATCAAATTAATCATTTAAACCCACATTAGAAAAAATTATACCATGTTATAAAACAAAATAATTAACCAATAATAATGCTTGCATAAACCAAAACATAACCTTACCTTTGTAAAGAAAGTAGGAAATACAAATAAGTTGATTTAATGAGATACAAAATAAATAATTATTAATTCAAAAAAAGAAGGAAACGTTTCGTTTTCTATTCTTTTATTTTTATTATAAATACCTATTTATATCTTATATAGTGCGAAATGACGTTAAAAAGGGCATTCGAAAAATAGACACCTATTCAAGACAAACCACTATTTAACAGATTGTTAATCCTTAAACCCCCCATTCGATCGGGGGTTCGAAACTAGGTTCGATTCTTTATTTTCACCATTCAAAACAATACAAAGTACAATGAGACAGACAGTTAGCGTCAAAGAGTTAAAAAGTGGAGGTTACACACGTTTTCCGAGGTTATTTATCGACCTATTACTGCAAGATTACTATCCGAAGAACAAAACACGCCTTAAGATCGGCGTGTTCATATACATTTTCGGTAAACTAGCCAACAAGCCTTACAACTATCGATACGCCGGCGGCAAGCGGGTATCTATCTACGAGGGGCAGTGCATCATCCATATCACGACCATGGCCAGGGCATTGGGATGTTCCTTATACGCGGCGAGGAAAGCGCTGAACGAGCTGGCCGAGGAAAACATGATCCATAAGATCAAGGCAGGAAACGGCCTCGCCATCAAGGTACCCTTCTACAAGTCCCTCTTCATCAAGGAGGAGAAGATACAGAAAGATAACGACAAACAAGAACAGGAGTAAAGCATGGCAAACACGAGCAAAAACAAGAACGACCGCCCGGCGACACTGCCCGACGGCCTCGCCCTCCCGCAGGAGCAGGAGATCGAGAAAGCGATCTTATCGGGGCTTATGGCCTCCCACCGGCATATGCCCACGCTGGCGGCGCAACTGCTGCCGGAGATGTTCACGCTACCGCAAGTGGCGATGGCCTTCGAGGCGTACCTGAACATCTACAACCGGGGGGAGAGCGCCGACGCCCTCTCCGTGGAGAAGGAGCTGCGGAGGATAGCGCCCGATAAGGAGACGCTGGCCACCGACCTGTACCAGCTGGCGCTGGGCGGACGGTATCTGGAAACCAGCGACGAGTACATGCCTACCCACGCACGGCACCTGCGGGAGGCCTACGTGGCGAGGCAGTTCATGCTGAGCTGCTACGACTCGGCCTTGAAAGCCTCACGGCCGGACCGTGACACGGAGGCCTTGCTGAAGGAGATGGACTCGCACGTGGGCCGGCTGATGGAACGGCTCTCGCACGCCACGAACAGCGTAGGCATGAAGGAAGCCACCCTGCTGGCCAAGGAGCGCATGCTGGAGATACAACGCAGGGTGACGGAAGGACGCACGCCGGGCATACATACCGGCCTGGAGGGATTGGACCGGATGACGGGCGGCATGATGCCGGGCACGCTCAACGTGATCGCCGCACGCCCCCGGGTAGGCAAGACGGCCTTCGCCCTCTTCATGGCGCTGAACGCGGCGAGGAACGGGCACCCGGTCTGCCTCTACAGCCTAGAGATGTCGAAGGAGCAGCTGGTGTTCAGGCTGCTGGGATGCATAGCGGACATAGAGCCCTCCAAGATCCTGAAAGGGACCCTCTCCGCCCCCGAGACGCAGAGGATACAAAGGGCCTCCGACGAGCTGGAGCGACTGCCGATATGGATCGACGAGCGCACGGACCTGAGCGTGGCCGACCTGCGTTACCAGATCTCGCTCCGGCGGAAGCAGGGGCGGTGCGAGATGGTGATCGTGGACTACCTCCAACTGATGCTCTCGCCTTCCGAGGACCGCAAGAGCACGAACGACCAGATATCGGCCATCACACGGCAACTGAAGCTGATCGCCAAGGAGAACGACATCCCCGTCGTGCTGCTGAGCCAGCTGAACCGGAATTGCGAGGCGAGACCCACGCTGAAGAACATGCTGTCCGACCTGCGTGACTCCGGCTCCATCGAGCAAGACGCCGATACGGTATTCTTCCTCCGCCGCCTCTCCGTGATGAATATCGACGAGGACCCGGAGACCCGTCTCTCCACCGAGGGCCGGGGTACCCTCTCGATCGCCAAGAACCGGCACGGAGAGTCCGGGGAGGTGCGTTTCTGCCACAACAAGGGGGTTACCCGGTTCACCGACGACCGCACGCCGGTGCCGAACGACCGCAGACCGGCGAAAGCAGAGCTGGATAAAGACCTGTTCGGATGATCACGCATGACACTTTACTGCGGGTACGGGAAACCGCCCGCATCGACGAGGTAGCGGCCGGGTACCTCACGCTACGGCGCTCCGGCAAGGACCTCGTGGCGCTCTGCCCTTTCCACGACGAGCGTCACCCCTCGTTCCGGATCAGCCCGGCGCTCAATATCGGAAAATGCTTCAGTTGCGGCGAGGCGGCGGACCCCATACGCCTCGTGCGCCACATGGAGGGATGCGGCTTCGAGGAGGCCGTGCGGCTGCTGGCCCGCAAGTATGGCATCGAGGTAGAGGAGGAACGGGGCACGGAAGAGGCCGGACGGCACGAGGCACGACAGGCGATCTTATGCGGCAACGAGGCCTTCGCCCGCTCCCTCCTTCCCTACGATCCCGCCGAGGGGATAACGGGCGAGGACGAGAACGGCGAGGAAGACCTCAGGGCGCTCCGTGAGGCCTTTTCCCACTTCGGGGTAGGTATCTGCCCGCCCGACGCCCCCGAGGGCTTCAGGCGCTTCCGGAGGCGGCTTGTCTTCCCGGTAAGGACCACCGGGGGGCAGATAGCGGGCTTCGCCGGGCGGTACCGGGGAACGGAGGGGGCGGGAACGGCCAAATACGTCAACTCCGATGACAGCGAGGCGTACCACAAGGGACGTATCCTCTACGGCCTGTACGAGGCGGTGAGGGCCGTCCGCACCGAGGGCGACGTGCTGCTATGCGAGGGTTACAAGGACGTGATCGCCTTCCACGCCGCCGGTATCCGTCACGCCGCCGGGCTTTGCGGCACGGCGCTCACCGAGGATCACGTGCGGATGATACGGAGGCTGACGGGGCACGTCACGCTCGCCCTCGACCCGGACCCGG
>NZ_FR885273.1:58647-106498 GCF_000436315.1 Parabacteroides sp. CAG:2 | reverse complement strand
CTTTTTTTGTTATATACACCAGCCGTTGTAGAGATGTGGCGTGCCGCATCTTATCCTTTCGAAATGTGCCGGATTTTGGTTAATCCAGCACTAATTTTACGATAGCCCCGTAAGAGGGTACGTTCTTAAAAGCGTCTTGCAAAGGATATTCGCCAGCGTAGACCCGGGCACAAGTCAATACCCCGCCATGCGCGAACAGGCATACCTTTTGCAGCCCGCTTTTGCGAAGCTCATTCAAGAAGTCGCTAACCCGGTCGTATTGATCTTGTAGGGATTCACCGTTTGGAGTCGGGTTATTAACCCAATCCTTAAACCAAGCCTCTGAGCGGGGATCGGAGGATAGCTCATTCCATGACTTCATTTCCCACTCCCCGAAATTCACCTCCTTGATACGGTCTTCTCTCTCCGCCTCCGGAAAGCCGCAATAATTAGCTAAGCGCACGCAGCGGGTAAGGGGACTTGTCCAAACCTTATCGAACGTATGATCGCTCAAGCCTTTTTTTACCTCTTCCGCCTCTTCCTCGAAGGTCGGTTTCAATGGAACATCGGTTTGCCCGTAGGCGTAGCCGGCGGGAACATCGACAGAGGTATGTCTGATTAAATAAATCTCCATAATTATATAGTTTGATAGATGATCACGAAACCCATATAGAAGCTTAACTCACAAAGAAGAAAAGTCGCTCCACAGCAGTCTCCCGTATATCCTTGTATCTTTCTCTTCATGAAAGAGGTGAGGAAGTACCAAGTGATAACCGGGAATATACCCGCTAGTAAGTAAACAGGTTGGGGAAGCCATAATAACGGTAAGAAAGCACAAATGATGCTAAATACATATTCTCGAGAGGTCATTCGGCTATATACGGTCTTGTTCTTGGCTTCCTCCTCTTTCCTCGCGTAAGGCAGGCGATTGATGATCATGCTGGAGACGCCTTTGCAAAAAGGATCTCCAGCCAGTATGGCACATCCCGCTAGCTCGATCGGGAGACTGCTTACTAGTAGGTAGAATAGTCCGAAGTAGAAAATCAGTCCGATTACCCCATAGCTACCTATATGCGAGTCTTTCATGATCGCCAATATGCGTTCCCGGCTCGTGCCGCCGCCGAAACCGTCGAAGAAATCCGCCAGCCCGTCCTCATGCAGGCAGCCGGTTATCAGCAATCGGGTAATCATGGCGCATAAGATCGCCACGGATGGCGGAAGAATCAAGGAGGTAGCGTACAATACCAATACCGACAAACCAGCCGTCAGCCAACCGACCAACGCCCAATGGCTCACGATATTCTTGAAACAGGCCGCCGGAACCTCCGCCAACCGCCAGAACGGTAACCGAGTAAAGAATATAAACGCAGCGAGTATCCGCAACATATCAGAAATATTTGGTGATTGCCGCTTGCTTGAAACTATGCATCTCGTTGATCATGCGAACGGCGGAGTCGAGTATCGGGTAAGCGCATACCGAGCCGGAACCTTCTCCCAGCCGTAGCCCTAGATCGAGCAATGCTTTCGCCCCCAAGAAATCCAGTACCCGTTTATGCCCGGCCTCGTCGCCGCAATGCCCGAATACGCAATACGATTGCATCTCCGGATATAAGCGGGAAGCCACCAATACGCAATTCGTCATGATAAAACCATCCACGAGGATAATCATCTTCAGTTCGGCGGCACGCAACATGCCTCCTACAGCCATAACCATCTCATACCCTCCGAAGTAGCGCATTACATCCAAGGCGCTTCCATCCCCCTTATAATTCTCCAACGAGCGTTTCAGTACGTTGTATTTATGCCGTACGCCCTCGCTGTCCAGTCCACTACCGGCCCCCACACAGTCGATCAATGGGATTTGTGTGAGGCAAGTCATCCACATGCTGGAAGCCGCCGTATTCCCGATACCCATCTCTCCGAAACTGATCACGTTACAGCCTTCGTTGTAACAATCCGTCACGATATCGGCTCCGTATTGAAGGGCTTTCTCCATTTCCTCCACGGTCATGGCCGCCTCGTGAAGAAAGTTACGGGTTCCTCCCTTGCGCACCTTGCGGTCGATAAGTTGGGGGATAACGGGGAAATCGAAATCCACGCCGCCATCCACGATCTTCAACTCAAACCCATGCTGGCGGGCAAGGTAGCAAACTCCCGCTCCTCCGTTCAAGAAATTATGGATCACTTGGCGAGTTACCTCCTTGGGAGATTTGCTTACGCCCTCGTCGGCGATGCCGTGATCCGATGCATAGATTACGTTCACGGGATGACGCAAGACAGGCGATAAGGTTTGCTGGATCAATCCCACTTGCAGGGCGAGCGCCTCGAGCGTTCCCAATGAGCCTTTCGGCTTTGTCAGATTATCGATCTTGTCTTGTAAAGCGGCCTCCAGCCCTTTGTCCGGGGCCTCGATGTGAAATTGTATCATGATAGTAGTATTTTATATAAGTCGTTGTTCTTATTCCTTGATCTTGACGGGGATTCCGCTGACCATCAAGACAACCTCGTCCGCTTTAGAGGCAATATATTGGTTGAGCCAGCCTTGCATATCGGTAAATTTACGTTGCACCTCGTCTATCGGCACGCCTCCCATACCCAGCTCGTT
The DNA here is from genome assembly GCF_000436315.1 of Parabacteroides sp. CAG:2. Taxonomy (NCBI): domain Bacteria; kingdom Pseudomonadati; phylum Bacteroidota; class Bacteroidia; order Bacteroidales; family Tannerellaceae; genus Parabacteroides; species Parabacteroides sp. CAG:2. Next base: position 103,914 of record NZ_FR885273.1, on the reverse strand, counting down.
CGTCACGAAGATCAGGTAGGCATCTTGCCGGGAGAGTTTATCGAACTCCGCTTTGAGGAGGGAGAGAGATAATTCCACGTCGCTTTGATTGTCGAAGAAGAAGTTAGTCCCCCAAAGGGTTACGCAATCGATCACCACGACACGACCGGTAAGATCGTGGCGGCTCAAGTATTTCTCTTCCTCTATATTGGTCCACTCGGGGCCACGGTCTCGCTGGTGGCGTTCTACCCGCTTCCGGAACTCTTCGTCCCAGATGCGGGAGGTAGCTAGGTAAACCGGGTTGGGCGACAGCGATAAGGCGAGCCTCTGTGCGTACCCGCTCTTGCCGGACCGCTGTCCTCCAGTCACTAAGATCACTTTCTTACTCATCGCCTTCGTGATTCCTGTTTTTCCGGTGGGCGGCACGTTTAGCCTTGTTGATCGGATTGTTCTTGCTCGTCTTCCGAAGGGCGGCCGATTTCGGGTTGGCGGCGATCCGCTGCGCCACCGCCGATTTGCTCAGTGCCTTTCCGAACTTGGGGCGTAAGGCATCCCGCAATAACTTCTCCTCGTCGGTAAGCTTGGCGGTCTTGGATTTCCAGCCTCCCACTTTCTGCGCCTTACGGGCGGCAGCGTATTTATTGAACTTTCCGAACTTCTCCATTTTAGCGCCTTCACGGCCTCCCTTGTTCTCGGGTTTCGCTTTCCGGAGCGTGCCGAGTAATTCTTTTTCTTGCTGCACCTCCTTTTTCTCCTCCTCTTGCAGGCGGATATATTTCTCTACGTTCAAGCGTTCACCGTCCACCAATACGACATCCTCCGCCGTGACCTTCTGGCCTACGTGCGGTTGCTTGCCGTTTACGGTTACCCGTTCCATCTCGATGAAATTGTCCGCTTCCCGGCGTGAGCAAACACCGGCTTCGCTTATCAGTTTGTTTAATCTAATTTCCATATTATTAATATTATATTATTAGTAAAATAAGGGTGACGATCACACCCATCAACAGTTCCGTATTACTATTCACTTGAATGGCGATACGCATATCCTCGGTCGTGAAAGGCCTCGCGTTCGTTCCGATATAAGGCTTCTCCACCGGTTTGCCGAAATAATCGTGCGTCCCCCCGAACTGGCAGTCCAAGACCGCCGCCAAGGCCGCTACTCGATAACCGGACCCGCCGCCAAGGCCGCTTCTGGATAACCGGAATTAGGGCTTGCGTGTTCAGGGCCGAAACGCCGTACGAAATCCCTTTTCCCCCAATTATTGGAGACAAGCAACATCAAATAGGCCGTGAGGCGGGCCGGGATGTAATTGGCGATATCGTCGATTAGCGCCGCTATCCGTCCGAACTCTAGGTAACGCTCATTCTTATAACCGATCATCGAGTCCAGTGTATTCACCATCTTGTAAGCCATCATCCCCGGCAACCCCAGCAGGGCGAACCAAAACATCGGGGCGATCACGCCGTCGCTCAGGTTCTCGGACAAGGTCTCCAACGCCGCCGCCCGTATCTCTTGCGGCGACAGGTTCGAGGTATCCCTCCCAACGATCCGCGCCACTTGCCGCCGTCCTTCTTCCGTGCTACGGTCCACGGCCTCGAACACCGCCTTCACTTCCTTAATAAGCGTCTTCCCGGATAGGCAATAAAATACGCCGACAGCCGTCAGCAACCCACTGAACTGCGGATGTATGATCCAAGCCCACGACAATATCCTCTCGCAGATTAAATACACGCCAAGGATAAGCATGACTGCCAGTATACCGCCTTTTAGGACCCGCTCGGAGCCTTTATTCAACTCTTTCTCTCCGGCGCTGATCGCTTTGCCAAACCATACGATCGGATGGGGCCAACCTTCCGGGTCTCCCAGCAACCGGTCGGATAACCAACCGCCCAAAAAGGGCACGATCTTGAGTAAATTGATAGAATGATGTAACCAATACATATTGAATGTCATTGAAGGAACAAACTTAGACAAAAAAAAGAACATAAGGAAGTGGTAAGCGATTCTTCATCACACATTAGGCGAAAGAAACCTACATTTAAAGGATTTCGAGCGTAGACTTTCATATTCTATCAGCTGTTGTATGATCATCCACCATCCGTTGCATGATCTTCTAACAGTTGGTGGATGATCATACAACGGATGGTAGAAGATGAATAGGTACGGAGAAAACGGCTAAAGGATGCCTTTAGAAGCCTTAAATCTTCGGGAAGGGAGGGCTTGATATACGGGGGATTTCTTTCAATTTTGTATTTATTAACAAGAAAAGCGTTCTTACGGCCGGTTATTATTACTTTATTTGCTCCCACCGTATCGTGAAAGGAGTTAATCGAGATGACAGATGAAAAATCCATTTTAGAACAATTTGCCGCTGGAAATCATACCGCTTTCCGGGAATTGTTCATGCGTTACCATCTGAAAGTCTATTATTTCGTGCTGGGACTCGTGAAGTCCGAGAGCGATGCCGAGGACTTGACCCAAGAGATTTTCCTAAAGCTTTGGACGCATCGGAGTCGTTTCACGGAAGTGAGGACGTTCGGTTCCTACCTCTATGTGCTGGCGAAGCATACGGCGTTCAATTATATCGAATCCCGCCGGGTGAATCTCGTGAGCTTGGAGAGTGCTTCGGAGGAAGACGAGGAGCGAAGTACGCCTTATGAGGATTTAGTCGCTAAGGATTTGCGATTGTTGGTGGATATGATTGTAGAGACCATGCCGCCACAGCGGAGGATGATCTACCGGATGAGCCGTAATGAGGGATTGTCGAACACAGAGATTGCCGAGAATTTACAACTCTCAAAAAAGACCGTGGAAAAACATTTGAATCTAGCGTTAAGGGAATTGCGGAACGTAGTATTGACTTTCCTTCTTGTTATGATATGTTAATGAATTGAGGGTAAAGTGAGAAAAGTAGGTCCTATAAACAAGATAAAATAGAAAAGCAGGAATGAGTCCTATAAAAAAGATATTAAAATACTTTTTCCATCATTCGTTCTCCGGGGAGATGGTGGATCGGGTACATCAACGATTGGCGGAGCCGGGAGACGAACGGGAAAAGGAAGAGGTTTTACGGGAGATCTGGAATGAGATCGGTTTTCCGGAGGCGGATAAACGAAGCGAGATGGCTTTCACCCGGTTGGAGAATACATTGGACGTGAGGCCCCGTCCCTGTCTGCGTATCCCGGCATGGGTGCGTATCGCCGCTATCTGGCTGATCCCTTTGTTGTCGTTGGGTGTTTCTTATTATCTATATAGAGACGCACGGGATGTCAGGCAGCTCGCTTTTATGGAGCGGTTCGTACCTTCCGGCAAGCGGGAGCGGATCACCTTGCCCGATGGTAGCGAGGTCTGGTTGAATTCCGGTACCTTGCTGCTTTATCCATCCGACTTTATCGGGGATAAGCGAGAGATCTATCTGGTGGGAGAGGGATATTTCAAGGTGCGAAAACGTCCTGAGCAACCTTTCATTGTGCGGACGAAAGCGATGCGGGTACAAGTGTTGGGTACCGAGTTTAATTTATCCGCTTACTCGGACCAAGAGAAGATAACGACAACCTTGGAGGAAGGTTCCTTGAAGATCCTTCCTGATGATCCCTCGGTGGCTCCATGTATATTGAGTCCTAACGAGCAGCTTGTCTACATCCCTTCCCGGGGAAAGGTGAACGTGCGGCAGGTGGTGGGCTCGGATTACTCGGCATGGAAAGAGGGAGGCTTGTTGTTTAACAACGATTCTTTCGAGGATATTTTAAAAACCTTGGAACGTGTCTATAATGTGAAGGTGCATTTGCGTACCTCCGCTTATCATTCCAACCGGCTTACGATCCATTTCAATAAGAATGAGTCATTGGTGAACATCATGATGCTGCTCAAGGAGATAGTACCTGGTTTAGAGTATCAGATCAAAGAGGATGGAGTCTATATTGATTAAAATGTATATTTCTTAGTCTTCTTTTAAAAGTGAAAGTATATATAGAAACGAGTGTGTTTACCAATTAGAAGTAAAAACTTTATCTCACTGTTTGTTTGTCGAGCTGAACAATAGATACGAGCTTTCGATAAACAGTTTGGTGTTTGTGTCCTTTGGAATTTCTATTACTCAATGTTCTGTGTTTTACATTTGTTAACTTTATTCTGTTAGGTGTATCCTTCGTATTCCTTGTCCTAATAACGAGTACGTACTATAGAAGGAAATATAAATGTTTAACTAAAAAATCTAATATCGCATGAACAGGAATAAATCTATATGTATCACTATTCTTTGTTTGAGTCTTGCTATGGTTCGGAGTTTGCCTATTGATGCGCAAAAAGTGACATTTCATGACGGTTTTATCTCTTTAAAACAAGCATTTGAGAAACTAGAGTCAGTCTCGACTTATAAGATAGCCTATAATGACAGTCAATTGGATGTGTCGAGAAAGGTCTTGATGGATCAAAAAGAAATGGAAGTCTTGTTGGCCTTATCGCAATTGTTAAAGAATACGGGGTACACATATAAGACAAATGGAAATTACATACTTATTGTACCGGAGAAAGCGGATGATACCACGAAAGACAGAAAAAGAGTATCGGGTGTGATTGTCGATAACCAAGGTATCCCTGTGATTGGTGCAAATGTTGTGGAGAAGGGGACTGCAAACGGAACTATCACTGATATTGATGGGAAATTCACGTTAGAGGTAAGCGGTAATGCTACTCTTCAAGTCTCATATATCGGCTATAATACGCAAGAATTATCGGTCTCAGGAAAGACCGATTTCTCCGTTAAACTTGGCGAGGATACGCAAGCTTTAGACGAGGTGGTCGTTGTTGGATATGGAACACAAAAGAAGGTAAATCTGACGGGAGCGGTGCAAAGTATTTCTAGTCAGGATTTAACGAAGCGAAACCTTTCCAGTTCATCTCAAGCCTTACAAGGCTTGATACCGGGTATGGTTGTTACCCAAAGTTCCGGAGCTCCGGGAGCGACGGCCTCCATCCAAATCCGAGGAACGGGATCGATCAATTCAAATAGTGAGCCTTTGGTATTGATAGATGGAGTTGAGGGGGATATGAACTCTGTCGATATGAATGCGATAGAGTCTGTCTCTGTATTGAAAGATGCTGCATCAGCGTCGATCTATGGATCTCGTGCCTCTAATGGTGTCATTTTGGTGACAACCAAAAGGGCTAAAGAAAATAAATTATCGGTCTCTTATAATGGTTATGTAGGTTTTCGTACGCCTACCTCGACTCCTAATCCCGTAGATGCGGTCACTTATATGGAGGCTATCAATCAAGCGTGCGTTAATAATAATCAAGCCCCTCAATATTCGGAAGAGGTAATTAATGCCTATAAAACTTCTGGGGCAGATAATATTCATAGGTATGATACGAATTGGAAAGATTTAGTATTTGATGAAATCACGTTAACACATAATCATTCACTTAGTGTTAGTGGTGGTAGTGATGTGTTAAAGACATTTGTCAATGCTTCCTATAATTATGAGGATGGTTTAATACCAAATAATTCGTTCAAACGTACTGCTATTCGTTCAAACACGGACGTTAAGCTAACAGAGTGGCTTAGGGCGGGTTTAAACCTGAATATCCGTAGAAGCATTCAAAAAGACCCGACGAGTGGAACAAATAATATTATAAATAGTACGTTGCGTTTTACACCTCTTTTTGGGGCTGTTAATAATGATGGAACTTGGGGAAATGGCCAAAATGGTATCAATCCGTTAGCGCAAGCGATTGATGGTGGGGTTAAGGTCGTAGATAATAATGATATAGATGTAAAAGGAACTCTCGCTTTGACACCAATCAAAGGTATGGAGATCTTGGCCAGTTATGCCAGCAGGCGGTATGAGAATAAACAAGATAAGTTTCAGAATACCTATGATACTTATGAGGGTGGTAATTTTATCATGACTTATCCTACGACTAAATCTAGGTATGAGGAGTGGTATCAGTTGATTAAGAACCAGTTTAACGCTCAGGTGACTTATGAAAATACTTTCAATGAAAGGCATTATTTTAAGGGCTTTTTGGGATTTCAAACCGATGAGTTCAAAAATAAGTCGTTTGGTGGTTCACGTAATAATTATTACTATGATGGCTACGAGGAAATGAATCATGGGGATGCCTCTTCCTCTATGGTTAATGGTAATAGTTCTAAATTGACTATGATGTCATATTTCGCTCGCTTTAATTATACTTTTGCGGACAAATATTTAATCGAACTTACCGGACGTTACGATGGCTCATCAAGGTTCACTGCTAAAAATCGCTGGGGATTTTTTCCTTCAGTGTCTATTGGATGGCGAATATCAGAGGAACATTTCTTCGATCCATTAAAAGATGCGATTGATAATTTGAAGATCCGTGCTTCGTATGGTTCTTTAGGAAACCAAGACCTCAAGGACTATTATCCATATGCGTCTGTATTAGCCTTGGATGCCTCGTATTGGTTTGGAGATAGTAAAAATTATACTACAGGAATTTATTCCAATGCGTTGTCTAATCCTGAAATCTCTTGGGAGAAATCACAGCAGTTTGATTTTGGATTGGATATTACCGCTTTTAATACCCGTTTGGATGTGACGTTTGATTATTACATCCGTGAAATTAGCGATATGTTGCAACAATTTCCCGTGACTTATGCGGTTGGTTTGACTTCTCCATGGGAGAATGCGGGCAATATGAGAAATAACGGTTGGGATTTAAGCGTGATGTGGCATGATCGGATAGGAAAAGTGAAATATAACATTAGGGCTATGTTATCCGATGTAAAAAATGAGGTGACGGATCTGTATGGAAATAAGTATATTAATGATAATAATACGACACAAGAGGGATTCCCTATAAGTTCTTGGTATGGATATGTGGCTGATGGATATTTCCAGTCTAAAGAGGAGATTAATAACTATCCAGTTTATGGGAATAATAAAGATAATGTAAAGCCCGGATATATAAAATATAAGGATATTAGTGGCCCTGAAGGGGTACCTGATGGCCAGATCACAGATGCGGATCGTACGATTATCGGTGATCCACAACCACGTTATTCTTTTAGTCTGAATCTAGGTGCGGAATGGAATAACTTTGACTTTAATGTGTTTTTACAAGGAGTGGGTAAACGGGATATATTCTTTAACGGAGCAGGAGCAAGGCCGTTTTGGATGGGAGGTACTGTTTACGAACATCAGTTGGATTCTTGGTCTGAAGAGAATCGAAATGCAGAATATCCTTTATTATTGATTGATGGTTCAGGCGGAGGAAACATGAATAATATTCCTTCTTCTTTTTGGGTAAAGAGTGGGGCTTATATGCGTTTAAAGAACGTGAGTGTAGGTTACTCATTGCCTAAGAATATATTAGGTAAATCAGGGCTTAGTAATGTGCGATTTTATCTAAGCGGCCAAAATCTACTCACAATAGCAAAAGGATATAAAGGATATGATCCTGAAGGTGATGTATCATCTTATTATCCGGTTACTCAGGTTTATACATTTGGTGTCGATATAAAATTTTAAAGGAAAGGTTATGAAAAGATACAGATTCATTTATACGATTTGCGTGTTACTTGTTTTTATTAATATATCATGCAGTGATTTTTTGGATGTAGAAGATACGAATCCGTCTTACACAAACGAGGGATTTTATACAAATGAGAACGCAATCAGAGAAGGGGCAACTGGTGTATATTCGAACTTATATATGCAGGTTGTAGGAGAACTCGCCCATACGACAATCTTTGATTTTTATACAGGGCTAGCTCTGGAAAGAAATGAGAATACGACGATTGGTGCGGGAGGTGGTTTAAATGCGGATAACAGCGATATACTTAAATTCTGGTCCCAACTTTATACGAACGTAGCGAGAGCAAACGCATTTTTAACAGGAGTGAGGCCGAATATGGATGATCTTAGTAAGAAGTCTTTACAGTATGTATCGGAGGTCCGTGTGTTAAGAGCGTATTATTATTATCTGTTAATCGCTTTATGGGGGGATGTGCCTTTTTATACAGAACCTCCCACTTCCGATCAGTATGAGGTGGAAAAAACATCAAGGGTTAAAATATTGGATTTTATTATAAACGAATGTAATGAAGCTACCGAATATCTAGATTGGATCGCAATGGATAGAGGACGTGTTGATAAATCATTTGCGTATGGTCTTATCAATCGTATGGCTTTATTAGGGGGGAGTTTAGATTTCGGAGGAAAAAGTACTGAATATTTTAAAATAGCCGCTGAAGCAGCCTCAAAAGTGATCGGGAAACGTTTGCTGGCATTGAACTACGAGGATTTGTTTGTCGTGGAAGGACAGGCGAAAGCAGATGTCCGAAACGAGATGATTTTGGAGATGATCTATAATGTTGATGGTACGAATGTTCACAGGAATTGGACTGGATTTGGTTTTGTCTCTCGTATGCAAGGACAAACGTCTCGACATCCGAGTATGCTGTTGGCAGATACTTATGAATGTATAGATGGGAAACGTATTGATGAATCTCCACTATATGATGTACATCACCCACAAAAGAACAGGGACCCTCGTTTCAAGGCTACTTTATGGATGCATGGAGATACAGCTACTTGTAATAATGGTTCTTTGAATACCGTTATTATCAATGCCTATGATGACGAGACACAACAATATAATTATACGACTGGTGAATGGGAGGTTAGAAATAATGATGATATAAATAGCGCTGCAGCTTGGGCTAGTTTTACCAATGCCGGGTGTGGTTATATTATAGCTAAATATAGTAAAGAAACATCTCAAAATATTAGCTATACAAGTCAAAATGTACCAATCATGCGGTATGCGGAAATCTTACTTGGTTATGCGGAAGCGAAGATTGAACTAGGGGAGTTGGATCAGAGCGTTTATGACGCTATCAATCAAGTACGAAATCGTGTAGGGATGCCCAATGTATCGGCTGATAGAATCGGAAATATAGAGAAAATGCGTCAATTAGTAAGAAGAGAGCGTAAGGTAGAATTCGCTATTGAAGGATTGCATCTGATCGATATGAGAAGATGGGGAATTGGGGATTTAGAAAATGAGAAACCGATGTATGGTCGTCCTATCGAGGAAATTCGTTATAAAGGTTTGTCTGAGACCGATATTCCTTATTTTAAGAAATCGGATCGTCATGATTTAAATGATATTCCTGATTATGAGTCTTATAAAGAGAAATTGAAAGTAAGGGACGCAAATCGTTATTGGGATGCTAAATTTGAGTTATGGCCTATTCCTCAACAAGAATTGGATCGTAATCCTAAATTAGTTCAAAATAAAGGGTATTAAAATATGAAACGACGAGATTTTTTGACTTATAGTTTATTGACAGGAGGAAGCTCGCTTTTGCTTCCTCTTGTGACAGCTTGCCAAAAAGGGAATAAGATTTCCTCTTCCATGCCGATTGAAGGAGGAGCGAAAGTAGAGGAAATGAAAGCTGATATTGTGGTTGTTGGAGGAGGAATGGGCGGTTGTGCAACTGCGTTAGCCGCTTGTAGAAATGGTATGAATGTAATTCTTACGGAAGAAACGGATTGGATTGGTGGACAGGTTTCTCAGCAAGGTGTACCGCCAGACGAACATAAATGGATTGAGTCTGGTGGAGCTACCGCATCTTATCGAATGTATAGAAATAAAATACGTGATTTTTATCGGTATCATTATCATTTAACAGAGGCGGCTCGTAATAATCCATATCTAAATCCGGGTAATGGTGGTGTATCTAAAATATGCCATGAACCGATGGTTTCTGTGGAGGTCTTGATGGAAATGCTAATGCCTTATGTTAGTGCGGGAAAATTACAAATTTTGTTAAATCATAAGGCTCAAAGTTCCGATGTGCAGGGAGATGAAGTGTTAGCTGTTACTGTACGAGATAGACAAAATGGAGAACTTGTTACCTTGACCGCTCCTTATTTTGTGGATGCGACAGAGTGTGGTGATTTACTACCACTGACGAAGACTGAATATGTAACAGGTTCGGAGTCGCAAGAAGATACAAAAGAGCTGCATGCTGCTAAGCAGTCAAATCCTTTGAATAATCAGGCTTTTACTGTTTGTTTTGCGATGGAATACATACCGGGAGAAGATTGGACGATCGATAAGCCAGATAATTATACGTTTTGGGCTAACTATATACCAAATTTAACTCCTGCATGGCCAGGTAAATTGTTGAGTATGACCTATCCGACACCATCTACATTAAAACCTAATCATGCTGTCTGTATTCCTGATGGAACACCAACGGATGCTTTTAACTTTTGGATGTATCGTAGAATTATAGATCAGCATAATTTTCTTCCAGATACTTACCAAGGGAGCACGACTCTTGTTAATTGGCCTCAGAATGATTATATGTTAGGGAATATTATAGATGTGCCCGAGAATGAATTTCAGAAGCATGTGGATGCCGCAAAAGCTTTGAATCTTTCATTGTTATATTGGTTACAGACTGAAGCCCCACGACCAGATGGTGGTGTTGGTTGGAAGGGATTAAGGCTCCGTAAAAATTTGCTTGGTACGAAAGATGGAATGGCTAAATATCCTTATATAAGGGAGTCACGCCGCATTAAAGCGGAATTTAGAATTTTAGAGGAGCATGTGGGCGAAGAGAATAGGAAGTTGATATCAGGAGAAACAACTGCTGCTGCATTTTATGATAGTGTTGGTATTGGTTATTATCATATAGATTTGCATCCTTCTTGTGGAGGAGACAATTATATAGATTTCAACTCTCTTCGTTTTCAAATACCGTTAGGTGCTTTATTACCACAGCGGGTAAATAATTTGTTCCCTGCATGTAAAAATATAGGGACGACTCACATAACAAATGGGTGTTATCGTACCCATCCAGTAGAGTGGGGAATAGGAGAAGCTGTAGGTTTATTAATTACCTATGCCAGTAAAAAGCAAATATCCGCTCGTATTATTCGCAGCGATAAGAATATGCTAACGGATTTCCAGCAATGGATTCAAAAAGAAGGAGTCGAGATTGCATGGAAAAAAGAACTTGTGTAAATATTGTGTGTTGGTAAAAATTAGGATTGGAGAACCGTATTAATGGAATCAAGAAATGAATTCTTGTTTTGTTGATACGGTTCTTTTCTTTTTATGTCAAGAAAATGTTTTTACCTTTAGACGGGCAAAAAGAATCCCGAATGAGTGGGTATGGATTTTTTTGCTAAAACATGTTAATAGAAAGTTTTTTCTTTTTAATAATATGTATTTGTTTGTCAGTTACGAAATAATCACTACCTTTGCACCGAAAAATTTTTTATTAATCAATATTAAACAGCGTTTTATGAACAATTACGAAACCGTTTTCATTTTGACTCCCGTTTTGTCTGACGCTCAGATGAAGGAAGCGGTAGAGAAATTCACGAACCTTCTGAAAGCTCAAGGAGCTGAGATCGTGAATGAAGAGAACTGGGGCTTGCGCAAGTTAGCTTATCCTATCGACAAGAAGACAACAGGCTTCTACCAGTTGGTTGAATTCAAGGCAGATCCTAGTGTTATCGCTACGTTGGAGTTGAACTTCCGTCGTGACGAGCGTGTGATCCGCTTCTTGACTTTCCGTCAAGACAAGTATGCCGCAGAATATGCAGCTAAGAGAAGAAATCTGAAATCATCTAAAGAAACAGTAAAGGAGAATAATTAATTATGGCAGCAACTCAATCAGAAATCAGATATTTAACTCCGCCTTCAGTAGACGTTAAGAAGAAAAAATATTGCCGTTTCAAAAAGAACGGTATCAAGTATATCGATTATAAGGATCCTGAATTCTTGAAGAAATTCTTGAACGAGCAAGGTAAGATCCTTCCGCGTCGTATCACTGGTACTTCCTTGAAGTTCCAACGTCGTGTGGCTCAGGCTGTAAAGCGTGCTCGTCACTTGGCTTTGCTTCCTTACGTGACCGATTTGATGAAATAATTAATTAAGAGGAGACAGAATATGCAAGTTATTTTGAAAGAAGATGTAGTGAATTTAGGCTACAAAGACGATATCGTAACAGTAAAAGACGGTTACGGACGTAACTTTCTAATCCCCACGGGTAAGGCAGTGATCGCTTCAGAGTCTGCTAAGAAAGTATTGGCTGAGAACTTGAAGCAACGTGCCCATAAATTGGCTAAGATCAAGGAAGACGCTCAGACTTTGGCCGCTAAGTTAGAGGGTGTAGCTTTGACGATTGGTGCTAAGACTAGCTCTACAGGTACGATCTTCGGTTCTGTAACGAATATCCAAGTTGCTGAGGCTTTGGCTAAGGCTGGTTTCGAGAATATCGATCGTAAGATTATCTATATCAAGGAGTCTGTTAAGGAAGTAGGTAGCTATAAGGCTGTTTTGAAACTTCACAAAGAGGTTTCCGTTGAGGTTCCTTTCGAGGTTGTTTCTGAATAATAGATACTTTAATATATCATGAAAGAGGGTAGTTTCGAAACTGCCCTCTTTTTTTGTTTTAATTATAAAAAAAGATATCTGTCAATCAGCAAAAAAGCGCTACATTTGTCTCCAAATTTGCAATAATTTTAGAAAGTGAGCAAAAAGTCTTTTCTATATATTAACTTGCTATTTGCGTTGTTTTTTTTCTTGCCCGGACTTCAGGCGAGAGAGAAGACTTTTACGGTCGTGATCGATGCTGGGCATGGCGGTAAGGACCCGGGAGCTAGAGGGGCGAATGTTAATGAGAAGGAGATAAATCTCGCTGTCGCCTTAAAATTGGGTCGATTGATAGAGAATAACGCGGAGGATGTGCGTGTGATCTATACTCGTAAGACGGATCGTTTTATCGAGTTGGACGAACGTGCGAATATAGCGAACCGCAATAAGGCGGATCTTTTCGTGTCTATCCATACGAATGCCGTAAAGCGTGGAAGTACCGTGCAAGGTACGGAGACGTATACGCTGGGTTTGGCCCGTAGCGAAGAGAACTTAGAGGTGGCTATGAGTGAGAACTCAGCGATCTTGTTGGAGGATAATTATCAACAACGGTATGAGGGATTTGACCCGAACTCTTCGGAGTCCTATATCATTTTCGAGTTTATGCAGAATAAGCATATGGAGCAAAGTATTAGTCTGGCTTCCGAGATACAGAAATCGTTCGGGGCTTGTAAGCGGGTGGACCGTGGCGTAAGACAGGCTGGTTTTTTGGTGCTTCGTAAAACGAGCATGCCCAGTGTTCTGGTCGAGTTGGGGTATATCTCGAATCGTCAAGAAGAGCAGTTCATGAGAACCGCCGCCGGACAAAATAAATTGGCGGAAGCGTTGTACGATGCTTTTTGCAAATATAAGAAGAATTACGATCGTCGTAAAGGAAATATTTCCGGAGCTGTCGTTGCTCCCGTAGCGAATGAGAAAACTCCGCCTCCGGGGAGCGAGGCTGATATCTTAAATAAAAAACAGCAAGCCACAAGACAGAAAACCTCAGTTTCTTCTACCACTTCCGTGAACAGGAACACGAAAGGAAAGGTTATATATAAGATACAATTCTTGACTTCCAATAAGAAGCTTCCTGCGAACTCCCGGTTATTTAAGGGGTACAAGAACGTGGATTTCTATGTGGAGAAAGGTATCTATAAATACACGTATGGCGAGACTTCGGATTTTAACTCGATCCGGAAGATGCGCCGAACGATCGCAAAAGATTTTAAAGATGCTTTCATCATCGCTTTTAAGGATGGGAAGAAGGTGAAATATTAATGATTTAGGAATAAATTATACATTATAAATAAAGGAAATGAAAAGTGTATTCACTAAAGAGGCGAAGATCGGACTTGTGACGATCGTAAGTCTGGCGTTATTGTATTTAGGCATTAATTATCTGAAGGGTATTAACCTGTTTCAACCGGTGAACCATTACTACGTATCATTCAGCAACGTAAAGGGGGTGACGATTTCCAGCCCTGTATTTGTGGATGGTTTTAAGGTGGGATTGGTTCGTGATATTATTTATGACTATGATACGACCGGTAAGATCATCGTTGAGGTTAGTTTGGAAGATAAGATGAGGCTGAATAAGGGAAGTTATATAGCGGTTGTCAATACTTTCTTAAGCGGAGCTGAGTTGCATATCCATTTGAACACTTACGTGGATGACTTTTTGAAGCCGGGTTCTACGCTTGAGGGACGAATGGAAGAGGATATGATGCAATCCGTACAGGAGAAGATCTTGCCAAGCGTTGAGAACCTTTTGCCGAAGATTGACACGATCTTGGGTAGCTTGCAAACCTTGATCGCTCATCCGGCCTTGGCTCAATCCTTGAATCATATCGAAAAAACGACTAGCAACCTAGAGGTGTCTACCCGTCAGTTGAATCAGATGTTGAGTAAGGATGTACCGGGTATCGTGAATAACTTGAAGACGATGACGGATAATTTCTCGGAGGTGAGCGCCAACTTGAAAGAATTGGATTTGGCTACAACGGTCAATTCCATCAATGCGACCTTGGCGAACTTGAAGTTGACTACGGATAAATTGAATTCGACGGATAATAGCATCGGCTTGTTGTTAAACGACAAAGGATTGTATGATAATCTGAACAGCACGATGGACAACGCCTCTAAGCTATTGCTTGATTTGCGGGAGAATCCGAAGAGATACGTGCATTTCTCTGTTTTTTGATTATGTTAAAAAATCATAGCATAAAAGACGTTATTTAGAATCATTCTAATTAGACAAAAAGTTAGGAGACTCCTGCTGATTATACGCATAAGGCCTTTAGGTAAAGTGAGATAGATACTTCCTGAGGCCTTATTCCGTCACCGGACGTCAGCGTTTACGCTTTTGTAGAGGTCTCTAAAATAAAGGGTTTTTGAACATTGGTCGATCTAAATAGCAGTAAATCAGATAGGTATTAGTAACTGTCTGAATCTAAAAGGGATATTGAAAATTCATATTTACCAAACAAAATAGCACTTTTTTTTTCGGAATTAATTTCTAAACTTTGTAGTCCGAATGTAAAAAGTATTAGTGGGAGAGAAAGAAAACATGCAGACTGATTATCAAACATTGTGGAATAAGTGCCTTGCGGTCATAAAGGATATTGTGCCTAAGGCAGCTTTTGACACATGGTTCGTACCTATCGTTCCGTTATCATACGAAGACAAGAAGTTTACCATACAGGTGCCTAGTCAATTCTTCTATGAGTATCTGGAAGAGAAGTATGTTAATGTTTTGAAAGTTACATTGTATCGTGTAATCGGTCAAGGAACCATTCTTAACTACCGTATCATGGTGGATAAGACAACTGGTGGTACGGTTGATTATCCGGCGGAGAATGCTTCCACCGCTGTAAAGAAAGTCACTCCCAAGGACGCTAACAAGGCTCCGAATCCATTTATGACGACTGCTCCGCAGGATTTGGACCCTCAGTTGAACCCGAAGTATAATTTTGATAATTATTTCGAGGGTACGAGCAATAAGCTGGTTCGTACGGCGGGTGAGGCTGTTGCCCAGAATCCGGGAAAGACTACGTTTAACCCGTTGTTTATTTTTGGTCCGTCAGGAGTGGGGAAAACTCACTTATGCCATGCGATCGGAACCCGTATCCGGGAGTTGCATCCGGAAAAGAAAGTGTTATATGTATCTTCGCATTTGTTCCGGGTACAGTTTACAGATGCTATCCGTAAGAATACGACTAATGACTTCTTGAATTTCTATCAAAATATCGATGTGCTGCTGTTGGATGATATACAGGAGTTGATCGGTATGGATAAGACTCAAAATACATTCTTCCATATTTTCAACCACCTGCACCAGTTAGGTAAGCAGCTTATCTTGACTTCTGATAAACCTCCTGTGGATTTGCAAGGGATGGAAGAGCGCTTGATCACCCGTTTAAAATGGGGATTGACGGCTGAGTTGAGCCGTCCGGATCTGGATCTACGTAAAAAGATACTGAAGAATAAGATCAACCATGACGGAATCATGATTCCGGATGAGGTCTTTAACTTTATCGCTAATAATGTGACGGAGAATGTCCGTGACTTGGAAGGTATTCTCGTCTCTTTAATGGCTAATGCGGTTATCAATAATCGTGAGATCGATCTGCCGTTGACGAAACGTGTGGTTAGCCAAGCGGTTCGGTTGGAGAAGAAACAGATCTCCGTACAGATGATTCAGGAGATCGTTTGCAAGTATTTCAACTTGGAGCAATCGGTTATCCAGACTAATTCCCGTAAACGTGAGATCGTGCAAGCCCGTCAGATCACGATGTATTTGGCGAAGAAATATACGGACTCCTCTTTTTCCCATATTGGAAAGATTGTAGGAAAGAAAGACCATGCGACGGTCTTGCATGCTTGTAAGACGATCAAAGACCAGATTGAGACTAGTAAGTCTTTCCGGTCTTCCGTAGAGGAAATCGAGGTCTTGCTCAAGAACTAAATTAAGAATCCCTATATAGTAGGATAAGGACGTCTCTCTAAAGAGGCGTCCTTCTTTGTTTTGGAAGATCCGTATAAGTGTTAAGTTTTCTTTTTGGAAAACTATTTGATGCTTAGTTTTGTTTAAGTAGTTGAAAATGTGGAGTTGCAAGTTTTGTTTTGGAAAACTTTTCAATAAGTATTCTTTTTAACGTAGGGTAATTTGGATAACTGGTAAAGTATGCGTAAACTTGCAGTCGCAAAATAAATATAATAATTGTGGATCGTAAAACTTACACTTTTGACGAAGCGTTTAAGGCTTCATTGGATTACTTTACCGGTGACGAGCTCGCCGCTAAAGTATGGGTAAATAAATATGCCTTGAAGGATGCGTTTGGAAATATCTATGAGGAATCTCCGAATGATATGCATCATCGCTTGGCAAGTGAGATTGCCCGTGTGGAAAAAAAGTATCCGAATCCGTTGTCGGAACAAGAACTTTTCGACCTGTTTGATCATTTCCGCTACATCGTTCCGCAAGGAAGTCCGATGACGGGAATTGGCAATGATTATCAAATTGCCTCACTCTCTAATTGTTTTGTTATCGGATTGGACGGGCAAGCGGATTCGTATGGTGCGATTATTCGTATTGACGAAGAACAGGTACAATTAATGAAGCGCCGTGGTGGTGTAGGCCATGATCTTTCGCATATTCGCCCGAAAGGTTCTCCGGTTAAGAATTCTGCGTTGACTTCTACCGGGTTGGTTCCGTTTATGGAACGTTATTCGAATTCCACCCGTGAGGTGGCCCAAGATGGCCGTCGTGGAGCTTTGATGCTGAGCGTTTCTATTAAACATCCGGACTCGGAGGCGTTTATCGACGCTAAGATGACGGAAGGTAAGGTTACAGGTGCAAATGTATCTGTGAAGATTGATGATGATTTCATGAATGCCGCGGTTAATGGCGGTACCTATAAGCAACAATATCCAATTGATTCGGATTCTCCCGTTTATGTGAAGGATATCGATGCTTCTGGCTTATGGAAAAAAATTATTCATAACGCTTGGAAATCCGCTGAACCGGGTGTGCTATTCTGGGACACGATCTTACGTGAGTCTGTACCAGACTGCTATGCGGATCTGGGGTTCCGTACGGTTTCCACGAATCCTTGTGGCGAGATACCTCTTTGTCCGTATGATAGTTGCCGTTTGTTAGCGATCAATTTATATTCATATGTGGTAAATCCGTTCACTCCGGACGCTTATTTCGATTATGATTTGTTCAAGAAGCATGTAGGTTTGGCCCAGCGGATTATGGATGATATTATTGATTTGGAGTCGGAGAAGATCGAGATGATCTTGGCTAAGATCGACTCGGATCCGGAATCCATGGAGGTAAGACAAACAGAGCGTCATTTGTGGGAAAAGATCCAACGAAAGACTTTGCAAGGACGCCGTACAGGTGTGGGCATTACGGCGGAAGGCGATATGATTGCCGCTTTAGGTTTGCGTTATGGAACAGAAGAAGCAACCGATTGTGCGGAACTTATACAAAAGACATTAGCTTTGGCCGCTTATCGTTCATCCGTAATGTTGGCGAAAGAACGTGGTGCCTTTGAGATATTCGATGCGAAGCGTGAGGAAAAAAATCCGTTCATCAACCGTTTGCGTGAGGCTGATCCTGCTTTATATGAGGATATGTTGAAATACGGCCGTCGTAATATCGCTTGCTTAACAATCGCTCCGACAGGAACGACTAGCTTGATGACACAAACCACTTCCGGTATAGAGCCGGTATTCTTGCCGGTATATAAGCGCCGCCGCAAAGTAAACCCGAACGATTCCGAGGCTCGTGTGGATTTCGTGGATGAGACAGGCGACGCTTTCGAGGAGTATATCGTATTCCATCATAAGTTTGTAACGTGGATGCAAGCGAATGGTTATTCGGCAAGTAAGAAATATACACAAGAAGAAGTGGAGGAGCTAGTTGCTAAGTCTCCTTATTATAAAGCGACTTCCAATGATGTCGATTGGTTACAAAAAGTCCGTATGCAAGGACGCATTCAGAAATGGGTGGACCATTCTATCAGCGTAACGATCAATTTGCCGAACGATGTAAGTGAGGAGTTGGTAGATTCTTTGTATGTTGAGGCATGGAGATGCGGATGTAAAGGATGTACTGTTTATCGAGATGGTTCTCGTTCCGGTGTCTTGATTGCGACAGATAAAAAGAAGAAAAAAGAGGATTGCAACTGCATGCAACCACCGGTTATCGTATCTACCCGTCCTCGTGAATTGGATGCGGATGTGGTAAAATTCCAGAATAACCGTGAGAAATGGATCGCTTTCGTCGGCTTGTTAAATGGCCGTCCGTATGAGATCTTTACCGGTTTGGCCGATGATGACGAGGGTATCATGTTACCTAAAAACGTTTCTAAAGGTACGATCATCAAGAGCTATGATGAGGATGGTAATAAGCATTACGACTTCCAGTTCAAGAATAAACGCGGTTATAAAATGACAATCGAAGGCTTGGATGGCAAGTTTAATCCGGAATATTGGAACTATGCTAAATTGATTTCCGGTGTGCTCCGTTACGGAATGCCTATCGATCAGGTTATAAAACTGGTACAGGGTATGGAGTTGAATAGCGAGTCTATCAATACTTGGAAGAATGGCGTGGAACGGGCCTTGAAGAAATATTTACCGAACGGCATGGAAGCGAAAGGGCAGAAATGTCCGAACTGTGGGTTGGAGACCTTGATTTATCAAGAAGGTTGTTTGATCTGCACGAATTGCGGAGCCTCTAAATGCGGTTAAATAATTGACTAAATCTATATACCATGAAAGTCACTTTTAATATAAACTTCCATACCGTTTGGGGACAGAAGTTATGTGTAGTGGGCTCCATACCGGAATTAGGCTCTTGGGAACCTGCTTTGGCTAAGGAGATGAATTACTCTGGGGATGGAAACTGGAAACTGGAACTGGATCTTCCACCCGATATAAAAGATATAGAATATAGATATTTCTTAAGTGTTAATGATAAGCAGATCTTTGAGGAGTGGGAGAAGAATCACCGGATTGTATTGGATGGACAATCTGATTCTTACATCCTTTATGATTATTGGCAAATCCGTCCGGATAATCTAGCCTTTTATTCTTCGGCTTTCACCAAAAGTTTATTCGCTCATCCCTGCAATACACATGAGAGGGTCGTTAGAAGTGGAAGAAAATTGGTGATAAAGATATCCGCTCCCCGGGTGGAAAAGAATCAGTGTGTAGCCATTACTGGAAATCAAGAATGCTTAGGTAACTGGCATCCGGACAAGGCTTTATTGCTGAGTTGCGATACTTTCCCGGAATGGCATATTGATTTAGACGCTGCGGAGATACGGTATCCTTTAGAATATAAATTTTTGGTTTGGGATAATGATTCCCGTCAACCTTTGTATTGGGAGAGTGATGAGAATCGTATTCTAAGTCTTGTTCCCCAGAAACAGGGTGAGACCGTTGTTATATCTGGTCTTTACTTCCGGGATAGCTTACCGTTATGGCGTTGTGCCGGCTCGGTTATCCCCGTCTTTTCCTTGCGCTCGGAAAAGAGCTTTGGAGTAGGTGATTTGGGAGATTTACACATGTTGGTGGATTGGGCTAGAAAGACGCACCAACGTATCATTCAAGTATTACCTATGAATGATACGACAATGACCCATACTTGGGTGGATTCCTATCCGTATAGCGCTATTTCTATTTATGCCCTTCATCCCATGTATGTGGATTTATCGGCTTTGGGGACCTTGAAAGATCCGGAGAGAGCAGCTTTTTATGCAGGGAAGCAAAAAGAATTAAACGCAAAAGATACGGTTGATTACGAGGAAGTACTGAAATATAAATTGGGTTATTGTCAAGAATATTTCGCAGGGGAGGGTAAGGCCGTATTAGATACGCCGGAGTTTAAAGAGTTCTTGGCGCAAAATGAGTCATGGTTGATGCCTTACGCTACTTATTGTTTCTTGCGGGAAAGTTATGGGACATCGGATTTCTCTCAATGGCAAGGTAATTCTACTTACAATAAGACACGTGTTCGCGCCCTATGCCGGGAAGATAGTGACGCATGGCCGGAGATCTCGTTCTCTTATTTCTTGCAATATGTATTGCACAACCAGTTCAAGTCGGTATCGGATTATGCCCGTAAGAATGGAGTTGTATTGAAAGGTGATTTACCCATTGGCGTGAGCCGCACTAGTGTAGAGGCTTGGACGGAACCGAAATATTTTAATATGAATGGTCAAGCGGGTGCTCCCCCCGATGACTTTTCCATGAACGGTCAGAACTGGCTGTTCCCGACTTATAACTGGGATGCGATGGAGAAAGATAATTTCTCTTGGTGGAAAAAACGCTTCGCTAAGTTAAGTGATTATTTCGATTGTTTCCGTATAGATCACATCTTGGGATTTTTCCGAATATGGGAGGTTCCTTGTGAATATGTGCAAGGGCTTTGTGGTCATTTCAATCCAGCGTTGCCGTTCTCGAGAGAAGAGATCGAGCAGTATGGATTGAATTTTAACGAATCTCGTTTCACGACCCCACATATCAATCGACAATTTTTATCGGAATTGTTTGAGGAAAATACAGAAGAGGTGATAGGTGCTTATTTGGCACAATCCTCCTCCCGGCATTATGTGTTAAAACCGTTCTGTGATACGCAAAGGAAGATTGAGGCGTTGTTTGCGGATAAGGCGGATCCAGTTTCCCTACGGATCAAGAATGGCCTGTTTACGATTGCGAATGAGGTATTATTTCTTCGTGACCCAAGAGAGACCGATAAGTTCCATCCCCGGATCTCGGCGAATCAATCCTATATCTATCGGGAATTGAGTGGTTCCGACCGTTATGCGTTCGATCAGTTATACTGGCATTTCTTCTATCATCGCCATAATGATTTTTGGAAGGCGCAAGCGTTTAAGCGTTTGACACCGTTGGTCGCGTCCACGGAGATGTTGGTTTGTGGAGAGGATCTAGGTATGATCCCCGCCTCTGTTCCCGAGGTTATGAATAAGTTGCAAATACTAAGCCTTGAGATTGAGCGTATGCCGAAGAGTCCGCAGCGGGAATTTTCCGATATGTTTAATTTGCCTTATCATTCCGTTTGTACGACTTCTACACATGATATGACTCCTCTTCGTAATTGGTGGAAAGAAGATCCGGAGAAGACACAGCGTTATTACAACCATGTATTGCAACGGATCGGTGAGGCCCCGGATGAATGTACGGCTGAAATCGTTGCCCAGATTATTTCTAATCATTTGAAGACTCGTTCCATGCTGACGATTATTCCGTTGCAGGATTGGTTTGCTATGGATGATTCTATCAAGCGAAAGGATATAGAATCCGAGCGTATTAACGTTCCTGCGAATTCAACGCATTATTGGCGCTACCGGATGCATATTACGTTGGAACAGCTTTTGCAGGCTGATAACCTGAATAATAAGATAGTCTCGTTGATAAAAGAGGCTGGACGAAAATAAGAAAGACTAAGGGCCGTATCGAAAAGTGCGGCCCTCAGTCTATTTGTCCGCTTTCTTTTTCTCGGAACACATCGAGCAGGCTCCGTTGAACCGTGCGTTTGGTTCGATCTCTAGGGATTGGGTATATATATCTCCCTTGATAATTGCTGTTGATTTTAGAATAAGCTTTGCGCTTACTTTTACGGAGCCATCTACCTCACCGAGAATCTCAGCATTCTCGGATACGATATTGCCTGTTAC
The DNA here is from genome assembly GCF_000436315.1 of Parabacteroides sp. CAG:2. Lineage (NCBI taxonomy): Bacteria > Pseudomonadati > Bacteroidota > Bacteroidia > Bacteroidales > Tannerellaceae > Parabacteroides > Parabacteroides sp. CAG:2. Next base: position 81,795 of record NZ_FR885273.1, on the reverse strand, counting down.
GCTACCTTTGGGGCCGATAACGATCTTGCCGTTGCAACTGATGTCCCCTTCTACTTTTCCATCCAAGCGAAAGTCTGTCTCTGTGATAATATTACCCTTTATCGTTGTCCCCGCAGCCAAGGCGTTGTGTAATCCGCCTGCGGAATTTTCATCTTTTTGTTTTATTCCCATCATAATGTGTTGTTACTTGGTTGACAAATATAAGACTATTTTTTTGCAGGAAGGTTTACTTTCTATACATTTACAGATAAATTAAAAGATTATGACAACAAAGATTGAATTACGAAGGATGACATTCTATGCCTATCATGGCGTGGCACCCCAAGAGACCCGGGTTGGGAATACTTTTATCGTAGATTTGATACTGACAGCGCCGTTGGAGAATGCGGTATGGAGCGACGATTTAAGCGATACGATCAATTACGCCACAGTATATGAAACCGTGAAAGCAGAAATGGCTATCCCCTCGAGACTTCTTGAGCACGCGGCGGGGCGTATCTTGAAGGCTTTGAAAGAGAGATTTCCACAGATCACGGAGGTGGAACTTGTCTTGTCTAAATTAAATCCTCCGTTTGGCGGAGATATTCATAGTGCTTCGATAATTCTTAAAGAAAGCTTTCTTTCTGTTTAGAAACTTTTATTTACCTTCGCGTTTGTAAAGAAGTGATGCGATATACGATATACTAAAAGCACAAATACGATAACATTATGGCATTTACCAACAACGTAATGATTGTTCGTCACGGATTGCTGGCGAAGTTAGTAAAGCTCTGGAAAGAAAACCGTCTTCTAGAAGAAATAGATCGCTTACCGATCGAGTTGAGTCCCCGAAAATCGAAAGTGAGGGGCCGTTGCTGTGTACATAAGGAACGTGCCGTCTGGAAATACAAGACCTTGCCTTTGCTTGGTTTTGATATGCAGGACGAGGAAGATGAGTTGACACCGCTTTCAGAGTATGCGAAGCGTGCCTTGTTCCGCTCGGAGAATAAGAAGGAAAATATCATGTGTGTAGTGGATGAGGCGTGTTCCTCTTGTGTCTCCGTGAATTATGAGATCACGAATCTTTGCCGGGGTTGCGTGGCTCGTAGTTGTTATATGAACTGCCCGAAGGACGCTATCCGATTCAAGAAAAACGGTCAGGCCGAGATTGATCATGAAACTTGTATCAGCTGTGGTAAATGCCACCAAAGCTGTCCGTACCATGCCATCGTTTATATCCCGATCCCTTGCGAGGAAGTTTGTCCGGTTAAGGCGATCAGCAAGGACGAGTATGGGGTGGAGCATATCGACGAGTCTAAATGTATATATTGCGGTAAATGTGTGAATGCTTGTCCGTTCGGTGCTATCTTCGAGATCTCGCAAGTATTCGATATCTTGCAACGCTTGCGGAATAAGGAACAGATGGTAGCGATTGTCGCTCCGTCTATCTTAGCTCAGTTTAGCGCTCCGAAGGAAAAAGTGTATGGCGCTATCAAGTCCTTGGGATTCGAGGAAGTGGTTGAGGTGGCGCAAGGCGCTATGGAAACCACCCGTCATGAGGCGGAAGAATTGATCGAGAAATTGAAAGAAGGACAACCGTTCATGACCACTAGTTGCTGTCCGTCTTACGTGCAATTGGCCGAGAAACATATCCCGGATTTAAAGAAATACATCTCTTCTACTGGATCTCCGATGTATTATACGGCCCGTATCGTGAAGGAAAAATATCCGGATGCGAAGATCGTGTTTGTTGGCCCGTGCGTGGCGAAACGAAAAGAGGTGAAACTAGATCCGTGCGTGGATTTTACACTTACGTTTGAGGAAGTAGGTTCCGTATTGGAGGGATTGGGTATCAAGATCGAGGAGGCCCAGCCTTTCTCTGTATTATTTAACGCTGTCCGTGAGGCGCATGGCTTCGCCCAAAGTGGTGGTGTGATCAACGCCGTTAAGGTTTATTTGAAGGACGAGAACGTAAATGCCGTGCAGGTAGCCAACCTGACAAAGAAAAATGTGGCATTATTACGTGCTTATGCTAAAACCGGAAAGGCTCCCGCGCAGTTTATAGAAGTGATGGCTTGCGAGGGCGGTTGTGTGACCGGTCCTTGTACGCACGCCGATAAGACTGCCGGACAAAAGCAGCTTATTAAGGAGCTTACTAAATTCTAGACAAAATGATTAAAAAATTGGTTTTATTTGTCTCCTTGACGGGAGTTTTTCTATGTACCGCTTCTTGCGGACATAAAGAATTACCGTCAATGGGAGATTATTCCGTACAGGTATTTAATGATACCCACGTACGTTTCGCTCCGGATGTATATCCCGCCGCTTTTAACGCTCCGGGACCGGACAGTACCTATCATTTGGTGAATGGCCGTATTATCTTGAAGAAGGTAACATTGCCGGAATATAAGCGAAACGTTTCCGTCAAACTCCGGGTTACGGTAGCTTCGAATGGAGATCGCTGGGATAAATCCGGCTCTTGTTTTGTATTGCCAAATGCCTCGGGCATTAATTTGTTGAATATCGCTAAAGGGGAGAAGGAGTTTCCTGCGGTGGATAGCGTGAAACTGGAGAAGATGATCGGTATCATCCCCGGGACGGATTATCAACCTACCGTGGAATTGATGCGTTTCATGACTCCGTTCGGAGTAGGGCATTACAGTAGTCCCGAGGATAGCTTGACGAAACATCGTAAACCTGTGTATGTCGACCATTGGGAGGATAGCGTAAGCTGGGAGCAAGACATAACCGATTTGTATCCTCTTCTGGAAGGTGGCGCTTATGTTGGGATCTTTATCGATACATGGACACCGGAAGGATACGTCGCTAGCATGACGATCGATGTGGACGAGTCCGATCTGACTTGCGACGCTTTGCCGAAGAAACATGTAGAGCCGTTGATGAATACGGTTTATTATATCGGGCAGGAATATCCGGATATATTCGCCCGGAAGGACGTGTCATTGGATTTTGATATTCCTCAAGGCGCACGTGATGTCCGTCTGAAATATATCGTTACGGGACATGGCGGTCATTCCGGTGGTGATGAGTTCGTGGAGAAACAGAATATTGTATCTGTTGATGGAGTTCCTGTCTTGGATTTTGTTCCTTGGCGTACGGACTGCGCTTCTTTCCGTCGTTTTAATCCGGCTACCGGGGTTTGGTTGAGAAAGCGTCTGGCTGCCTATATCACCGAGAAGGGTTATTCGGAGAAAGAAGTAGAGGAACCCTTGGCGTCTTCGGATCTTTCCCGCTCTAATTGGTGTCCCGGATCGGACGTGATACCGGAAGAGGTGGAGCTGAAGGATATCCAACCCGGCCATCATACGCTGACGGTGAGTATTCCGGAAGCGGCAGAAGTGGATGGGAATAAGCTGAATCATTGGTTGGTCTCAGCCTATTTGGTCTGGGATGAGTAAATAATGTGATAATATGTTATGTACCAATGTGCCAATCATGCTCTCTTCAACTAATTGGCATATTGGCACATTAGCCAATTAAAAAATTATTGATATGGAAGACTTGTTACCTTTCGCCCTATTATGTTTCACTTCGTTTTTTACGTTGACCAATCCACTCGGTACGATGCCGGTTTTCTTGACCATGACCAATGGTATGAATGACCATGAGCGGAAAGCGATTGTCCGAAGGGCCACGATCGTGTCGTTCATCACCTTGATGGTTTTTACTTTCTCCGGTCAGTTCCTGTTTAAGTTCTTTGGTATCTCCTCGAACGGCTTTCGCATAGCTGGCGGCTTTATTATCTTCAAGATTGGGTTTGATATGCTTCAAGCACGCTACTCGAACGCGAAGTTGAAAGAGGAAGAGGTGAAAACCTATGCGGATGATATATCCATTACTCCTCTGGCAATCCCGATGTTGTGCGGTCCGGGAGCGATCGCCAACGCAATCATGCTTATGGATGACGCCTCGACACTCAGCTTAAAGGGTACGTTGATTGGTATTATCGCATTGGTTTATTTTATCACGTTCTTGATCTTACAAGCTTCTACCCGTTTGGTACGGATATTGGGAGAGACTGGAAATAACGTGATGATGCGTTTGATGGGATTGATACTGATGGTGATCGCCGTGGAATGTTTCGTAAGCGGATTGAAGCCTATCTTGATCGATATCTTGCGTGAGGCGATGGGCTAACAAATTACCAGACCAGCTTCTTTCTGCGATGGGCGCTAAATATTGGAATAACCTTTTTTATCCTCATCGCAATCGGAGATATTTGCTTTCCAGATAAGTAGCTCTGCTTGGAACGGGAGATACGATATGATATCATGGGTGTGTGTTGTTCCGTTTGAGATCGTGATCTTCTTGGATTTAGCATACAGGTTCATATCCTTCATTTTTTGCTGTCCTTCAGGTGTCGTATCATGAACTTCTTGTGTGAAATGAAGTCTGTTTATTTTTAACATGGCTAGGTGATCGATTAATTCTTTGAGATTATCCTTCGAGATGAGAGTGAAAGGTGTGTGTATTGCCACGGTCCGATTGCTGTATCGGGGGCCATCTAGTATGGTCATTCCCGGTACGTTCCATTGAATATCTCTACCTGAGTTGGGCTGTTTATTGCTGGAGGAAGCAGAAAACGTAAGGTTTGCGTTGCGTAAAAGAAACCTTTTTGTCCGGATGCTTTTATTAGAATACAAGAGGGGGCTATATTCAGTTTATAATGTTCGGCCGCTAGTTCTCTGTCTGTGCGGAATATGATATTGGCTCGTTTGTCTTGTATTTTTATTTCCGGGGTGAATCCGGCGGAAAGCGTGAACAGATCGGTCAACTCCCGAGCGATCATAGCCTGTTTTTCATTTTCTACACTGATGAGGGTTGCCTTGTTGAATGTGAAATCACCTTTGTCTGATACACTTTGCAAGGGGAAAGGAATGATCTCCGGTTTTTCGTCCGGAAGGAAACATTTTACAAGTATCATAACCAAAATAATAAAATATATACCCGTTGTACGTAACATAAGAATAATTTTTAATGATATGCTTTTTTGTTTAATTTTTCACTTGCTGCAAATCTATGCTTTAAGGATATTTTCTTGAGTCCAAAATCGTCCGTGAAAATTCAAAAAACGTTTTTTATACTCTGCAAGCCTTATATTTCGGACGATTTAGTGTTTTTGCCGAACAATGGGTGATATACAACTATGCGAGTATTTTGGAAGTTTTTACAATTATATCTATTGCTGTTTTTAGTGTGTTTAACAGAGTCTCTTTATGCAGCTCCTAGGTATTATTTTAAACAAATCTCTTTGGAAAACGGATTATCGCAGTCTTCCGTAAAATGTGTGCTGGTAGATGAAAGAGGGGTTATGTGGATTGGTACCCGATTTGGGTTGAATCGTTTCGATAGGGAAAAGATTACCGTTTATCAGGAGGAGAGGGAGAATCCGCATTCTCTTCCTTATAATGATATAGTTTTTTTGGAGGAAGATGCGGAGGGAAATATTTGGGTAGGAACCTGTTGCGGATTGGCATATTTCGATCGTGGTACTTTCCGGAACCTGCTTTTGAGTCTTTTTCCGGTAATATTTATATTTCTGGAGTGGAAGGGCTGGTTAGGATACGGCCCGGCTATGACATTCATGAGGAAGAGGATTTTTCTGTGAGCATGATTAATTTGGCTTTAGATGGGTTACCGATTCATCCTGATGGTATATCCGGGGAACAGGCTATTTCCATTCCGTGGGATTATGTTTCCCTTGGGAGGGGTATAAATCAGGGGCGGATATCTATTTGGCGAAGCCGTTTGATATAGATTCCTTGTTGGTGATTCTGCGGAATATATTAAGACAACGAGACCTACTTCGTGTGCGTTATCGTGAGTCCGGTTGTCTATTCTCTCCAAAAGAGGATGCGACAAGCAATGCGGACGAACAATTCATGTGTAAATTGAATACGTTGCTTCGGGAGAACTTGAGTAATCCGGATTTGAATGTGCCTTTTATCGCCTCTGCGATGGCGATGAGTAGAACGACGCTTTATAGCAAGTTCAGTCATTTGTCGGATGTCTCGGTTGGTGATTATGTGATTCGGTTTCGTATGGTCGAGGCTTCTCGGTTGCTTTCATCTCATAAGGATATGAGTATTCAGGAAGTAGCGGACCGTGTCGGTTTTTCCAGCGCTCGTTATTTTAGTACGGCTTTTAAACAAAGCTATGGGGTCACTCCAACCGAATATCGTCGAAATAATTAAGTGTTAGTTGCAGACTATTCTTTTCATAAATTCAATCTTTTTAGCAGAATCTGATAGATATCTCCTATAAACAACTTTTTGGGTGAGTCATATGTTTTAAATAGCTCCTGAATGAGGACATTATGATAGATTTTCTATGATAATTATTATTGTCTACCTATTGACATTTCGGGTTGGCTAGTGTAAAATTGGCTTAAAAAAGTATGGCTACAATAAAAGTAAAGTTTCGTCCATCGACGGTGAGAGGCAAAGCGGGTGTTGTCTGCTACCAACTTTGTCACAGACAGGAGAATAGGCAAATAACTACCGATATGCGGATATTTCCTCATTGGTGGAATGGGGAGAAACGAGAGTTGGTTGTTACGCCTGACAATGAAAAAACTATTTTTTCTTATCAGAAACGAATAAATGCGGACTTAGTTGCGATCCGGAAAATCATTCGGGAATTAGATGCTGTAGGGGATGAATACACCTTATCCGATGTGATCAGGAGATTTCGATCTCCAAAAACTGAAACCGGAATGTTGGACTATTTGAGAAAAGAGATTGGACTCCTTCATGATAGCGGTCAATTCAGTACTTCCCGTAATTATTTACGAACATTGAACAGCTTCTCCTCTTTTTTAGAGAATTGTGATATACCTCTCACCGCATTAGACTCCGATACGGCTTGCAAATATGAGAAATGGCTATGGGGAAGGAGAGTGAGTAAGAATAGTAGCTCATTTTATATGAGAATCTTGCGTGCCGCTTATAATAAAGCTGTACAAGAGCAACTTGTGGAGCAAGCTTTTCCTTTTCATGAGGTATATACCGGGATCGCCAAGACATCGAAACGTGCCGTTAGTGAAAAGACCATTTTGAAGTTGCAGAGACTTGACCTGTCTTATTCATCGGCTTTGGCTCTCTCTCGGGATTTGTTTGTATTCAGCTATAGTACTCGAGGGATGGCGTTTGTGGATATGGCTTATTTGAAAAAAGAAAATATAGGTAAAGGGGTAATTACTTACTGTCGCCATAAGACCGGTCAAAACCTGACGTTGCGAATTGAACCTTGTATAGAGGCGATCTTGAGACGATATCTATCGGACTCTTCGAAAACTCCCTATGTATTTCCAATCATTACCGATGAAAATCCGGATCGGGCTTACTTGCAATACCAAACGGGATTGAATTACCATAATCAGAAATTAAAGCGATTGGGGAAGTTAATCGGTGAGACATTGCCTCTATCTTCATACACTCCCCGCCATAGTTGGGCTACCGCTGCACGCAATCATAATATCCCTGTTGCGGTTATCAGCGCAGGAATGGGACATACCTCCGAGAAGACAACTCTTATTTATTTGGACTCTTTGGATAACTCGTTGATAGACAATGCGAATAATGGAATTTTAAAAGACCTAAATTCTACTGTCTCTTGGTAAGAAATCTTAGAAATACGTCGCAAATGTAATTATAATCTGCAAAACAAAAAAATAAAGGGGGGATTTTTGGATATAAATTGTATCCTCTGTTGATGTAACTCGTTAACAAATAGCATATATAAATACGTTAATTGTTTTCTTCTCTATTATTCTTTGTCTGGTCTGGAAAATGAGAGTGTATACTTTTTTCGACAACAACCTTATCTTTTTTCGAGTATCAAATTGAGTAAACCGAGTAAAAAAGTAGTTTTTATATATTTTATGTATTTGATAATAAGATAAATAACTATTTGTACTGTTTCTTACCAAGAAACGGTAGAAATATAGGGTTAGGGTTTCCCATTCACTGTAGTCAGGAATGGTCCTCATTTCGGAATTTTATATAAAAATAGCCGGATTAACCTTGATTGCTGTATATCCTTTAATCAAAAAATAAGGAAATACAGGAATGGAAGGTATATCCTCTTTGTACATGAATAAAAACGGTATAATTCATTGAAAACAATAACACTTGACGGCAACCATTGGTTTGCGCTAAAAGTATTTTATAACAAAGTTTTTGAGATCGAGGAATCCCTCAAGAAGGATGATATCGATTGCTATTTCCCTTGTGAGGATGCGGTGGTCATGCGGAATGGAGTAAGAAAGATCATACGTAAACCAATTATCAGTTCAATCCTGTTCTTTCATTCTACGACGTTGCGTGCGATGGAGATACAGCGACAATTCACGGACAAGGTGATACTGTATACAAGAGATAAGGAATTGAAAAAGGTGCCACTTATCATTCCGGACCGGGAGATGAATATTTTCATGTTGGTCACGTCATCCGGCGAGAAAGGAATGGAATATTTGGGGGCTGACAGTACCAAGTTTTGTCGGGGAGAACGTGTGAGAGTGATTGACGGGAAATTCAAGGGGGCGGAAGGATATATCTGCCGGATCAAGAAAAACAGCCGTTTGGTTGTCGCCATTCAGGGGGTCTGTGCCGTAGCGACCTCCTATATCCCACAAAGCTTTATTCAAAAAATATGAGAACGACAATAGAGACCGGTCTTTTTTTATCGGGTGGTTTTTTGATATCCATTTTACAGGGATTGATACTTATCCCCAATATCTTGTTGATCTCCTATAAGAAACGATTGTTCGATCAGCCCGACGAGCGTAAGGTGCATTCCATACCTGTTCCCCGCTTGGGAGGTATCTCTTTCTTCCCGGCGATACTCGTGTCGCTCTGTTTGATAATCGGTCTGTTCCATTGCGTTGGGATTCCGATAGCTCGTTTGCTAACCGATCGAAGTTTGTTGGAGTTACTGTTTTGGGTCAGTGGTTGTATGCTACTTTATCTCATTGGTGTGGCAGATGATCTGGTGGGTGTCGGTTATCGTTACAAATTTGTTGTTCAGGTTTTTACGGCGATCCTATTGGTGTTGCCGGGGGCATGGATTAACTCGTTAGGCGGTTTGTTCGGAATTTATATGCTTCCTTCGTGGGTGGGTATTCCTTTGACGGTTTTGATAGTCGTTTATATAACCAACGCTATTAACCTGATTGACGGTATAGACGGCTTGGCTTCCGGCTTGAGTTGTATCGCGCTTACCGTATTGGCGGCTATCTGTATATCTAACGGATCTTATTTTTATGCATTGTTGGCGTTAGCTACATTAGGTATATTGATACCTTTCTGGTTCTATAACGTTTTTGGCAACGCTCAGCGTGGGCACAAACTTTTCATGGGGGATACAGGAAGCTTGACGATCGGTTATATCCTCAGCTTCTTGGTAATACAACTAAGTGTCGTACATTCAGATGGGGAGGTCCGGACAAACCCTTATATGGTTATAGCATTCTCGACGCTCCTGGTTCCTCTTCTTGATGTCTTCCGTGTGGTGTTGCATCGATTACGTAAAGGCAGGAATCCCTTCTTACCGGATAAGAATCACATCCATCATAAGTTGTTGCGGACTGGTATGCGTGTCCGTACGGTATTGGTGACGGTCCTGTTAATCTCCTTCTTTTTCATAGGGATGAATATCCTGCTGTCCCCGGTTTTAAATCTTACTTGGTTATTGGTACTAAATATGTTGTTGTGGGCATTGATACATCTTATCATCAACCGGTGCATCATCCTTTATCAGGAAAAAGAGTGGCATCAATGAAATCAAATCAATTAATTTTATATCATGAATAAGAGTTCTCGTTATTCACATGTGTTTTTCATACAATTGGTAGGGTTGTTATTTCTTTTAAGCGCCTGTTCCACTACGCACCAAACGAATTATTTTCAAGATCTTCACCCCGGAGAGAGTGAGCAGAAGGTCGTGTCTCCATTGACGGTCAAGATACGACCGGGCGATCAGATCTCTATTCTGGTGAATAGCCGAGATCCCCAACTGACCAACCTATTTAATTTGCCGATCCTGTCGCAGCAGGTCGGACAGGTATCGCAAGGTAGTGGATCAAGTCGTGGCTTGTCCGGCTATACGGTAGACGATCGGGGTGAGATTGATTTTCCTGTATTGGGAAAAATCCATGTGGCGGGGAAAAGCCGGTCTGAGATAGCGGCCTTTATCAAGGATGCGTTGATTACTGGGAATTACGTAAAAGATCCGGTGGTGACCGTTGAATTTATGAACCTTACAATATCGGTTCTGGGTGAGGTGAACAACCCGGGGCGTTTCAATATCGACCGGGATCAAATGACCTTGTTAGACGCTATCAGTATGGCGGGCGATTTGACGATTTATGGCAAACGGGATAAGGTAATGGTACTACGTGAGGAAAATGGAGCGCAACGAGTTTACGGCATAGACCTTTGCTCCGCCAGCCAGATGTATGCGTCTCCCGCCTATAACCTCCAGCAGAATGACGTGATTTATGTGGAGCCGAATACCGTGCGGGCACGTCAGTCCACTGTCAACGGAAACAATGTTCGTTCCACCTCCTTTTGGATATCGCTGGCTTCCTTGTTGACAACGATTAGCGTACTTGTATTCAAATAATAATTGATCATTCAATTCATTCATTAAAAAATTATGGCTCAAAATAACGTTAGAACGGGTCAACCGGAGGACTTCATGCGGATTCAGGACTTGTTTTACCTCTGTCTCTCCAAGTGGTATTGGTTTGTCATCTCTTTGGGGATAACGCTAAGTGTCGCTATTCTTTATGTATTGGTTACTCCTCCGGTTTATATGCGGTCGGCGGCTTTGTTGATCAAGGACGAGTCGAAGGGGCAATCTCTTTCCGGCGAGGTGGGAGGCTCTTTTTCCGATCTGGGGCTTTTTCAGGCGAACACCAATGTGAACAATGAGTTGATATCCTTGCAATCTCCTGCGATTATGCTGGATGTCGTGAATCGATTGCGTTTGGATGTTGCCTATCATACGGATGGGGCTTTTTATCGCAAAGTCCTTTATGGACAGGATCTTCCGGTCTCTGTTTCATTTGCGGATTTGCAAGATAATGAATCCGTGTCTTTTACCTTACGTTTGCTGGATGAGGAGAACGTGGAACTATCCGATTTCATTCGGGAGGGTGAGGAGCTTGAAGAGACCTCGGTCATGACCTGTAAGTTACGGGAGTTGGTTACGACTCCGGTGGGTAAACTGACGATAGATCCGACCCCTTATTTTCAAGGAGCGTTCGCTCAGCCGATTTATGTCTCGCGATCCGGTCTGTATGGCACGTTATCCGCCTATTCCGGTAATTTGAGCGTAGCGTTAAGCGACGAGAAATCAACGGTGATCAACCTCTCGATTAAGGATGTCAGTGTGCGGCGTGCGGAAGACATATTGAATACCTTGATATCCGTCTATAATGAGAATTGGGTAAAAGACAAAAACCAGATCGCCATCAGTACCTCCATGTTTATCAATGATCGTTTGGGTGTGATTGAGGGGGAGTTGGGGAGCGTGGATGAGAATATCTCTACTTATAAAAGCGAGAATCTGCTGCCGGATGTGCAAGCGGCCTCCAGTTTGTATCTGGCGCAATCCAGCGAGACCAATTCCCGCATCCTTACTTTGAACACTCAGTTATCCATGGCCCGTTATATCCGGAACTACTTGACGAACGCTTCCAGCAAGAACCAGTTGCTACCGGCTAACTCCGGTTTGGAAAGCACCAATATAGAACATCAGATATCAGAATACAATACGACGCAGTTGCAACGTAACAATTTAGTGGCGAACAGTAGCGAGCGAAATCCGTTGGTGATGGATCTGGATCATTCCTTGCAGGCCATGCGTACGGCTATCATCTCGTCCATTGATAATCTGGTAGTCACGCTTAATACGCAAATTAGTACTTTGCGACAAAGCGAGAAGCAAACCACGGCCCGTATCGCCGCTAATCCCTCGCAAGCGAAATACCTGTTATCAGTGGAACGTCAGCAAAAGGTAAAAGAGTCATTGTATTTATTCCTGTTGCAGAAACGTGAGGAGAATGAGTTGTCCCAAGCTTTTACGGCATATAATACACGGTTGATCACCCCGCCGACGGGAAATATGCTTCCTATAGCCCCGGTTAAGAAGAATATCTTATTGGTAGCTTTTGCGCTCGGCTTGTTAATACCGGTCGTGATCCTGTTTATGTTGGAGAATATGAATACGACTATTCGCGGGCGAAAAGATATAGAGCGATTGACCATTCCATTCGTTGGAGAGATACCTTTGTCATATCGGGCGAAAAAAGGCTTTTTCCGGCGTAAGAAAGAGGAAAAGGCCATAATCGTAGTCAAGGAAAAAAGCCGCAACGTAATCAATGAGGCATTCCGGGTAGTACGTACCAATTTAGAGTTCATGATGGGAAAAGACGCTCACTCAAAGGTTATCATGGTATCTTCCTTGAATCCCGGTAGCGGTAAGACCTTTATAACGATGAATCTCTCCACGAGTCTCGCCGTAAAAAGTAAAAAAGTTCTGGCGATAGATATGGACCTTCGTCGAGCATCCCTTAGCGATTATATCCATTCTCCAAAGTGTGGCATATCCGATTACCTAAGCGGACAGGTTCCGGATTATAGCTCTATTATCGTAAAGGGAGAAACTATCGCCGGTTTGGATGTGATTCCCGTAGGTACGATCCCCCCAAACCCTACGGAACTTTTATTCTCGGAACGTTTTGCCACATTGCTGGAACAGCTCCGTATGGAGTATGATTATATCTTTATCGATTGTCCGCCGGTCGAGATCGTGGCCGATGCTTCCATTATCAATAAGTACTCAGACTTGACCTTGTTTATCATCCGTGCGGGATTACTTGACCGAAACCTGTTAGCGGATGTCGAGAAGTTCCATACGGAACGTAAATACGGCAACATGTCTTTGATCTTAAATGGAACAGACGGAGGAGGTAACCGTTATGGCTACAAATATGGCTACCATTACGGCTACGCCGGATATACGAAAGAGGAATAAATAGGATGTGGTTTTTCAAAAAGCAGACCAGTCTTGTGGGAAGCGGTATTTTGGAGGGATTTACTGATTACCATTCACATATATTACCCGGGGTGGATGATGGTATACGGACGTTGGGTGAATCTTTGGATACGTTGGATTGTTTGGAGAAACTAGGAGTTAAATCTATTTGGCTTACTCCCCATGTCATGGAAGACATTCCCAACACGAGCGAGAAATTGAGAGAACGTTTCCAGCTTCTTCTTCAATATTATTCCGGAGGTATAGCTCTCCATTTAGCCGCGGAATACATGTTGGATAACTTATTTGAGGAGCGACTGGCCTCAGAAGACTTGTTGCCGATTGGCAAGGCTCAAAAACATTTGCTAGTGGAGACTTCCTATTTTAATCCTCCGATGGGATTAAATAATATTCTGCTTCGGATCAAGGCAAAAGGCTATATACCTGTACTGGCGCATCCCGAACGATATACCTATATGAATGAGAAAGATTATTGGCGATTGAAAGGTATGAACGTGAGGTTCCAATTGAATCTCCTTTCCTTGATCGGTGCATATGGTCCGGAGGTTCGAGGTAAGGCGGAGTGGCTACTGAAAAACGGCTATTATCAACTCTGTGGAACTGATATTCATAGCCTTACGCTTTGGAAAGAAAGTGTTATGAAGAAAAGAATATCGGGAAATGTCTCTCGAATGTTGCAAGGCATCATAGCGACACATTTCCCGGGATAGTTAATGGAACAAGTAACGATATTCATCGCACGAGAAGCAGGGACAAGCTTTCTTTACGCCGGGCAAGTCACGATGCCCCACGATAAACGCATGAGGAAAGAGCGTGTGGAGTTTCCACAGGAGTTCCCTCAATCGCTCCTTCTGTTCCGGGGTACGGGTATCGGCGGTTTTGCCGCTTTCATCCAATCCGCCTTCATAACAAATACCTATGCTGCAACGATTGAGTCCACGGACATGGGCACCTACTTCCAGCAGTCGGCGATGCTGTGTCACGATTCCACTCCTGCGGATATAGAAATGATAGCCGATGGTACGGAATCCCCGTACCTTATGGTCACGGAGAAGCTGTTCCACCGTATAGTCACGGTCACTTTGGGTAGCGGAGCAATGTATGACGATGAAGCGGACAGAGTCCGCCCCATTCATCATCAATCCGCTTTCCACTTGCGTCAGCAGGGTACGCTCGTTGAGCGTCTCTTCTCCGCCGACAATCATGGGAAATGTTTCTTGCGTCATTGTCACTAGAATTTAGAAGTGAGAAACACAGGAAGATACACCTAATGCCGTTAAGGCTGCGATAATAGCCTGTACGATAGCTTGGACTATTTTCTTCCAATCGATTTTACTTGAATTGCTCATGTCTGTTCAAATTTGAGGGTGAATAATGTATAGTTCTTGGAGATCAGATCTCGTCGGGACTTTCGGAGTCCCCTTCCTCGGGAGTTACGATAGGTACCCCACCCTTAAAGTCGATTCTCACCAAATTGGTTTTCTCGGGCAGGAGCGCATAACGGAACGTCCCGTTAAGGATCGTATACTCGGCGTTAAACGCCGGTCGGATACTTTTCACCAGCTTAGCTGTCACCTCCTTGGGTGTGCTTACGCTTTTCTCGGTGAGCAACTCGTTGTAGAAGATGCCCAATCCGTCCAGCTTGATCTTGTAACCAAGCGCCATGTGGGTTTGGCAGAAATAAGCGAGACGTTCGATGACCCCGATCACGTCGGCCGGTGTCAAGGCCGACTCTTGTGCGATCTGGGTAGCCACCTGCTTGGTAGTGATTGTACCATAATAATAAGCTTGAGCACTGTAAACAGTTTCTCCCTTACGAGGGCCAATGTTCAAATCGATTTTTCTAGCATAAAAAGGCTGTGCCATAATGTTAAAATTTTAATAGTGAATACTCTGTTATTTTTATCAATGTCATTGACTGATACAAAAGTAAGGAAGTCGAAAACCTCACTTTCGGATGCTTTCGGTTTCATTCCGGTTGTTTCGTTTAAGGCGTTTCCGAAGTGAATAACTAATGGCTTGTCAAGTGAATAACTAGCGGCTATACCTAGTGAATAACTAACGGCTCGGGAAGTGAATAACTAACGGCTTCAGTTCCCGCTTACGGTTCACCGAGATACTGTACGATGATGCCTATTTGCCTAGGTGTAAACGTCCTGTTATGAGTCTTATAGTACGCTTCTTTCAACTCGGCGAGCAGGTCGGGGTTATGCTTCATCAGGTTACGGAGGTTTGCGATGGCAGATTCCTCGTTAATTGTATCAGGAAAATAGAGCTTCGCCAACTCCCTTTTGGAGTAGGGGCGGATGCGGAAATTTGTCTCGTTCATGACTTCTGATTTTTTTATGGTGATTATTCGATTTATAGATACCGGTCTCTATCGTAAAGCTTTGCGGGCAAAAATACGGTGGCCGCAGACAAGCGGAAAATTTGTTGCGACCTGTTGCATGAATCACATAAATAGCGATCGCCATGCCGACTAAGACACTCGACTGGTACATCTCGGACAAAGTGCGGCTGCAAGGTTACCTGGATCAATTGGGTGCGTGCGACACCATGAAAGAGGTGGTGGAGCAAGTCGTGAAAGCGATGATCCTGGATGATAACAAGCGGGCTAATGCCGGAACGGTTTTTAAAAAGGCATTCTTCGAGGCGTTGCGACCTTATTTTGGTGAGTTGGAAGGAGGCGTTACCTATGCCACATTCAACCGCCGTTGCAACGAGATGATACGCCGGCTCTCCATGGTGGAAAAGCATAAGGCCATCCAAGTGCTGCTGGATGGAAAGGCTTCGGGGCATATCGAGATCGAGGCTCCTAAGTCCGAGGAGGGAAAAGAGGGACGTATCCGGATCGTGCTGGAGATACCGTATCAAGACACGGGCAAACTCCATCTAAGCACGGGGATGTACGAATTGGAGTGTAAGGAGATTATCCTTCGTGGTTTTGATGCCGCCTATGCGGATCGTATCCTCTGCTGTTATGAGGTGGAGGGCGGTGCCGATCGCATGGCTGATGCTTTGGAATGTCTTGCCGCCCTGTCTGATGAGGAGACGCTCGGGCAAGTACATATACATTATATATATAACAACATTGACCGTGACGGATTGAGCTTACAGCAAGCGATTCTCTTGGCACGTCATGCGAAGAAATGAAGGAACATGAATATGGAAGCGTTAATGAACGAGGCGTTGGAGCGAATCAACCGGCAGTATGGCATTCGCCTTATGTTGGAGAAGGCACGCCCTGGTTGTGTCTTTCCCAAAGTGGACGTAATGGGTTGTTTTGTGCGGTTTAATCCTAAAATCAGATCTTTCCTGACACTTTATAACCTGATGTTGCAGTTCCCTTCCATCGACAGTGAGAGTGTCGTGTTTTTCCGACTTTACAACCTCTATTTGGATTGCGATGCCTATCCCAAAGCGGAGGTTGCGTTAGACCAATTGGAAAAGGAGGTGAATCAAATCATACGCAAGATTGATAGGCGTTATGTAAACTCTGTGACGCAATCCGTTGAACTGCAAATGCTGTTTATATTGCTTCACGAATCCTCTCACGCCCTCTTTTACTATCGTCCTGAAATAGCGGCTGAATTTCTCGCTGATGCACGTCGTAGTGTGGAGGAGGTCCAATATCTGTATACGAAAGGACTCCCCAACCGGATGAAGGGATACATGGACTCTATGATTCCGGATGGACTGCCCGATGATATACGGGCAGAGGCATCCAAAGAGCAACAGGAGAAAATGCGACAATATGGCCGTCAAATTTTTGACTTTTCCGGCTATTTGCAGTCCGGAGGCGAAGGAATGCTCGAAGAATTCGCTTGCGACCATTTGGCGTGGCAACAAGCATTGGTCCAGTATATGGAAAAGGCTGGGATGCTTGGCGAGGCGGTACTTCGTTCCAACATCAATCTATTGCTTACTCTCCATATTTTGGATTATGACAAGGCATTGAGAAGTATCTTTACAGGTGAGGCCGATGAGAAGCAAATAAACCTCGTCCGAGATGCGGGCATACGCCATGCCGCCTTACGTGATTGCATTTGGCATTTTTATAAGGAAACTTATCCAGCCGACCATTCGCATGAGTTCCTGCGTCAGTCCGAGGAGCGGGATGAGCGTGCCAAACGTCTATTGCTTTGTTCCACATTCAACCATGCGTCAGAAATCATTGATTTGCGAGACCAACCCTTCCGTTTGCCGGATGAACCTCGTATCAACGTTCTGGAGGAACGGTTTGCGGAGATAGAGGAGAGGATTCTGGAGTTTTGCTAATTGGATTGGTGGCACATAGGAAAGGAAAAGTAAACTATAGAGCGTTTATTTTAATAAATAGAATATGTTTGGTAACTTTTTAAATAATCATATCAGATTGGATTATTCCGATTTGAGATATAAAGAACAAGGAACTCCTATCGTGGCGCAACGAAACAACCGAATGTTCCAATTCGGTATTTATGGCGATAATAGCGTGATCTTCCAGCGTTGTATCAAAATGGGCTCAATTATATTGTTTAGCATAGAAAAATGTTCGGCCAAGGATTTCTGTTCTGGCGCATGTCTATATGAATACACGCCGCAATTCGAATTTGACAAATCCATAGCTTATGCTAATGCCGTTCATTATTATACAGCCGGTCGTGGTAATGCGATACCGGCTAGTATAAATCTATGTAGTGTATATGGTGATGATTTCACATTAATCTGCATGGTTGGGAACAAATCATTTGCGAATGCTTTTCATCGATCTAAGATGGGGAAACATTATATACATACATTCTATATGGCAGGGATGGCTCCGGCTCAGCACCATTTGCTTGCTATTGAAGAGGGATACGTTATCCATTTTTCACGAGGCAATGGGAGCGGAGCACCCCAGATTATTCTTGAGGAGTTTGAGCAAGTGGAAGAACGTGCGTTTGAAAGATGGGGAACCTACCTTTTACAAGTGGAATACAAGCATGAGGATACGGCGAATCGGCTGGTAGCTCGAAACAGAGCGTTATTGGTGTTTGCGGGATTCGTATCTTTTGGAGACTATGGACTAATGGCAAACAATTGTGAACATTTCGTGAGTTGGTGTAAAACAGGGAAAGCCTATAGCACGCAAGTTACGAATTTCTTTATTGATGCGACTTCTATTCTGGCAAGCATAATCATTAGAAATCCGGCTCCACTGATGGTCCGTCTTGCGCAACGGAAATTGTTGCTTGGTTAAAAAATGTTGTGCTTTTTAGATTCTTTTATGACTCTATTTAGTAGCTTGCTTTTTTGAAAGGATTACCAATGCTAATGAAACAAAGGTTTATCAAATATTAAATTTGACTTAATTACATGTCTACTTCTCAACGTGTTGTGAAAAATACATTGTTTTTATACGTGCGAACTATTGTTTCGTTATTGGTAAGTGTTTTTACGACTCGTATTTTACTAGGGACATTGGGTGCATCGGACTACGGACTATATAATGTAGTGGGCGGTTCTATTGCAATGCTGGGGTTTATAAGTACCTCCATGAGCGGTGTGATCCAACGGTATCTCAGCCATGCCGAAGGAAGTG
Source organism: Parabacteroides sp. CAG:2 (assembly GCF_000436315.1). Lineage (NCBI taxonomy): Bacteria > Pseudomonadati > Bacteroidota > Bacteroidia > Bacteroidales > Tannerellaceae > Parabacteroides > Parabacteroides sp. CAG:2. The sequence goes on along the minus strand of NZ_FR885273.1, from coordinate 63,170 downwards.
GTGATGAAAGAAGGATACAGTTGATATTCAACAATGCACTAATCGTGCATTACATCTTGGCGGTTGTCACCATCATTCTCTTGGGAACTGCTGCTTTGTTTTTCTTCAATGGGGTACTGAACATTCCGACAGGAAAAGAGACGGAGGCTGCGATTATATACGGTTGCATGATGGCAAGTACCGTATTTTCCATCACTATTGTTCCCTATGATGCCGAGATTAATGCTCATGAGAACATGCTTTTCTACTCCATCCTCGGTATTATAGATGTGATGTTGAAACTGCTGATAGCGATAGTTATTCTCTATAGAGACAACGAAAAGTTAGTATTCTATGCTATCTTAATGGCTGCAGAAAGTTTTCTGTTACGTTTTATTACACAACAATATTGTCGGAAACATTATGAGGAGTGTCGGAAAGTGCAGATGTGCCACTACTACGATAAGGCTACCATTAAGGAAATGACATCGTTTGCCGGATGGAATATGACAAATACGGCCACTGGTATGATCTCCCTTTTTGGCATGAATATCGTAATCAACCACTACTTTGGAACAGAACTAAATGCAGCACTGGGTATTGCTACACAGCTGTCAGGAGTATTGATGGGCGTATCTATGAATATGATAAAGGCTGTCACGCCTGTATTGGTGAAGTCTGAAGGTAGAAATCAACGAGACAGGATGCTGGAGATTTCATATGTAGGTTGTAAGTTCTCTTACTTGCTTTTTGCTTTTGTAGGGGTACCGGTGTTGGTGTTTTTACCTTATATTCTTAATCTGTGGTTACATAATGTTCCTGAATGGACTGTAGCATTCTGTTCAATTCTGCTAGTATTAACTTTGGTTGACCAACTAACAGTACTTCTTTATCAAAGTATTATGGCCGATGGACATATTAAGGTATATAATGTGTTGAGATCTATCACTAATTTGATGCCTATCCTTATCAGTATCATTATGTTTAGTTTGGGAGATTTTTCACCTACATGGATTTTGATAAACTGGCTAATTTGGAAAGGAAGTATAGGAGGAATAGTAAATCTTATTGTTGCATCCAAGAACTTAGGGCTATCTGTAAGTCTTTTTTTTAAAAGAGTTATTGTAAAAGGGATGACAGTAACTGTTGTCGTTGCTCTTGTTGCTTGTATTGTGAAGGAGAGTGCTGATTATTTGCTTTTATCGGAACTATGGGGTATATTGACAGTTTTCCTTTTGAGTCTACCCCTTTATTGGCGAGTGGCTTTTACCCAACTAGAAAGAACGATTTTTTATATAATGTTTAGTAAAGTATTGAGAAGAGTATGAGTGTCTTGTCACGTATATGTGGAAGTCTGGAAGCTCGGATAAATCAACCGAGGTTGAGTATTTTGCGGACAATTTATTTCAATTTTAGGACATTGCCATTCAAGCAGGCAATAAAATTACCTATATTTATTTATGGTCGTGTCCGTCTCTTTGGCCTTAATGGAGAAGTCATTTTTGAGAATACTTATATAAAAACGGGTATGGTAAAAATAGGCAAAAATACTGAGTCTTTCAGTCTTTTTGATCATAGTGGATTTATTTCTTTGGGAGGAACTAAGAGCAAGATTGTATTTGAAGGACCAGCCTCTATAGCTCTCAACTGCAAATTAAGAGTTGCTATAGGTGAATTGCGTTTTGGAAAATATGCATATATAGGTTCAGGTGTAAGATTGATATGTAACGGAAGTAAGATACATGTCGGAAAATATTCAAGGATCGCTTTTGATACTGTTATAATGAACAGTGGATTTCATTATATGTATAATAGTAGTAAGAAAGTAATAGGACGTTGTACCAATCCGATAGAAATAGGTGCTTATAATTGGATTGGCAATCGATCTACTATATTTGGAGGATGTCAAACTAAAGATTTTACAATTGTCGCAGCTAGAAGTTTGGTCAATAAGGATTTTACGAAAGAGAAAGGTGAATTTATGATGTTGGCAGGTCTTCCAACTAAATTGGTGGCGACCGGTATTAAACGGGTTTTTTCTCCTAAGTATGATCAAAAGATTTCCAAATGGTTCAATGAGCATCCACAGGAAAAATACTACTTGGTAGATCAGTACGAAGATAAATTAGATGATATTAATCAAGAATTTTGAGATAAATATGGAAATCAGAAATTTAATCATAAAAGGAACTAGGAAATTGTATAGGAATATAAAGAAACCTGTTTTTAAGGTGGATTACTCTGATTTGGATAGAGATTCTGCAAATGAGAAGATACTGAAATTATTGGAAGAGGATAGACCTTGTATGATTTCTCGTTTTGGTTCGGGCGAGATAGGCATTGTAAACAATTACCTAACAACTCACTCCAATTCGCCTTTGTTTAAGCGATGCTATGATTATATCACGGATGATACTGGTTTGCCTTGGTGGGATAAACTATTTTATAAATCAATGCGTCTGAATGCTGGCATTTTTCCTGAAAGCATAGAAATTTTGGATCGATTTGCCGAACGTTACCTGCAAGATATTCCGGAAATTGATTTGTTAGGCTCATTTAACTATACTGAAAAGTTTATGCCGTTACGGAAAGGACTTATCAAGGTACATTTGGAATGTCTCTATCCATTTTGGACTAAACAACCATGGACACTTGCATTAAAAGGGAAAAAAGTATTGGTTGTTCATCCATTTGTAGATACCATTGAATCTCAATATGCAAGACGGGAACTACTGTTTGAAGATACTAACATATTACCATCTTTTGAGTTGAAAACGTTGCGTGCAGTTCAGTCTAATGCCGGTAATGATGTGATTTTTTGTGATTGGTTTGAGGCACTTACTTATATGGAAAATGAAATCAGCGGAATAGATTTTGATATATGTATTTTAGGGTGTGGAGCATACGGTTTGTCATTGGCTGCTACAATTAAACGAATGGGTAAGAAAGCCGTTCATATGGGTGGCGGTTCTCAGCTCCTTTTTGGTATTAAAGGGAAAAGATGGGACAATGATGCTTATCATTGGAAAGATTTACCACAATTGGAAACAAACTATAGTAGTCTTTACAATAAGTATTGGGTAAGGCCTTCACAAAGTGAAAGACCAAAGTCCGCGAGTAAAGTAGAAGGAGCTTGTTATTGGTAAACATTTATGGAAAGTTTAGATTATTGTTACTGGGCTTTAGGCATAACGGCTGTTTATCTAACGCTTTTACTTATGCAAAAGCGTTATAGATTATTACTTCCTTCTATAATTCATACATTTATTTGGCTGATTACAATCTTACTCATAATATTCCAACTAAAAGGTTTGTTTGTGTCAAATCAAGTTAGTAATAATGTTTTTAACTTTTCGAGCGAGTTCATATGTATATTAATGTTGACATCTGTGATAGGTTTTACTATGGCTCATATTGCAACAGCAAGGGCGGAAACTAAATTGAAGGTACAACTAATAGATATAGAAACGATTGATAGAATCTTGGGTAAATTTAAATGGATTCCTTATTTTTGTGGTATTATTGGTATTTTATTGTTTATATTTCTAATTGTAACAATCGGTAATATTGATTCATTTAGTGATTATCGTATATTAGCTCTTTCGACAGAAAGAGTAGGATATGCAGCAATTGCTCAACGGATATCAGGACACATAAACATTCTTGGTAATTTTTACCTAATGTTGTTAGGATATAAATATGGTCAAACAGGAATAGATATAAGGGGCTTTTTTAAATATGTGCTATTGTGTTCTTTTATTAATATATCTATTGGAGGAAGAGTGTGGATCTTGACTTCAACTCTGCCTTTTTTAGTTACTTTCTTCTTTAGCCGTAAATACAGTTCTTTAGATGTTGGTTTGCGAAAGAAAGATATAATGCATATAACAGTTATTGTACTAATCTTTTCATCTCTTTTTTCTGTCATAGCCCAGCTTCGAAATAAATCTGATAATCATGGAACCTATATGGATAAATTTTTATACTTAACAGATGGCTCTAGAATGACAAATATGGTACTTGAACAATATCCTGAAGATTGTTATAATTACGAATATGGGAAAAGTACTTTGGCGCAAGCCTTTATTTTGTCTCCAATGAGTCAAAAATTCTCAAAATCAATATCTCATGATCTGGGATTATCTGTTACTGTTAAGTCTATAATGCCTTATTTATATTATGATTTTGGCTTTTGTGGAGGAGCATTATTTTGGGGATTACTTTGTTTTTTTATAGAATACGTATGTATTAGGCTTAAATATAATTGTACAGTTATAGGGATTTTATTGTTTGGTCAATTATCATTTCTTCTATTTCAGTCTCCTGTTGGACATATATTTGCTGTTTATACACCAGTTTTTGAATGGCTTATTATTCTGTATGTTTTTAGGAAAAAGCTTTTTAGAGATTGTTTAGATACAAAATTTGAATAATAATATGAATCTTTTAAGACGCATTAAACACGCTATTGGTATATTTATACATTATTATATAAAGCCGAATCCTTCTGATTTTGGTTACTTTGGGCGAAATGCTTCATTGGG
>NZ_FR885273.1:0-58611 GCF_000436315.1 Parabacteroides sp. CAG:2 | reverse complement strand
TCCTGCTGATTTGAAGAATCCCCAGAATATCTATTTGTATGACTTTGCCCGAATAGGATGCCGATCTACTATTATGACAATGGGCAATAGTAAATTTATAATGAAGCGTGGATGTTTGACAGCTGAGGGGTTGGTTGTAGTGACCTCCAATCACTATCAACGAATTGGCGAATTTTTGGATGGGGGGAATGAGGACAATCTTTATCGTGATATCATTGTAGAGGAGGACGTGTGGATTGGGATTAATGTAATATTGCTTTCTGGAGCACGCATTGGTCGAGGAGCTATTATCGGTGCTGGAGCTGTTGTAAGAGAATTCATACCTCCCTATGCTGTGGTGATTGGAAATCCGGCAAAAGTGATTAAGTTCAAATGGGAGATAGCTAAAATCATGGAACACGAGCGTTTGTTATATCCAGAAAACAAATGTTTTACCAAAGAGCAATTAGAATATTATCGCAATTCTTACAAGTGATATTTACTTTTATAATTATGAAATATTATTATCCTGCATTATCTGATAAAGACTTAGGATGGATTAGAATTGGTGGACCAGGATTAGCAAACTGTATGTTTCTTGCAGCAAATGCCTATATCTCCTCTATAAGAGGAGATGGAAAACTCATTACTCCGACATGGTGTAAATTTAGCTTAGGACCAATATTAAGAAAAGAACACGACAAAAGAGTCTATAACCAACTATTTAATGATATCGGTATTAAAGGCATAAGAAAGGCATGGATTATCTTAACAAAAAAAATGTTTAATCGGAAAGATGTAGAAGTGTATCATACTTTAGGTGATTTCTTTCAGGACTTAAACAAGGACGTAGTATTAGTACAAAAATATTTTAATTTGATATTGAAAGAAGAAACGGTTAAAAATGTGAATGTTTCTGAAATGAGAGAACAGGTGGCTGTTCATATTCGATTGGGCGATTACGTACCAGAAATGAGAGTCGATATAGAATGGTATAAAAAGCTGATAGAAAATATTCTGAGGGAATATCCCCAACAAAAATTCGCTCTCTTTTCGGATGGTAGTGATGACGAGTTGATTTCATTGCTTTCCTTGCCGAACGTCAAACGCTGTTTCTTTGGAAATGCATTTGCCGACATGTGGGCTATTTCAAAAACAAAATTTGTGATTGCCTCTGATTCTACATTCTCTGCTTGGGGAGCATTCTTGGGACAAAGACCAATAGTCTTTAGTAAACGCCATTTTCCACCAGTGTATGACGGGTACGTGCCGGAAGCGGTATTAGGGAAGGCAACGACTCTTCCGCTTGAATTTTTAACTTATTTATAATAATTTGTTCACATCATGAAAGGAATTGTATATTGGACACCTTATATATGTATGCATTCTGCAAGTGTATATGAGGAATTAGGGAAAAGACTTCACGTTATTATCGCTTGTAAGAGCTTAGAATATGGAACATTTGGTGGACTCAACATGAAAAATGTCGAGATTGTTTATGTTGAAGAAGAGGATGATGTTGACATACTTATCCAAAGAACTCAAAAATATGTACATATTAATCAAGCATTGAAAACATATCCGGAAATAGAGATTTTTGGTTATGCGCTTCGTCGTTTACTGACAAAAGGATGCTTTGTAATGGCTGTGAATATGGAACAATACCAATGGTGGACACTAAAAGGAATTCTTCGAAGACTGCAATGGTTTTATCTTTTCAATATAGGTCAGGGTAGACGAATCAAAGCGATAGGATGTACTGGTTGGACCGGAGTATTAGCTTTTAGGAAAGCTTGTATTTCTTCCAAGAGACTTTTTGACTTTATTTATTCTGTTCCTTCTCCAAATTCATACTTATTAGAGGAATCTTGTCAAGTGTCTTATAATCACGTAAATGTACAATCTGGGGGGGTAAAATTTATTTATTTAGGTCAAATAGCTAACCGGAAATGTATCTTAAATTTAATTCAAATATTCAAAAAAGTAGAAGGTAATTGGTCGTTAGATATCATAGGGGAAGGGCCACAAGAAAAGCAACTACGTGAAATGATATTAGGTGATAGTCGCTTTTCATACTGGGGGAAATTAATGCCTTCTGAAGCTCGCAAACTTCTTTCTACAACCGATGTGCTATTGCAAGTCAGCAAATTAGAAGGTTGGGGATGTACAGTCAATGAGGCCTTGATGTATGGAAACAGGGTGATTGTTTCGGACTCTGTCGGTTCACGAGCTTTGCTTCGCAATAAGGTTGATTGTGGGCAGATATTTGAAAGTGGAAATTGGGATGTTTTAAAAAACTGTATAGAGTACGAAATCTCCAAAGGAAGTAGAACCTTTGAACAAAGGGAACAAATATCTAATGATTTTCGTTGTATTTATCCCGAAGCCGAAGCAGAATACTTTCTTCAAATATTAGATTTTTATACAGGTAAAAACTGTATAAAAGTAAAAGCTCCTTGGAGCTAATTAAAAATTGCCTTACATTCTGTTTGCCGTATGTACATTACGGATGTTTCTAAAGTGCACGAAGAGTGAATTTTTCTATTAGCTAGAATGCTTTCCTGCGAACTGCTCCTTTTCTACATGCCGTTTTTCAGTTATTAGGGAGGCTTGTTAGGATTGGCGCTCTTGCTGTTTGCGGTTTCATTTGCTTTTAGCTATCTATTCCAGAAGGTGGCACGCTTTCTTTAATCAATAAATATAAAAGAATGAGAATCTTCTTGACACATATACTACCGGAGCATCTTGTAGCCGAGTACCACCTTTCGTTTGCTGCTTGTAACTTCTCGCGGAATCTGATGAGCGGCGGAGGCTTTGATAAGGTGTATTCCATTATGCCCTTGTTTGTCTGCGGTGAGATGAAAACGTTTAAAGAACCGGACAATGAATTGGTGTATTCTTCGCTACGCAGGAAAGGAAAGGTGGCGGCAAAATTAGCAATATTCGTAGAGCAGGTGTCCGTTTTTTTACGGATAGGGTGGCATGATACCCTATGGCTTTACAATATAGGCATATTGAATGTCCTGTTGGTATTGTTGCTAATGCTGTTCAAACCGAAGGTGAGGATCTATGCCATTGAGCTGGATTTCACGCCTCCGACTCGAGGGTTTTGTGTGATGTCATTTTATCTCTATCTTCTGAACCATATAGACGGGGTGATTAAACTGGCGGACTCCCCGCTCTTCACCAATAAGAATTCGGTTTGTCTTGCAGGGGTTACGCCTAATAGGAGGGACAAAGTTCCTTTAATTAAAAAACCGACTATGGAGTTTTTGTTGTCAGGAGTTTTGCAGCCTGACATATCGTCGTTGCCTCTTATATTAGATGCTTTTGCAAAAGTAAGAGATTGTAGATTGCACATCACAGGAACTTGCGACAGTAAACAGTTGCGGGAATATGCGGACAAGTATCCTAACATCATTTATCATGGCGTGTTATCGTTTGATGCCTATTTGCACTTGTTGCACAGCGTGACATTCCAACTTAGTTTACGTAATCCAAATTGGAGCGATAATCAATGTAATTTCCCCAGTAAAATAATAGAAGCTCTTTTACATAACCGTATCATCATCTCTACCATCCATTATCCGCAAATAGAAGGTATTAGGTATATCGAAACCGTTAGATCGGAGGATGGTTTTGAGAAAACGTTGAGGCAGATAAAGTCTATGCGGGAAGAGGAGTTGATGAAATATGCTAACCAATCTGAACTGGTCCAACAAAAGTTCAATCCTAACGTATGGAATAATTGGATGACAAGGATTGAGAATCGATTGGAAGAAAAGTGAAGATTTATGAAATATTTGATTTTACAAAATACTATTGCGCCGTATAGGAATTCAATGTTCAATAAATTTGTTGAAATGGGATTGGATATTGAACTCTTATATATGTGCGAACGGGAAAAGGAACGCTCTTGGAAGATTGATTATTCCACCATGAAGTTTCCGTACATAGTTGATGACCGTCCATATAAAGCATTGCATGGCATACCTCTGCATTGGAACCCCAAATTGATAAGGATTATGTGTAAGGCTAAGAAGGCTAGAATTATCATGGGGTCACCTTGGAATTCGCCAGATGTCATCGTTGCCTGTATACTGAAAAGAATGGGAATGTTCAAAGCCGAAATAATCTTTTGGTCGGAAGCCAATTATCTAACCAACGGTTCCCGAGAAAAGAATTGCTTCCGTGATTGGATTCGCCGATTTGTTTACAATACAGGGGAGGGGTGTGTGATCGTACCTGGGCAAATGTCAATAGAGACTTTCAATCGATGGGGAATCCATGGCAAGCGGTTCATCCCATTACCTAATGTGATAGAAGAGAACAAAATATGTCCATTGTTAAAAGAAGAACATCGGTTTACATCGTCCGATGAGCCACCACGATTTGTAATGCCCGTTCGTTTGGATGAAAAAATCAAGGGGGTAATGAACTTCTTCAAAGCTATAGGTGAAGAAAATGTTTTGTCTGCACAATTCGACGTATTAGGCGATGGGAAGGACGAGGCGTTGATAAAACAATTTATTGATGAAAACCATTATGAGCAGCATATTCATTTGCGAGGATTTTGTTCTATGGAAACTGTAGTTGGCTATTATTCGAACAGTGACTGTTTTATTCTTCCTTCTTACTCAGATCCAAGTCCTCTCTCCATTGTGGAGGCTTGCTGTTGTGGGCTGCCTCTTCTCATTTCATGCCGCTGTGGTAATCATTATGAGACTTTGATTGAGGGAGAAAACGGTTTCTCTTTCGATCCAGACAATACAAAACAAATAAAATCAGCATATGAATCATTGCTTACTTGTCGTCAAAATTGGGTTGAAATGGGAAGGAAGAGTTATCAAATGTTTGAGGTGAATTTTAAGCAGGAAACCGTGTTGAAGAGGTTTGTTGAGATACTGGAGAACAAATAGAATAATAAGGCAATGAAATATCTTCAAACGATAGCCGGACTGAGGGCAAAATCAGGCGGAACTTCTACTTGTACTTACGATTTAATCAAGGCTATGCGCGGTTTAAGTTGTAACGTGGATTTGATGACCTTGCAGGCAGATGATTTATTGGGTAACAACGAGTGGTGGATAAAAGCCCTGCCCAATGACAGTATCAGTAGTTACGGATATTCCCGTAACATGAACCGTTTCTTGCAAAAGTCGGATTATGATTTATATCATACCAACGGGATGTGGATGTATTGCAACCATGAAACTTGTCTTGTGGCGCGTAAAAAAGACAAACCATATGTCATTACGCCTCATGGAATGCTTTATACGCAAGCATTGGCCCGGTCTGCGTGGAAGAAAAAACTACTTCTCGCAATGGGGGGAGTTGCTAAAGATTTGAAATCTGCTACATGCATCCATGTGACTTGTAGTACAGAAATGAAATTCTACAAGGCATTGGGCTATCATAATCCAATCGCTGTCATTCCTAACCCTGTGACTATCCCTCATTACATACCCAACATCATTACACATGGAGAAAGAAAGAGTATTGGATACTTGGGACGTCTCCACCCTTATAAACGTCCAGACGCATTGATTAAAGCATGGGCACGACTAAAAGAGGAAACCGTTGGATTTGAATTGCTCTTTATGGGAAAAGGTACGGATGAGTATGAGCAATATTTACATAAGCTGGTTGATGATCTGCATCTGAAAAATGTATCTTTTCTGGGGATGGTTACTGGAGAAGATAAATTTAAACGGTTAACATCAATGCGTGTGTTATGTGTGCCTAGTAAAACGGAAAATTTCGGGATGACTGTAGCTGAAGCATTGATAGCCCAAACCCCCGTGATTTGTACCAAGACCGCTCCGTGGGAAGAGTTGAATACACGTCATTGTGGCTGGTGGGTTGACAATGATATTGACACATTAGCACAAACGATTAGGGAAGCTTTGCTTCTGCCGCAAAGCGAGATTGATAAAATGGGTGAAAATGGAAAACTTTTGATAGAAACGAATTACACAGACACACAAATAGCCTTGAAGATGAAACAACTTTACGAATGGATATTAACTGGTGGAGAGAAACCGGAGTTTGTATACGAATGAACACAAACTCCGGTGGGTAGGCAAAGTATCATAATGCGCTTGGCTGGAAGCATCAACCGGTGTTACAACAGTGAGACATGATATGGGGTATTTACCTTCGATGCTAATTAGATTTTACTTTATCAAACTTTTCCTTTACATGAAAATAGGAATTATTACAATATTGAAAGTTAATAACTATGGTGCGGAACTTCAAGCCTATGCTACTCAAGCGGTTCTGAACCGTATGGGATATGACGCTGAGATTATTGATTATCTTTTCTACAAGAATCCGAAGCACAAAACTACACGGCTTTCTAAACCCATTTTTCGACACGGAATAAAGAAACAGTTATCCGAATATCTATATCCGATGATAGAAAAAATAAAAGCAGGTAAATACAGGGAAGATAACTTAAAGCGCATAGCACGGTTTGAGAAGTTTCATCGGGAACATACCCGAATGTCGCAAACTTACCGCACTATGGATGAACTTTACACAAATGTACCCGATTATGATATTTATATGGTTGGGAGCGACCAAGTCTGGAATCCTGGTATCTATTCTTCAATTGAGCCCTACTTCTTAACTTTCGCCCCGAAAGGAAAGAAACGAATAGCCTACGCATCTAGTTTCGGAATATCCACACTAACTGATAGCTACATACCTTTTTACCGAAAAGCACTCAAGGAAATGGATGCCATTGGAGTGCGAGAGGAGCAAGCCGTCGATTTAGTGAAAGAAGTGTCGGGAAAGAACGCTACTTTGGTGCTTGATCCTACCCTGCTACTTACCGCTACGGAGTGGAAGCAAGTGGCACATCCTGCTGTCACGTTAAACGAAAAATATCTGCTTATCTATGAATTAACTCCTTGTCCTTATATCAAGACATTAGCCACGTATTTTGGTAAGATGCTGAATTACCGTATCATCCGAATTTGCAAACAAGCTGTTGTGGAGGACAAAGAGACTGAAATATTGAATGTGACTGATGCCGGTCCAGCCGAGTTTCTGCATTTCTTCTCAGAAGCCTCGTTGATACTGACAAACTCATTTCACGGTACTGCGTTCTCTATCAACTTTGGAAAGGACTTCTATACTATCACTCCTGCAAGAAAGACAAACAACTGCCGCCAGCAGAGCCTACTTAGGTTGATGGGACTGGAAAATCGGCTGTTGCAAGAAAATGCTCCGTTGCCCAACCTAACGAAGGTAGCGATGGACTACACACTTGTTAGGTCGATATTGGAAAAAGAACGAGTAAAATCAACACTTTTCATAAATAAAGCGATTCATGGAGAATAAGGTAATGCCCACATTATGCACAGACGAGCAATGCACGGGGTGTATGGCTTGCGCCAATGCCTGTGGCAGGCAGGCTATTACGTTCAAGGTCAATGATGAGGGTTTCTACCGCCCGCAAATCAATACTGACTCATGTGTGAGTTGTATGAGTTGCGAAAAGGTATGCCCGATACTTAGCCCTGCGAAAGCTTTCCACTCTACAATGGGAAAGGTCTTTGCTGCTTGGCACAAGGATACCGAAGTACGCAAAGAAAGTTCATCAGGTGGAGCTTTCTCTGCTTTGGCTGAAACAATTATAGAACAGAATGGTATAGTGGTAGGTGCCGCATATACGGACGAACTGAATGTTCAACATATTTGTGTAACCGATAAGGCGGGTTTGGCTCGATTGCGGTTGAGCAAGTATGTACAGAGTGAGATAGGCTTTGTCTATCAAACTATTTGCGAATACCTAAAACAAGGTAAAAGGGTGTTGTTCTGTGGTACACCCTGCCAAGTGGCAGGGTTAAGAGCTTTGTTTCCCAAGGAGGAGCGACTGGTATGTGTGGACTTTATTTGCCACGGTGTACCGTCGCCCTTGATATTGCAACGTTATTTGGCATGGCTGACTCCCCAGACAGGAGAGATAGTCCATATTAATTTCCGGGGGAAGGACAAAGGATGGTATGATGCCTTGCGTGTTGTCGCCTTGAAAGATGGAAAAAAAGTTTTGTTAAAGGGTAAAAAAGATGCCTTTTGGGTTGGGTTTAATAATAATAATAATATGCAATCGTCTTGTTACCAATGTCGTTTCGTGGGTATGGAGCGGTTGGCAGACATTACGATAGCCGACTTTTGGGGAGTCGGCAAACAGATACCATTCGGATATAAGAATGAAATTGAGAAAGGTGTGTCGATGGTCTTGGCTAATAACGGGCGTGGCTTGAAACTTGTCGAGGATAGCGAGGACAAGATGATATTGATTCCACGTGCGTTAGACGAGGTTTTTCTACGTAACCAAACAATGGTGGTTCCATGCAAGCGACCTAAAAGTCGAGATACCTTCTACAGAGACTTGAAGCGATTGTCTTTTGACGAGATGATTATACGTTATCTCACTCCTAACAATAAGACCAAGTTGGTAAAGCTATGGCGGGAATATCTACCTGCATCGTTGATTGCCATAATCCGTATACGTGACCAAAAATAAAGTCCAGTGAAAGTAGAAGCTTATCACGAGTGCCTGCCGCTCAAGAACAAATTCAAACGATTAGGATGGAATGTCTGTGCCTTGCTATTCTTCCGTCCATTTGTAGGACCTCTCTTTTGGAGGTGGCGTAATTTGCTGTTGCGTCTGTTCGGTGCGACAATTGGGAAAGGATCGAAAGTCAGTGCGTCAGCTAAAGTGTGGGCGCCATGGAATCTGGAAATAGGTGAATATACGGCCATTGGTGCAGGAGCCAACTGCTACAATCCCGGAAAGATTGTCTTGGGCTCAAAAGTGGTTGTTTCGCAAGGAGCTTATCTTTGCGCCGCATCTCACGACATCACCAACCCGCTCAATCCGCTCATTACCGCTCCTATCCATATCGGCTCATTCGCATGGATTGCAGCTGAAGCCTTTGTTAATATGGGAATAACCATAGGTGAAGGTGCGGTGGTAGGTGCACGTGCTGCTGTATTTAAGGATGTTGATCCATGGACGGTAGTCGGTGGTAATCCTGCCAAATTTATCAAGAAACGTATTATCAAAGAATAAATAATGCTGGATCTTTCTGTTATTATCCTCACGTATAATGAGGAAATACATATTCGGCGATGTCTGGAGAACGTAAAGCAATTTGCCTCAAAGGTGTATGTCGTGGATTGTTTCTCAATTGATCGAACCGCGCAAATTGCAAAAGAGTTAGGAGCTGAGGTTATTGAACATGAATGGCCGGGAAATCAGGCTGAGCAATTCAATTGGGCTTTAGATAATCTTCCGATTACTACGGAGTGGATTCTCCGCCTTGATGCGGACGAGTATCTACTGTCCGGACTGATTGAGGAATTACTGGAGAAATTACCAGTTATACCGGAGAGTGTTTCGGCCCTCTCTCTCTCTCGCGCGCGCGCTTTCTGCGGAAAGATACTACATCACGGTATCGTGAATAACATCCGTATTATCCGCATTTTTCGAAAAGGAAAGGCACGGTATGAGAAGCGACTGATGGACGAACATCTGTCAGTATTATCGGGAGAGACAATTGATATGAAGAACCAATTTGTGGATGACAACCGTATGCCTATTGGCCTGTTCATCGACAAGCATAACGGGTATGCTACCCGTGAGGCGGCATTGTTGTTAGATGCCGAATATCATTTGACGAATATGGATTCCCTGCCGCAAGATTACGGGAGAGAGGTGGAAAAGAAGCGGACGCAAAAAGCTCGGTATGCCCGGATGCCTTTGTTCTGGAGGGCTTTTGGATACTTTGTTTACCGTTATATCATCAAACTTGGATTTTTGGATGGTAAGGAAGGTTTTCTTTGGGATTTTCTGCAAGGCTGGTGGTACCGTACCCTTGTGGATGCCAAGGTATATGAAATAAAGAAGGCTTGTGGAGACGACAAGGAGAAGATGAGGCACTTCTTGCAAGATAAATACAACATCACATTGTAATTTACATGAAAGTTTCAGTAGTCACCGTCACATGGAACAGTGCGGCCACGTTGCGTGATACCCTGGAGAGCGTACTAGCTCAGACCTATTGCGATATAGAGCATATCATAGTAGACGGGGGGAGCATGGACGGAACAATGCGGTTGGTTCAGGAATATGAGCCACGCTATAATGGTCGGTTACGGTATATCAGTGAACCGGATAGAGGTATTTATGATGCCATGAACAAAGGTATCGGGATGGCTTCCGGTGAAGTGGTGGGAATACTGAACTCGGATGACTTCTATACATCGCCGGATGCTGTAGAGAAACTGGTCGGTGAATTAGTGGGCTGTCATGTCGATGCCGTGTTCGGGGATATTCATTATGTGGATGACAAGGATTTGGACAAATGCGTCCGTTATTATTCATCCGCAAGTTTCAAACGGTGGAAAATGCTGTTAGGTTTTATGCCTGCCCATCCATCCTTCTATTGTAGGAAACAGGTGTATGAGCGTTACGGGATGTTTTCCACATCATACAAGGTGGCGGCAGACTTCGAGAATTTATTACGACTGATTTATGTGGGAAAAATCTCCATTAAGTATGTCCCAATGGATTGCGTGACAATGCGTACAGGCGGGGCTTCCACTTCGGGGCTGGCCAGCCATCGGCAGATACTCGCAGACCATGTGCGGGCTTACCGAGAGAATCATGTACGATCGAATGCCTTGCTAGACAGTTTGCGTTATGTATATAAGGTGGTGGAAATCGCAAAATACAAATTGATACAAAATAGGACGATGAAGAAATTTTTGGTGGTACTCTTGCTTCTCTTGGTTACTGTCTCGTTACAACTATCCGCACAAACAAGGTCCGGAACGGTGGATATATTTATGGGAGCGGATTTTAATTACAGGGATATCTATTTCAACAACCGTGTCTATGACGTGCTGCTTAATCTGACACCGGGTATCAAATGGAACATGGGACACCGATGGGAAGTGGCTGCGCAAGTATTTGTCCCGGTTGTCAACCAGTATGGAGACCGGTATAAGAAGGTGCGTTTGAATATGGCGGTTCTCTCCAAACAGCTTGTCGTAGGACAGCATTGGAAAATGAAGCTCTCCGGGGGATTATTCGGTTCTGAACGGTATGGGCTGGACTTGAGGAATATGTTTGTTTTCAACCCATGGCTTGCCATGACCGCGCAAGTAGGACTGACCGGATATTGTTCGATGGCAACGGGATGGGAAGCTAGTACGATGAAGAGACTGACTGCGCAAGTAGGACCTGAATTTTATATTCATCGGTGGAATACACAGATATCCATACGAGGGGGACGTTATGTGTATGGTGATTATGGCATGATAGGTGAGGGATTTCGCCATTTTAAGCATGTCAGCGTCGGTGTCTATGTTTCCTATAGTAACAAGGGTAAGGAAGATGCGGGTTTCAAGGTGATCATGATGCTTCCTCCCTATAAGCGTGCGGTGCGGAAAATTAATATCCGTCCGGCAAGCAATTTTCGCTTGACGTATAGTGTGGAAGGTAACGGTTACGCCAACTGTACTTATTTTACCGATCCTGAGCAGAATGAGCGGGAGGGATGGTTCGACCGTGATTTGCTACCGTGGGGTACGGACACGATGACTCCTGATTTTACCTTTAAGAGAAGAAAGGAGGAAAAGAAAAATGAAGAATGAAGAACGAATAATGAAGAATTTCCGACAGATGCTTCTTCTTGTCTTCCTGTGGGCAGGGTGTCTTTCCGCATCGGCACAGCTTTATACCGGTCTGTCGGGACTGATCAATACGCCTTCGGCAGATATGAATGAGGAGGGTACCGCACGTATTGGCAGTTATTTTATGAACAAGCATTTCACGCCGGATGATGATGGACGGTATGGCTTTATTTATGATGGCGAGAAATACAATACCGTGGATTTTTATCTCTCACTCACTCCTTTCCGTTGGGTGGAAATCGGTTATACGTTTACGCTTCAGAAATCATTGTTGGAAGGATACGAGAAACCGAAATACAATCAGAAAGACCGGTATTTTTCTGTTAAGTTGAATCCTTTACGTGAGGGGCGTTATTATCCTGCCATAGCCATTGGCTCGAATGATTTTTTAGGCTCGCCAAGCAAACGGCATGGTCATGGAGGAAGCGGTGCGGGATATTTTTGCAATTACTACATTGTTGCCACCAAGCATTTTAAACCATTGGGGCACGATATAGGGGTCAATTTGGCTTACCGTTATTGCCCGACTACTTATAGTGAGAAATGGGAGGGTGTTGTTGGCGGTATTACATGGCAGCCCAAATGGGTTCCGGATTTGCGTGTCATAGCGGAATACACCGGAAATGAAGTTAATATTGGCGTGGATTGTCTATTGTGGAAACATCTTTTTCTACAAGGTGGATTACAAAATGGCAAGTATTTTTCTGGTGGTATCTGTTTCCAAATGAATTTGTTTTAAATCTTATTAATAATTTATTAGTCATGAAGAAGTTAATGCGAACAGGGGCATGTTTGCTCTTGGTGGTCTCGATGACCTTGTGTTTTGCTGGATGTAAGAAGGATGATCCAGATTATGAGAATGTAACTCCGCCTGTCGTTGCTGTCGCTCATAGTATTAGTGGACGGATAACCAGTATGAGTGGTGAGGGTATCATTGCCACGGTTACGATGGGTGGCTCGGAATCCAAGACAACCGGCGAGGATGGTACTTTCTTGTTTGAGAACGTGAAGTCTGGTACGTATACCTTAAAAGCGGAAGCGAGTGGGAAACTCTCTAAAGAGGTGAGCGTTACGGTTTCCGGCAGCGAGAAGAGCGAGAATCGAGTATGGAATGTGACTTTGAGTAATTCCGGTACCGAGGTTATCGCAAAGGAGGATGGTTCTGCCGAAGCCGTTGTTTCCTCGGAAACAATAAAGGGGAATGAGGAAGGAAAAGTCGAGATAAACATATCGGCTCCGGTTGGAGCTGTTCCTGCAGGTAGCCTGATCACGATTACTCCCACTTATTCTTTAGAGGATGCTTCCTCGTTAACGAAAGCCGTGGGGAGTTATTTGCGGGCCACGGAGTCGGTAGTGTTGGTTGGAACGAATGTGAGTTGCTCAGATGTTTCAGTGACATTGCGGGAGCCTCTTAATTTGGTTTATGACGTAGATCCGGATGTGGCGACCGCTCTTACAGCTCAAAAATATGTAAATGGCCAGTGGGTAGATGCGGATTATACAGTGGAAGGTAATAAAGTGACGGTGATAGCCGACAGTTTTACATCTTATACATTGCTTTTGGGTGCGGAGGTTACTTCTTCTTCCTCTTCGGAAGCGGTCAGCTTTGGTCAGGATTCTTGGGATAATTTGTATGGAAGTGGTGATATGAGCGTGAGTTCAGCTTCTTATGCTTATAAGATCGGGACGGAAATCGAATCTTTCGGAACCAATAGGGTTACGGCTTATCTTGTTGAGATATTGGCTCGTATTGCCGGTGCTTCTGTTACGACTGCGACAGGTAATTATCCTATCAACGTGATCTTGCCGGTTGGTACGGCTTTGACGATTAGTGGGCAGCAGGAGGTAAAGGCTTTGTCTGTATCCGCTTTAGGGCGATCGGTTTCCGGTAGGCAGTACGGAAGTGTGGCGATCGTCACCCGTACGTATAATCGGGAGCATACAGGAGGATCGAATTAATTTACATATAAAAAGTCACTGCTGTTCAGAAAGGGAATGGCGGTGATTTCTGAAAATATCTTTATGGGAAAAGTAGCTTTGATTACTGGTATTACCGGCCAAGACGGTTCCTTCTTGGCCGAATTCCTTTTGGAGAAAGGATATGATGTACATGGCACCATTCGCCGCTCATCTGTTGATTTCAGGGAACGGATCGCGCATTTGGAAGGCCATCCCGCTTTCCATCTTCACTATGCGGATCTAGGGGATTCCACGAGTCTCTCGCAGGTGGTGAAGAGGGTAAAGCCTACGGAGATTTATAACCTCGCTGCGCAGAGCCATGTGCAAGTCTCTTTTGATTCACCGGAGTTCACGGCTGATGTGGATGCTACCGGGGTATTACGTATTCTAGAGGCGGTAAGGCAAAATGATCTTACGGGTACTTGTCGTATTTACCAAGCCTCTACTTCCGAATTATATGGGAAGGTGGAGGAGGTTCCTCAGAATGAGAAAACGCCTTTTCATCCGTATAGCCCCTATGCGGTGGCGAAGCTGTATGGTTATTGGATCGTAAAGGAGTATCGGGAGGCTTATCATATGTTTTGCTGCTCGGGTATCTTGTTTAACCATGAATCGGAACGACGAGGCGAGACTTTCGTGACTCGTAAGATCACGTTGGCTGCCGCACGTATCGCGCAAGGGAAACAGGACAGGCTTTTATTGGGTAATTTATCGTCGCTTCGTGATTGGGGGTATGCCAAGGATTATGTGGAATGTATGTGGCTGATCCTTCAAAATGAGAAACCAGAGGACTTCGTGATCGCTACGGGTGAGCAACATTCCGTACGGGAGTTTTGCGAATTGGCTTTCCGTTATGTGGGCTTTGAATTGTACTGGCAAGGTGAGGAAGAAAATGAGAAGGGAATCGACCGCAAGACGGGAAAGGTGCTGGTGGAGGTATCTCCCGATTTCTATCGTCCCACCGATGTGGTTAATCTTTGGGGAGATCCATCGAAAGCGAGACGTGAGCTGGGGTGGAATCCGCAAAAGACTTCTTTTGAGCAACTGGTGAAGATAATGGTGGACGCGGATATGGCGAAGGTGGCTGTGGAACGTGCCTCTGCGCATGTTCGTACTAATTTGGCTGAGTATCTAGAGAAGGGCATCGTGAAATGATGGAGAAGAACGCTAAGATATATGTAGCCGGCCATAGAGGATTGGTCGGCTCTGCCATTTGGGAGAATCTGGAAAGAAAGGGATATGAGAATCTGGTAGGACGTACGCATAAAGAGCTGGACTTATTGGATGGCATCGCTGTCAAGCGCTTTTTTGATGAGGAACAGCCGGAGTACGTGATTCTCGCAGCCGCTCATGTAGGGGGGATTATGGCGAATAGTAAGTATAGGGCTGATTTTATCTACCGGAACTTACAGATTCAGCAGAACGTGATTGGTGAGAGCTTTCGCCATGGGGTCAAGAAATTGTTATTTTTAGGTAGCACTTGTATTTATCCACGTGATGCGGAGCAGCCGATGCGAGAGGACGCTTTGCTGACTTCTCCGCTGGAGTACACGAATGAGCCGTATGCGATCGCCAAGATCGCAGGGTTGAAAATGTGCGAGAGTTTTAATCTGCAATATGGTACGAATTATATCGCTGTGATGCCGACTAATTTATATGGCCCGAATGATAATTTTGATTTGGAACGTAGCCATGTATTGCCAGCTATGATACGGAAGATCCATTTGGGCAAGTGTTTGAATGAGGGAGATTGGCAAGGTGTTTGCCGGGATTTAGATGCCCGTCCAGTGGAGAGTATTGATGGACATTGCTCCCAAGAGGAAATTCTTTTGGTTTTGGCTCGTTATGGGATCTCTTCGGATAAGGTGGAGCTATGGGGAACTGGTAAGCCGCTTCGAGAGTTCTTATGGAGTGAGGAAATGGCAGATGCGAGCGTATATATCATGGAACATGTGGATTTTAAGGATACTTATTCGCAAGGAGATACTGATATCCGTAATTGCCATATTAATATAGGTACCGGGAAGGAGATTTCGATCGCTACTTTGGCAGATTTGATCGTGAGAACAACCGGTTATCGAGGTGAGGTAGAGTTCAATCCCACAAAACCGGACGGAACTATGCGTAAATTGACCGATGTGACCAAACTGCATGAGTTGGGATGGCATCACCGGGTGGATATAGAGGATGGCGTGAGAAAAATGTATTATTGGTATCTAAGCGCTGTTATAAAATAAATAAAGGTATTAAGGAATTTATTGTTTGATTAAAATCTTATATATTTTTTGCGAACCGGTCTTCTTTTCTCCTTGGGGGAAGTAAGAAGGCCGGTTTCTTTATCGTCTATCCTTTATCGCATTGAATGTCCTCTTCCCTTTTAGATAAAATGCCAGAATTAAACTGTCCCGCATAAGTTCCGGGATGGTGCTCAGTGTTCTTTTCTCCAGATTCTCTTTACGCTTAGGCGTATATTCCGGTTTGAGTTGGTGATAGGCTTTCCGTGCCTCATAAACTGCTTTGGCGTTCGCGAAATGTCCTTCCAGCAGGAACTTCGCGGCGGCGATATAGTCCAGCCAAAAGCGGACACACATCACATGCTTTAGATCTTCTTCCCGGGAATTCTTGTAAAGCATCAATAAGCTGTTTCGGAAATTCAAGAAAGTCTTGCGGGGACTTTCTGCGTTCAAGGTGGCTCCACCGACATGGTAAACGATGGATTGTGGGACGCATATCAACCGATATCCCCGGGAACGTAAACGCCAACACATATCGACCTCCTCTTGATGTGCGAAGAATCCGGCATCCAATCCCCCGACTTCCTTATACGTAGCCGTACGAACGAATAAGCAGGCTCCTGTCGCCCATAAGATATCGGCGGGAGTGTCGTATTGCCCCTCGTCCTTTTCCACGATATGCAAGATTCTCCCCCGACAAAATGGATAGCCGTATTTATCAATGTATCCTCCGGCCGCACCCGCATACTCGAAGTATTCTTTATTTCGTTGAGCCCGTATTTTGGGTTGGACACAAGCGATTGACGGATCAGAGTCGAGAGTGGCAATCGGGGCATCTAACCAATTGGGAGTAACTTCTACGTCGCTGTTTAATAAAACGCAATATTCATGGTCGAGCCTTTTGAGTGCTTGATTATATCCTTCGGCAAATCCGTAGTTCCGGTCGAAGCGGATAATGCTGACCGTGGGGAATTTTGCTTTCAACATCTTGATCGAGTCATCGGTAGAACCGTTGTCTGCTACGATAACCTCCGCCCATTCCGGAGAGTTGGATACGACGGAAGGAAGGAATTCCTCCATTAGCTTTCTTCCGTTCCAGTTTAAGATGACAATCGCTACTTTTTTCATCCTTGTTGCTCGTGTTTATGTTTCCAACGTTTATGGGTCCATAGCCAGTAAGCCGGATCACGCAAGATCATTTTCTCTAAAAGTCGTGCGTATCGCTCGGTGATGTAATTCTCCGGAGTCTCTTTTGGATTCTCCGTAATCAGCTTCATGTCTACGGTGTAATATCCTCTTTTTACCTTTTGGGTATCGAGGAAGATCACAGGCAGGTTCAGTTTCCGTGCGATACGCTCCGGACCGGTTAATATGGCTGTGTCTTGATGAAGGAACTCAGTCCAATAATGCAGGTTCGCCTTGCTGGGTGTCTGGTCCGCCAAGAAGATGACGACTGATTTGGTTTTGTCTTGTTTTAACTTGATGATATCCCGTATCGTATCGTTTTTCTTGATGCCGAAAGAACCGAACTGTGTCCTGAGATCGGCGAATAGCATATCAAAGGCCTTGTTGTTTAACGGACGGTATATCTGATAGATGCGTGAGTCCTCAAAGCGAGTGGTCGAGCCGGAAAACCATTCCCAGTTGCCATAATGCCCCATCGTGAGGATGAAGCAAGTATGGCCTTTCTTCATAAGTTGGTCAACCAATTCCGGGTTCCTCAGATAGGCTCGCTGTTGTATCTCATCCAGAGAGATATGGGCTAGTTTAATCGTTTCTACGATATAATCGGCGAAATGATGGTAGAACCGGCGTTCCAACTGACGCAACTCAGCCTTGGATTTATCCGGGAAAGAGGCGGTTATATTACGGCGCACTACTTTTACCCGGTATCCGGCTATCTTATAGATAAGGACATATAGGATGTCTGATAACACGTATAAAGCCCGCATGGGAAGTAAGGCGTGTACTTTTACCCAGCTATAAAGAAAGGCATATTGTATTTTATCCCACATCTTAGTTGACGGTTGATGATTGATTGTTGACTATTAATGCGGTGCGATCCTCATTCCAGCCGCCTAGTACGACTTTGCGGGTCTCATTGACCAAGGTGGCATCATAAGGGATTTCTACCTTTATATAGTTCTCGGTGAAACCGTGCATCTTGCCGTCTTTCTTGGTATGCTCGAATAAGACATTCGCTTCCTGTCCGATATGGGCCTCATAAAAGGCATGTAGTTTCCGATCCGAGATATCCAAGAGTTGTTGGCTGCGTGCATGCTTGGTCTTCGGATCTACCACGTGATCGATCTTCAACGCTTGGGTTCCGGGGCGTTCCGAATAGCTGAACACGTGAAGTTGGCTTATATCCAAACTGCCTATGAATTGGCGTGCCTCCTCGAAGTACTCGTCTGTCTCGCCACGGGTTCCAACAATTACGTCTACACCGATAAAAGCATGCGGCATTACTTCCTTGATCTTTTCGATCTTATGACGGAAAAGAGCGGTGTCGTAACGGCGGCGCATTAATTGCAAGACAGCATCGCTGCCGCTTTGTAAAGGGATATGGAAATGAGGTGCGAAACGTTTGCTGTGAGCCACGAAGTCTATTGCCTCGTCGGTAATCAGATTCGGCTCGATGGAAGAGATACGATAGCGTACGATTCCATCTACCTCATCCAAAGCCCGGATTAAGTCGATAAAGGTCTCGTCGGTACTTTTGCCGAAGTCCCCGATATTCACGCCTGTCAATACGATCTCCTTGCCTCCTTTACGTGCGACTTCCTGCGCCTGTTCCACCATGCTGGCGATCGTCCCGTTCCGGCTTCTTCCGCGGGCGAAGGGTATGGTGCAATAAGAGCAATAATAATCGCATCCGTCTTGTACTTTCAAGAAATGACGGGTACGGTCGTCCGCCGAGCAGGAAGGGGAGAAGGAACGTATATCCTTGCTTTGTGAGGCGATAACCGCTCCACCATTTTCTTTCTTCTCTAGGTTCTCCAGATATTGAAGGATCTCTAATTTCTGTTCGGCGCCAAGAACCAAGTCAACGCCTTCTATATGGGAGACTTCCTCCGGCTTCAACTGTGCGTAGCAACCGGTCACCACGATAAAGGCACCGGGGTGTTGTTTACCGATCCGGCGAATCGCTTGCCGGCATTTCTTGTCGGCTAGTTCCGTTACGGAGCAAGTATTCACCACGCATATATCCGCTTTTTCACCGGGGCGCACCTTGCGTACCCCTTGTTCGGCTAATAGCTTTCCAATGGTAGAGGTCTCCGCAAAATTTAGTTTGCAACCCAGCGTATAATAAGCGGCCTTTTTATTGTTAAATACGGTCTGATCTATCATTTTCGATTTAGTTAGAGTGCAAAGGTACTAATTAAGCCCGGATTAGTAAAGAGTTCGGATTGAGATGGACTTAAAAACTCATTACTATTGCATAAATAGTTTTCCGGAAGCTTATCTATTCTTTTTTGCTATTGGATATATTCTACAAACCACGGCGTGGTTTGTGCGATTCACGTCGTGGTCTGTATAAACCATGACGTGGTCTGTAAAAACCATGCCGTGAATTAAGGAATAGATACAGTCAAGCAACATTATTTATGAAGACTTGTTATCGAATAGTCCTTGCTGCGGCCTTGTTTTGTTTATTGTGCCGATAGAGGAAATACGGCAACTAGGGTTCCACTAAGATTAATACCGGATTGTTATCATTCTCGGGTTGCTCCCAGTCGATTAGGTAACGGTTGTCGTTTGAGATGTATTTGGGAGTGAAATAGGCTTCTTCGGGAAGTTCAAATGAGTTTTCCGGGTATATGAATTGTACATAGGCTAATTGCTTCTCCGCTATATCATAATATAATGTATAGGTATCTTTATCAGAGAAGTTATGCATATAGAGCCGGTCTCCGATTTGCCCGGGTATGACAGGGATTGTCTTTGTCCTGAACAGGTCGTTTTTTATATCGTCTATCGTGATATTATAACGGAGTTCCTCGGGTGTTCGGTATTTACCTAGATCGAGGACGGCATAAGGAGTTAGCTTCATGTCGTTGGAAACTTTAAATATCGTATCGCAGAACAACTCCTTAAATGCGGCAATCTTATTTCCGTCGAAAGGACGGAACTCATAGGTAAATGTCATGACGAAAGGAGGTTCTGTATAAGATTTATAGTAAGGTATGCTATCCGATATGACTATATCTTGGCAAAAATAGAACCGAATGGGTGCGTTGCCAGAGAGGTTGGGTACGTGACCTAGGATAACGTTCGTCTTAGGGAGGGGATAAAATCCCCGGATGTTCTTATCCGGAATTTGAATGGTTTGGTGGAATTTCCCTTGCCAATCGTATATCTTTATCCGAGTGGGGCTATCTTTTATATAAATAAGATGATCATGAGGTTCTAGTCCGGATATACGACTAAACTCATCCGGACCTCCTCCTTGTTTGCCGATATCGTATAAATATTTTCCTGCCAAGTCGAAAACGGAAGCTCTGTTATCATGCTGTACCAATAGCTTATCGCCATGTTTAATAATGCGGGAGATGTATTTGATCAAGATTGAGTCATTCGTTTGCAGAGGGATGAATTGGATGGATTTCGCCCATTTCTTTAAGGCTACTTCTTGAGGCTGATGGTCAAAAACAGTTGCTAGGTCAATTGTTATACATTCCTCTGATTTCTCGCTTGTGCCGGTACAGGCGGTTAGTAATATCGCAAATATAATAAGCCATTTATTCATAAAAATATCTTTGTCCTAAAGTTGATAGGACAAAGATATTTAATTTGTTTCGAAATATTCGTAATATTATGAAGATTTTGTACTGTTATTTCCAATCCACTAAGGATGATTTAAAATAGTTCCAATCGGCCTTTTCCCATAAGGGGGCTTGCGCACCAAGTCTTACTTTATATTCGTCCCAATGTGTGTTCTCTACTTTGGACCAACCTTTTTCGGCGACACCTGCCAAACGGGGCATTAACAGGAATTGCAGATCTCTGAAATTGGTGATCGTCTCGCACCAGATAGCGGCTTCTATACCCGCTACATCTTTTTGAGGATTCTCTACAGTCGGGTTGAAGGTCATCGGGTCCCAGTCGTACATTTCTTGGATCGTTTGTTTCTCGTAGGCGGCCATACCTAAACGTTCTTGCTCCGCGTTTTGGGTGGAGTCCGCACTTGGTTCCAGATATTTATGGTCCAGATAAACGTAACCGCTCGGCGAGAGAATCACTTTCGCTTTTTTGGATATCCCAAGACCCGGATCTTTTGGTGCCTCTTTCATGAATTCTGCGAATAAGGCCATGATCTCTTTATATTCGGCAGGTATATTATCTTTTTTCTTAGAAGAGTCCTCGTTTTTTTGCTTCAGATAAATCCAGTGCTGGATGACATCGCCTTCCGAGATATCCGCACGGGCGGTTTCTTGCCAGCCGACCATTTTCTTTCCATTCTTCAATACGATTTCCCGTGTCTTATTTATAAAACGGACGAACTTATCATGGGGTAAGCCGATCGCCTCGTCACCTCCGATATGAATGTAGTTTCCGGGTGCTAAAGCGGCTAGCTCCGCGATAACATCCTCCGTAAATTGCATCGCTTTCGGATCATCTACGTCGAGGGCATTGAAGGCCTGTCCCGGGATGTTAACATTGGTCTTGAATTTGACAGCGTTCTTAAAGTCCGGATAAGCGGCGAATATGGCAGCTGTATGCCCCGGGATATCTACTTCCGGGATGATCGTGATGAAGCGTTCGTTCGCGTAATTCACGAGATCCTTGAATTCCTCTTGCGTATAATAGCCACCTTTTCTGCCGTTGTTGGGAAGTTGACCTCCTATTTCCGCTAGCTCGGGATATTTCTTGATTTCGATACGCCAACCTTGGTTATCGGAAAGATGCATATGCAGTACGTTCATCTTATATAAGGCGACCATATCGATCACTTGTTTCACTTCCTCGGGATCGAAGAAGCAACGAGATACATCGAAAGAGAGTCCGCGCCAAGCGAAACGAGGTGCGTCCTTCACT
This sequence comes from Parabacteroides sp. CAG:2, assembly GCF_000436315.1. Taxonomy (NCBI): domain Bacteria; kingdom Pseudomonadati; phylum Bacteroidota; class Bacteroidia; order Bacteroidales; family Tannerellaceae; genus Parabacteroides; species Parabacteroides sp. CAG:2. The sequence continues at coordinate 36,688 of NZ_FR885273.1, read as the reverse complement.
TCCAGTAGCGGTAGATAAATCTTCTCGCCTCCGGGTTGTAGGTTACTACCCACGATTTGTTTCAAGGTAGTGATACCTCGATAGATACCTTCTAGGGTAGTGGCCTTGATGTAGATGTTTCTCTTTTGGATGGAGAGGGAGTAAGACTCATCTACGGGGACACTATCTTTCGGACTCAATCCATAAGCTTTTGGCAGGTCGGCGAACTCTTTCGGATCTGTCAACTCGAGGAAGATGATGCAATTCGATTCTTTGTCTGAGGCAGAAGCCAGCTTGATGCCGGACAACTTTTCTATCTCGTTGGATAGCAACTCGCCCATACCCTTTAAGGATTCGTCCGCATAACCGATCTCGATGCCGGGATGGATCGTGAATGTACCTTCGCCTACTGTCATTTGGGCCGGAGCGGGGATAATACTTACGCTTCTTTCTCCAACATCTGGGGATGAACAGGCGATAAATGTAATAAAACTACAGAGGGTCAATGCCCATGCGAGAGTGATTCTTTTCATTCTTATTTTAAATTTATAGGTTATATCATGGCAAAAGTAAGGATTTGTTTTTACTTTTACGCGAATTTCACAAAAGTGTGCTATGATCAAAGAGAATTTCATTAAGATTTACGAGGAGAGTTTCAAGGAAAACTGGGCCTTGCCGGCATTAACGGATTACGGGAAAAGTAAAACCTTTACTTTCGGTGATGTAGCAACGGAGATCGCACGTATTCATCTTTTATTCCATGAGTGCCAAGTCCGTCGTGGAGACAAGATCGCGTTGATCGGTAAAGACAGCTCCCGTTGGTGCATCGCTTATATGGCGGTTGTTACTTATGGGGCGATTATCGTGCCTATTCTTCAGGACTTTAATCCGAATGATGTACATCATATTATTAACCACTCGGAATCTGTCTTTTTGTTTGTTAGCGACCGGATTTGGGATTCTTTGGAGGAAGATAAGATAGAAGAGGTTCGCGGTGTATTCTCTCTTTCTGATTATCGTTGCTTGCATCAACGGGATGGAGAGAATATCCAGAAGTTGATGAAATCGCTGGATGAGAAGATGACCGAGAAATATCCGGATGGCTTCACCCAAGAGGATATCAAATACGCTGAGCTGGATAATGATAAGGTGGTAGAGATCAACTATACATCGGGTACGACCGGATTTAGCAAAGGGGTTATGTTGACGGGGAATAATTTAGCCGGAAACGTGACGTATGCCCGGACACTGGATCTATTGTTCCGGGGTGAACGTGAGTTATGTTTCCTGCCTCTGGCCCATGCCTATAGTTGCGCTTTCAATTTATTGGTACCCATGGCATTCGGTGTGCATGTCTATTTATTGGGTAAGGTGCCGTCTCCTAAGATCTTATTAAAGGCATTCGAGGAGGTGAAGCCGAACTTGATCTTGATGGTTCCCCTGATTTTGGAGAAGATCTATAAGAAGATGATCCTTCCTCAGTTGAATAAGCGAACCTTGAAGTTGGCTTTGAATATCCCACTGTTGGATTCACGTATCTATGCCCAGATCCGCAAACATTTGGTGGATGCCTTGGGAGGACGTTTCCGTGAAGTGATCGTGGGGGGCGCCGCCATGAATCAAGAAGTAACGGATTTCTTGTATAAGATCAAATTCCCGTTCACGATCGGTTATGGTATGACGGAATGTGGCCCGTTGATCAGTTATGACCATAATAATGAGTATGTGCCCGGTTCTTGCGGACAGATATTGAAAGGGATCATGAAAGTCCGTATCGATTCGGAAGACCCTTATAATAAGGTAGGCGAGATTCAAGTATCGGGCGAGAACGTAATGAAAGGCTATTATAAGAATGATGAGGCAACCCAAAATGTCTTCACGGAAGATGGCTGGCTAAGGACGGGTGATTTGGGTACGATCGATCATGACAACCGTATTTTTATACGTGGACGTAGCAAGACGATGATCTTGGGCGCTAGCGGACAAAATATTTATCCGGAAGAGATTGAATCCAAATTGAACAATTTGCCATTCGTGATGGAGAGTTTGGTCGTGGAGAAAAACGGGAAATTGATCGGGATGGTGTATCCGGATTACGATACGGTGGATAGTACGGGTATCTCGCATACGGATCTTCCAGTTATCATGGAACAAAATAGGATAGAGTTGAACAAGCTCTTGGCTCCTTACGAAACGATCTCGGAGATACAATTGTATCCGACAGAATTTGAGAAAACACCGAAGAAAAGTATTAAGCGTTACCTGTACAGTAATTATTGATAAATAAATAGAAAGCAAACGCAGCTAATATTCAGCATATTGTAAAAGCGGTAGAAAATAATTCAAAAAAAAACGTCTTATGTTGTACAACATATATGATTAATACATACATTTGCATCGTTTTACAACAACAAGATATTATAGACCGTTTAAATTAAGAACAAAATGAAAAAGTTAGTTGCATTTGCTGCTGTTATCGCAGCTGTATCATTCGCATCTTGTGGCAACAAATCTGCTGAATCTACCGAATCTGTTGCTGAAACAGAAGAGGCTACTGTAGTTGAGGAAGCTCCTGTAGTAGAAGAGGATGCTGCCGCTACTGATTCTGTAGCTGTCGAGGTTACTGACTCTGTTGCCGTAGAAGCTGCTCCTGCTGAATAATAATCAGTAAACGAGTTTTGAGGACAGTCTGTATGCGTTGAACATACAGACTTTTTTTGTTTATAAACCATAGATAATGATATGAGACAAATTTTACTTCTTCCATTGGCCGCTCTATTGGCTATGCCGGTATTCTCGCAGACTCCTGCCGATACGACGCTTACGATTCGGAATATAGAGATTCAGGGTACCCGTTTCGCCGGGTTGAGCGAGAGGGGTGGGATGAAAATCTTGCGGGTAGATAATAACTTGAGTAGCGTTACCAATACGACGGCGGATGCTTTTCGCCAATTGCCTTCTGTCATTACCGATATGGAAGGAGCCGTTACATACAGGGGCTCCGGTAATGTCGGGATGCTTGTCGATGGAGTTCCTTACGGTTTGCTGGAAGAATATAGCGGTGACGTGCTGATCCAACTTCCCGCCCTGTTCTTTAACCAGATCTCATTAGGGGCATTTCCTCCGATTAATGCGGTGCCGGATGGTGACGCGGGCATACTCAATCTGGTGCCTCGTATGTATGGAACGGGAGATTCCCCTCTATATGTTACGCTTGGGGCGGGATGGAATGAGCGATATAACGCAGGAGCGGTATTGAATTTGCATCCCGGAAAATTCCATATCAATGCGAAATACAATTATAGGAGGGAATACCGGGAACGATCTTTCAGCAAATCGACCGCGACCGCTAAAAACCGGACGGAGATGAATAATAATGCCACGGCTCGTCCGGACGTACATGTGGCGGATATGAAAGTAGACTATGATCTTTCCGCGAAAGACCGGATCACCGTGCATGGCCTGTATCATTTGATGGATTATAGCCGGTATGGACGCATTAACAACCGGGTATTCAACCCGAAAGGGGAGCAAATGAAGTATGTGATCCGTAACCGGTATAACGACCAGCGCCAGGAAGCTTATGCCGCCGAAGCGTATTGGAACCATGAGATTTCGGAGAATCAAGGTTTTTATACCGTATTCAACTATAATAATTTCTCGTATGATGAGGATAATGATTTCAAGAATGAGAATCCTCAAAACGGGAATATCGTCTCGGAGGATAACCAATCTATCGACCATACGAAACATAATTATTTCTGGGGATTTGGATATGGGCAGGAGATCGATGGTTGGGATTTCAAGCTTGGTTATATAGGTCGTGTGCGAAACGAGGATTATCTGACGGCTGCTTTTGATAAGGTTGACGGTAGTTTTGAGTTAAGTCCGGCGAAATCGTATAATTACGATTTCAACCGTTATCTGAATTTGATCTATGCGGACGTGGTTAAGAATTGGGGCGCTTTTAACGCGGAGATAGGGATACAGGCGGAATTTAGTCATTTTAAGATGGATGAGTTTAGCCCTTCTTGGATCAACGATCCTTATTGGCAGGGGATAAAAGGCAAAGAGAACAAGAGTTCCCGTTTTCATTTGTATCCTCGTTCCCGTTTTACTTATGAGGTGAATAAGAGCAATCGCTTAAGCTTGAGTTATCAGCAACGGGCGATTCGTCCGAATGGCAGCTATTTGTGCTCTTTCTTGAATAACAGTGATCCTACCCATATCATACAGGGGAATCCGGACTTGAAGGATGAGTTTATCCATAACGTAGAGCTAGGATATCAGTTCTCGGCTCCCCGTCTCCGTTTGACTCCGGCTATTTATTACCGGAATCGTACGAATCGTATCATGGAAACCGCTAGCCAAGTAAATGACGAGACGGTTTGGAAGAAAGAGAATATCGGACATAGCCAAGCAGTCGGAGCCGACTTGTCCGGTAGCTGGAATCCGGTACGTATCTTGACGGTCGGTTTCTCCGGGGATATCTATCGGGACGAGATCGATGGGCGTACGATAGGCTATGACGAGAAGAAATCCTTGGTTTGCTGGGATGTGAAGGGGAATGTAAACGTAAGTATTACGCCGACTACGGATTTTCAGGTAGACGGCTTCTACGTTTCCGACCAGCTTACGCCTCAAGGTAAGATCAAAGGCCGTTATAGCGTAAATGCCGGTCTCTCTCAATATTTCCTCAATCGTAAATTATGCGCGAACTTAAGTATCAACAATATATTCGATAGTTTAGAAGAAACAACGATTATTGATGCCCCGAACTTAGAAATGACGCAAAAGCGCAATCGTGATGCCCGGGTAGCTTGGCTTACGTTGACTTATAGTTTATAAAGTAGGTTCCGTGCCCTGTGTTCCATCTTGTTTGTGCTTTTGGATGAACAAGATGAAACGCATGGAACGGTCGTACGTGAAATAATTCCAGATCCAGTCGATCAGTACAATTAGCTTATTCTTGATTCCTAAGATGGAACGTAAATGTACGAGCATCCAAACCAACCATGCCGTAAATCCATGTAATTTCACCTTATTTAAATCGGCAACCGCTTTATTCCTGCCGACAGTAGCTAAAGTTCCTAAATTCTTATAATGGAAAGGTCTCGGTTTTTTTAGAGCCTCGATCCGTTGTAGATTTTCGGCTAATAACTCACCTTGCTGAATCGCTACCTGAGCGACTTGCGGATGTCCGTTCGGGTAATCCGGTTCTGCCATCCAGCAGACATCTCCTATGGCGAATATATTGGATAAGCCTTTTACTTGATTACATTCATTGACGATAATCCGTTCCCCCCGGGTCAAGAGTTCTCCTTCGATATGATCGAAATGCACCGCTTTCACACCACTTACCCAAAGTAAGGTCCTAGTGGGTATGGTTTGTCCGTCATCTAAGAAAACGTCCCCATCCTTATAGTCCACGACACGCTTCTGAAGAATGATGTTAACGCCCATATCCTCAAGGAAGCGTTTAGCGTTGGAGGAGGCTTCCGGAGACATGGCCCCTAGTAATTTAGAGGACCCTTCTATCAGATAGATATTCATATGAAAGTTTCCTAGATCCGGATAGTCTTTCGGCAAAACAAACCGTTTCATCTCGGATAAGGCGCCGGATACTTCTACACCTGTAGCCCCTCCACCTACAACAACTATATTTAGCAAAGCTTGCTTCTCGTCCGGGTCCGTACAAGTAGTCGCTTTCTCTAAATTAATTAATAAGGTGTCTCGTAAAGCTAACGCCTCTTCTACCGTTTTCATGGGTAGAGACTGTTCCTCGATCGTTTTGTTTCCAAAGAAGTTGGTGATAGTTCCAGCGGCGATTACAAGATAATCATATTCCAATTCGCCGATGGAGGTTTGAATGGTATGCCCTTTCGGATTGACGCCATAGACCTCTGCCAACCGGAAGTAAAAGTTCTTTCTCTTCTGGAATATCTTTCGATATGGAAAGGATATTTCATTATATTCTAAGCCGGAGGACGCTACTTGATAAAGCAGGGGAGGAAACTGGTGATAGTTGTTCTTGTCGATTAAGACTACTTGAAACTTGCTCTTTTTCAATTTCTCAGCTAGTTTTAACCCCCCAAATCCGCCCCCGATAATTACGACCCGCTTTTTGTCTGTGTAAGGAATGTTGAAGCCCATGATCTAAACGCTTTTTTTATATAAACATAGAAAGAAGCGAATTGGTTCTTCCGTTAATTATTAATGAATGTAAGCGGGTAGAGGCTTTATTTACAGGAAGGTTTATCGTGTTTCGGGGAAATACGTTTCTTTACCTTCCGCTTCAATCGCAAAAACTGCAATATGGAAAGTATACGCATCAAGATTATGAATAAGATAACCCCTAGCAAAATATAGCAAATTATCGGCGATGTCATTTTACCCTCTTCTTCACAAATTTTATCCCAGTCTTTAATTTGGAATAGTAAAACATAAAAAAATATGGTGGTCATTATACACTATCTTTTATTAGATCATCCATACGGATAGGTGTCTAAAATCAATGAGGCAAAGATAAATGAGTATAACTTATTAGGAGTTATACAACTTGACAATTTAAATGTATATTCTGATAGGGGGTGTTTTTTACAATGATTTAAGTTTTTTCCTTAGCTCCGTGGGACTATATCCAAAGCGTGCCTTGCAAAATTTGTAGAAATGCGAATGCGAGGAGAAATCGAATTCATCTATTATATTCTTAAAATCATCCTCGCTGTTAGCTATGGCGACCAATAGTCGTTTGGATTTCTCTTGCATCAGCCATTCGTAGGCTGGAATACCGAAAACTTTTTTAAACTTCATCCGAAAGGAATTTACTCCGTAACCTATCATTTGAGCTAGATCTGTTACTGTTTTAGCTTTTATATAATTCTCGGCGATGAGTCTCTCAAACTCTGCTGAATGCGTACTTGATAAATAGAAAAAGTAGTCTAATTCCTCTTTTCTATAAAGCTTTTTCAGTAAGTAGAATAATTCCGTTCTCTTTAATTCATACAAAGGGTAGTTCAGGAAATTATTTTCAAGATATTGTCCGACAAGTTCTAGAAAACCGTATAAAGGTTCCACTATTTTCAGTTCTATCCACTTAGAGATAGGTTGAGGTAATATTCCGTACGGATGTTGGTAATACGGTAACTCATTCATCGTTAAACTGTCAAAAAAGAAAATGATGATTTTTGAACCTAGTGTGATATCATATGTGTAATTTTCAAATGATCTTAGAAAGATCATATACTGTTCACCGATTGTTTTCTTTTCTTCTTTAGTGGAATATATAGTTATGGATCCGCTTAAGATAAAAATAATCATATCGCTGGATAAACCAGATAAGGTTTGTGTTATTTCCTCTGACATCAATATGATACTAAAGCCAGCGTGTAAGATTCGGTTTTCAGATGTTTCCGGAGAAATTCTGTTAATAAGCTTGTTCATAAAATTATTGTTATTTAGTTTGTTATACAAATATTTCCCCCTTCAGTAAATCTAGATGCAAAAAAAGCGCAATGTATTAGTATGGTCTGTATACAAACTATCATTTTTTGTATACATTATGATATGAATGAAAAATAAATAGGAATCAGAGGAGGTCTCTGATTCCTTGTAAAATAAGATCTCCCATTTTTTTATGGGAAGAATTAAGTTCACTAATACTTTAGGAGGGTAATTTCTATTATCACAATAGAATGAAATAAAAACTAAATACGTCTTACAGATGAAAATAAGACATTACGTGTGAACAAGCTTGAATATTATAACGTATTGTATTTTATTTTCTTAGTCGTTTTATTTATCCGTGCGGAATGGAAGCACCGGTAATCCTTGTACGTTTTGCAAGTTGCCAATTTGGAAATTCCGGAAGCCATAACGAACGGCTATTGGGGCTTTTACGTCTGGAGCTGAGATAATAACGGTTTTTTTGTTAGCGTCTATAGTTGCGTTAGCCTTGTGGAAACGCATGTCTTTTCCGGCTATCTCGAAGCCTATGATCCCGTTATCTCGATTGAAGCCATCTTCCGCATTCTTGAAAAAAAGAATGATTTTATCTTTATCTACTTCCATATGATCGTATTGGGGGCCCTCACAAGCGATGGTTGTATAACCATAGGTTTTGTTTAGAGCCATATAACAAAGACGCTCACCGATCTTTTGTTTTTCTTTGGGGTGTATTTGCCGTTTCTCGTAATCCTGTACCAGATCGTTCGTGGAAACAATACCGCTATTGGGGATCAACCGGGTAGCTTTGTATTGCTCTTCACGAAGGTACGCGGCTTGGTCTCCTTCTCCATATTCGTAAGGGGCGATTTCTACCAGATAGAAAGGTAATTCTTCTTGTCCCCATAATCCTCTCCAATGTTCTACCATTGTCGCTAGGCGTTTAGCGTAGTCCGGGTGTCCGACATTTGACTCTCCTTGATACCATAGGAAACCTCTGACCGTATATTTGCTGGCCGGTTTCAGCATTCCGTTATACATGATCATGGGTTGTAGCATCGGATGGATTTTCTCATCGTTACCCGCTAAGGATAGATCGATATCGCTATAATTCCGCAGGATGTCTTTGGGCAACCAACCTTCAACCGTGGAACCGCCCCAGCTACAATTGATGATACCTACCGGGACATTCAATACCTCGGTCAATAGGGTCGCGAAGAAATAGGCGGTAGCTCCGAACTCCGGGGCGTTTCGCGGATCACATACTTTCCATTCGCCACCTACCGGATAATCTTTCGGTTCCAAGGCTCCGACCCGTTGGATCGTAGCGTAACGGATCGAGTTCTTATATTTCCCGGATGTAGCGATAGCGTGGTTTCCTCCCTCGATAGGGCAGTGCCAGAAACCTCTTAATGGCATTTCCATATTGGATTGGCCGGAACCGAACCATACCTCGCCGATCAGAAGATCATGCAAGACAATCTTGTCTTGTCCATTCTTTAATGTTAACTGTTGCTTTTCGAAACTGGCCGAGGGCGTCTGAACCCAGATTTCCCATCTGCCTTGATCGTTTACTTGGGCCGTGTATTCCGTATTGTCCCAAGAACTACGGACTTTCAGGCTTGAATTTGGGGTTGCATTTCCCCAGAGCCGTACTTTAGTGGCTTGTTGGAGTACCATGTTGTCGCTTACCAAAGCTGGCAGCTTGATCTCGGCCCGGAGGTTCACCAAACCGAGAAGGAGGCCTATCACCATCCAATAGAATTTGTTCATATCGCTTGTTTTTTTGATGTCGGAAGCTTCCGACGGTTGTTAATCTGATAAAAAAGAGCCGGCAGGCGGTCTGCCGGACGGTTATTCGCCGGCAAGTCGTTCGATAATCTCCATACACATCCGTCCGTTGTGATAGGGACATTTCCAGAAACCGGCCTTGTCATCCTCGCGATTGATCTCGTGATCGAGCGATACGCTCCAATGCCATTCCCCTTGTTCCTTGTCGATCAAATAACGCTGAATGAATTTCCAGCATGTATAGGCTGTGCCTAAGGCAGGCTCATCTCCGAAATGTTGATACAAGTTGAAATGACCCACTACATTCTCGGCTTGCACCCACCAATGCAGGTCCGTGTCGGCTTTCTTCTCATTCGGGTGATACTCGTAAATGAGGCTACCGTTCGCTAATAACCCGTCTTCGGCCGCTATCGCTACCTTTTGAACCAAGGGCTCTACTTTCTGAAGAATCTCGTTGTCTCCCAATTCGATAGCGGCCTCATGCAGTAACCAAGATGCCTCTATATCATGACCATAGGAGATGATACGGTATTTGCTTTCCCAATCCTCGTTGAAAAAGAGGTTTAAATGATAGGTACGGTGATCCAGAATCTTGTCGGTGAAAATCAGGATCAAGTTTCGGAGTTGTTTTTTGAGGTGCTCGTCTTTCCATACCCGATACAAGTTAGTATAAGGTTCGAGGATATGCAGATGGGTGTTCATAGTTTTTTTCTCATTCTCATCCTTGTCGCTTAGTCGCATATCCTCTATCAGTTTCCAGTCTTTCGTAAAGGCTTCCATATAACCGTTCTTTTCCGGGTCGAAACTATATTGTTCGATTGCCTTGAAGAGACGGATCGCATAATCCAACGTTTCTTTATCTCCGGTAGCCCGGTTGTACTCGCTTAATCCGTAGATAGCGAATCCTAAGGCGTAGATTTGCTTTTTGGTTTGCACGGGTTGACCGGTATAGTCTAATTCCCAGTAAATACCCTCGAATTCTTGGTCGTAGAATTTATCGATAAGGTAACGTTTGGCACGGGTCGCCGTTTCCAGATATTCCGGCTTTCGTAATAAACGGTATGCGGCGGAGAATGTCCATAGGATACGGGCGTTCAAGATGGCGCCTTTAGGGGCATGTACGACTCGTTGATTGTTTCCCGTGATTTGCCCATGGAAACCACCATACTCACTATCTATCATTCGGTTCATCCAGAAAGGGAGGATATTGTTCTCTAGCTCCCATTGAACCTCGTTTTGTAAATCTTCGGTGATTTTATTCATTTGTTTCTTTTCTTTTGGTTTCTAACGTAGCGGTGATTTCCTTCATCTTTGTCTCGCTAAGCGGGTAGAAGGCGATAAATACAACGGACAGGATCGTACCTACGGCCGGTAAGAAACTGAGGAACATCTTGATTCCGCTAATCGTTTCCTCGCTTTGTACGGTATTGGCCTGAAACCCGAAGAAAGCGAGTAGCCAGCCTGTGATTGCCGTGCCGATCGCCCATCCGAATTTCTGGCTCATGGACGAGGAACTGAAGATCAATCCTGTGGCACGGTTCCCTGTTTTTAGTTCTGAGTAGTCCGTGCAATCGGCATACATGGACCAAAGTAGGGGGAAAATACTACCGGCACAAATACTGATGAACACTTGGAACGTGAATATCAGGGCTAGATCCGTCTTGTCGAGCCAGAAAAAGAGGATGCTTAAAACCGAGGCGATCAGCATGGAGCCCATATAGGTTCTTTTCTTTCCGATCTGGTTGCTTAATGGGGCGGCCAAGATCACGCCGACAATATTGGCCGCCTGTCCTACCGCCAGATATAATCCGCTTAAGACGAAGGAGACTCCGAAAAGAGATACATTGGCATAGGCTTCCTCAATGATAAAGTATTTGAAATAATATACGGTAGCCCCGTCGCGGATGGAATTGAAAACCAGAGCGGAGACACCTGCTCCCAATAGTATCCACCAAGGCTTGTTGTGCAATAGATCTCTCAAGTCATCTTTTAACGAGCCTTGTTGCTCTTTAATCGGTTTTACCCGTTCTTTTGTCCATGCGAAACATCCATAAAAGAGAATGGCGCACAGGATAGCGATAACTACGACAGCCATGGTCCATCCATGTTGTTGATCCGCCAATTCATCGCTATTTCCACTAAAGAAACGCACCATCGGCATGAATAGCAACAGGGCTATAAAACTGCCAATATAGGCGAATACCATACGGTACGTAGAAAGGGTATTACGGTCTTGTGGCAACGGGCTCATTACTCCAAGCAAGGACGCATAAGGCACGTTTATAGCGGAGTACACCATCATCATCAAGGAATAGGTGATATAGGCATAGATCAAATTACCTGTTTGTCCGAAAGAAGGAGTCATGAAAGTGAGCACTCCGATAGCGGCGAACGGGATCGCCAGCCAAAGCAAATAAGGGCGAAATTTTCCCCAGCGTGTTTGCGTACGATCCGCCGCAACGCCGACAATCGGGTCAAAGACCGAGTCCCATATACGAGTTATCAAAAACATCGTACCTACGGCTGCTGCCGGTAATCCGAATACGTCCGTATAGAAAATCATCAAGTAAGCGCCAAACAGTTTCCAGAACATGGACGATGCCATGTCCCCGAAACCGTAGCCTATCTTCTCTGTTAGTTTAATCATATGAGTGGTTTTTGTAGGTTATTTCAGGAGTGGAAGATTTCGATCGATTAGCTTTTTCAGCGTCTCGACAGATGCGGTCGTAGTCAGCCCGTCGGCCGGAGTGTTCATGCAGTAATCTACCAATTTATCGATTGTGGATACAGCCACGTGCATACGGGTATCGGAAGACGCATAGTAAATATACACGGTTCCATCCTCATCCGCGATCCATCCGTTAGAGAATAAAACGTTGGATACATCGCCGATCCGTTCCTCATTTTCCGGAGCCATGAAATAGCCGGCGGGTGTGGCGATAGGTCTCGTGGGATCTTCCAATGCGGTCATATACATATAAAGCACGTAACGTAATCCGGCGGCGCATCCCCGTACGCCATGGGCGAGATGTAACCAGCCTCTCGGTGTCTTGATCGGGTGGGGGCCTTCGCCATTTTTCACTTCCTTGATCGTATGGTAGTAACGTTGGTCGATGATGGTTTCTTCCTTGACTTCGGCGTGCGTGATATCATCAATCAAGGCCCATCCGATACCACCGCCACTTCCTGCGTCGATAAATCCGTCTTGGGGGCGGGTGTAAAGGGCGTATTTGCCATTTACGAATTCCGGATGTAATACGACGTTACGTTGTTGGCTCTTGGTCTTTAAATCCGGGAGACGTTCCCAGTTTTTCAAGTCTTTTGTCCGGGCGATAGCTGCCGTGGCGGTTGCCGAGGATAGATCTCCGGGAGCTGCGTTCGGGTCATGGCGCTCGGCGCAAAAGATTCCGTAAACCCAGCCGTCTTCATGAGCGGTTAGGCGCATGTCGTAAATATTCGTGGCCGGGACAAGATCGTCCGGCATGGTTACCGGGTAATCCCAAAAGCGGAAATTGTCTACTCCGTTCGGGCTTTCGGCTACGGCGAAGAAGGATTTACGGTCGCTTCCTTCTACACGTACCATTAATATATATTTGTCATTCCATTTGATCGCACCGGAGTTCATGGTTGCGTTCATGCCGATGCGTTCCATCAAGTAGGGGTTTGTCTTTTCATTTAAGTCATATCTCCAGAAGATCGGGGTATGCGCGGCTGTCAGTACAGGGTGTTGATAACGGGTGAAGATTCCGTTTCCGTCTTCTAAAGGGATATTTTTCCGGCTTAACAAGGTTTCGTGTTTAGCGAAGAGTTCGTTTACTTTTTCTTGAAATTGTTCCATGATGTTTTTGCTTTAAATGATATTATCAGATGGTGGGAGACGGGGCACGCCCCGTCTCTACAACTGGATATGACGTGATTTATCTGGTTTATGTATGATGTTATTTATATAGGTTGATATCGGAGGCGAACAATGTTTTCGGATTTTCAAAGAACTTCTTGAAATCCTCGGCAGAGGCTTGTCCGGGATAAGGGCCAAAAAAGTGAGTGACTTTTTCACGGGCGTTTCTCCATACCAATACATAAGCGACCGGATATTTCTCCATGGCAGGCAGCAGGGTTCCCGTCCACCATGTGGAGTCTGGTACCCCTTCGTAGCCGGTCTCCGTGATCGCTATGATCTTATGGTTGGCTTTGCCTATGCTGTCTATTACGGAAAGACTGGTATCCATGCTTTTCAAGAAGAAATCCTTATCTTCCCGTTGGTAAGCGTCGAAGCCTAGGACGTCGATCAAGTCATGTCCGGGGTAACGTTCCAGATAAGACGCTTGATCCCGCGGCTCCGTACCTGTGGAATAAGCGTAAACGATCTGGTCTGCCGCTCCGTGAGCGTTTAGATAATCGGCGGTCATTCGCCATAGCGCCTTGTATTCATCCGTGGTACATAAATTCTGTCCCCACCAGAACCAACTTCCGGTGTGTTCGTGCCAAGGACGGAATAGGACGGGAATCTTGGTGCCATCGCTTGTTTTCAAGGAAAGGATGAAATCATTCACTTTGCCTAGCCAACTTTGGAATTTCTCATAGTTCTCCCCTTCCGGAAGGATCGATTTCACGACAGCATGGTCTGATACGTCCCAAGCGTCCCCTCCGGTTTTAGGGTTACGGGGATGCCAACTTAAAGATACCAAGCCTCCCCGGTTATATTGGTTGATGATTTCCTTGCGTATTTTCTCGAAAGGTACTTTATCAAGGCTTTTATCTCCCCCGAGTTCGATCTCTCCAAGATCAAAGCTGATAACGGCCGGATAATCGCCGCATACTTTTTGCACGTCTGAGCCTCCTTCGTCAAATTCCCATCCGATCCCATAAACCGTATCATCGTGATGTCCGAACATGATTCCTTTTTGTGGAGTCGCACGTAGGTTCTCTATTAAACGTTCTCTCGGCGAAACCTGTTCGCTTGTCGGTTCTAGTCCTTTCTTCGACGGTGAACAGGCGATTAGTGCCCCTAGGCATAACATGGTAATTAATTTCGTGTTCTTCATGATAACTGTCTTTCTTTATGAACGCGAATGTAAGAGGTATCGGGCAGACAATCTAGTATTATTTTATCTGATAGCGATATTATTTTCATTTTAACCGGAACGGTTGTTTGATTTGGAATTCATTGTTATCTTTGTGCATGTTAATTAATCAAATAGAATGACTATGGGAAAATGGAATGATTTACAAGAACAAGTGAAGGAAGGGAGAGAATGAGAGAAAGCCCGAAAGGAGAATTTGGGAAAGTTCTTTTATGATTTGGCGAAACTGACTTTTGCGGGTGTAGTTATATGTGGGGTTATCCCGTTGTATAAGAATCCGAATGATTTTTCACAGTGGGTAATGCTCATAACAGGTTTAGGAGGTACAGGAATGATTGCGGTTTGTGCAAATAGAATATTTAAATAATAACAGATATGAATAACATGACATTTTTGTTTTTAATTATTATCGTGGTAATGGGGATATTTCTTGCATGGACTTATACCAAATCCGGTAAGAAATGGCTGAAGAACCTATAGCGAACATCTAGATATAGAACTATACCCAATACACGGATCTTATGGAATTATTTATTTTTTCTATAAGATCCGTGTATTGTTTTTGGTAACCCTTGGTTTCTAGTCCCCAACTTGAACCTGTATACGCTCTTTTGAAGTTATCCTCTTCTCAAATACTTTCGTGTCCAGCAGAATAGGGGCATTGACGAAATCCGGGACATTATAGGAATAGACAGAGCGATCGTAATAGGTTTCCGGATCTTCCTGGGGAAGGAGAAAGGGCTTGCTTATCTTGCCATTCTCATCCATGCTTGCCAGATAAAGGCGGGTATAAAGGCCGTCACCCCGGCGGCTACTGAAGACAAACCAGCGGGAGTTGCTACTCCAGTTGTGAAAGCTTTCGGTATCATCGCTATTTACTTCGGATAGCTCGCGGAGGTCTCCGCTTGTCAAGTCCAGTAACCATAGATTCGCCTCTTTATGCCAGATCGAAAAGTTTCCGTAATCGGATAAGGTGAACATAATATATTTGCCGTCATAGGAAGGGCGGGGAAAAGATACGCTTTTCCCTAAAGCCTCAGCGTTCACCAACGTATCGATACGGCTCCCGAATGTACCGGCAGAGGGATCAAAATCGATACTACATAAATTATATCTTATCTCTTTATATTCTTCGGGAATCTTTTTAGCTTCGGCGGAACAAAAGTAAAGCGTACGACCATCCGGGGAGAACGCAGGGAAGGTCTCGAACCTGTCTTTCTTTTGCAAAGAATCGCAAAGGAGTAGACGATGATCTGCCGGATGGTAAACGACTATATCAGATTCCAAATCCAATACTTCTACCCGCTCGTCCTTAACCGTATGGAACGATTGTCGGGTGTTGTTCGTGGAATACGCTATATATTCGCCTCCGGGATGCCAGTAGGGATAGACGCAAGCGGCGATTGTCTGATCTGTTTTCGTGTTGAGGTATTCATCCTTATTGTAGGTTCTCATAAAAGTGGCTCCATGCGTTCCTCGGATGTGAAGACTGAAATGGCTCGGGTCCGTACGGTTAAAGGCATGGCAGTTTACGCACATACCTTTGACCAGCGTGTTTTCCACCAAAGGCCTTTCTTTATGAGACGATAGATCACGCTCATAAATACCCATACGGCTGTAGACTTCATAACCGGGAGCGATCTTTCGGTATACTAAGCCGTAATCGATCGGGTGGGGGCTGATGTACATGGGGAAAGGTTTGTAAGTACTCCATTTACCCTCTTGCTTGATACTGACAGTAAAGAGTAAACTATCGCCTTGATTGGAGATGAGCAGTTGTTTCCACTCTTTTTCCGAGAAATTGACATGCTTCGCGTTTATATGCACCTCTTTGCCTTGGCACCCTTTTACGATAACATCTATCCGCTCATAGGAGGTATCCGTATAAGAGAAATTCATAGGTGCTATCGTGGCGGGTATTGTCACCCCGATATAATCCGGATAGATGGACGGGTATTTCTCTATTTGTTCGGGGGATACTACCGAATTCCCACAAGCGGTAAATAACGCTATACATATACTATATAATAAGATAAGCTTTCTCATGGCCGTTTATTTTCTGAATAATAAGTAATACCAAAATGTCTTCTCGTATTTTGGGCGAAGGATAGGCTCAGAGTCTTTCTGCGTCATATAAACACGGGCGAACTCGCTTACCCCTTCCAATACGTTGCGGGAGATGCTCCAAGGAAGGCCTTGGAAATTAGGATGCTGCTGTGTCCAAATGAAAATCAATGCCTCTTGATAAGAGATGGGTATGTGGTTATAGCCCAGATCTTTTCCCAGCGGATAATATTTCATGAAACGTTCCAGATCCTTCTTTTGCAAGACATAGGCTAACATATACTCGAAAGCCATCCGGTTACTTTTGTTATGTTGCAGCAATAAGCCTAGCATGACATCCATTTCCGTGTCGCTGAACAAGAAATCTTCTGTATATCGGGCTTTTCTCAACCATCCCCATTCGGGATGCTTCTCTATCTTTTCATCGTTATTTAGATAGCTCATGGCGTTGGTCGCCCATTTCTTATAGAACAAGGTATGCTGCAAAGCCCGCAGGTATTTGGCGGCGACAGCGTATTGTCCATTGATCAAGTTGGTCTCGGCCAGACGCATATAGGCACGTCCGCTTTTCTTATAGTCGGGGATAGCCTCCATCGCTTCGAACATATAGCGTTGTGAGGAGTTGATCATTCCCAGATGATAGAATATCTCGCTGGTAGGGAGCGGTGAGGTGAAATCTCTTTGGAAGGTGGGGATCAATCCTTCCGTTCCATTTTGGTAGAAATGGAACATGCGATCCCCTAATTGCCCGGTCTTGGCGAGAGCCAGATTTAAGCAGGTCACGGAGAAAGGAGAATTAGGCTCTTTGTTTTCCGCCGCCTTGATGATCTGGTTCCATTGTTTCATGCGGGTGAGGTAGTCGTATTTCATAGCCTCCTCCTTATCCGAATTGCTGGCGGCATAGATCCATGTGCCACCACCGATAAGGAGCAGGGTGGAGATAATACCCATCCATGCCTTAGTGCTCTTTACGGGTGGGGGAAGTAAAGCAAGTGCCCCGGGGGTTATGGCAACGGTAGCAATAACAAGTAACAGGGTGTTGGGAACGATCATGGGGAAACGATAATAATCGATGCCGGTCATGAGGCTAAGCAATGGATATTGCGTAAGGCTTTGTGCCAATAGGGGGCATAGGATTCCAAGCAAGATGTAGATAGGAATCCATATATAGGATTTGTTGGATACGATTGGTACGGGTTTGATGCAATGCCCGATTGCTACTCCGATAACGAAGATGAAATAGGCCCCACCACCTACGATCCAGTAGAGTACCGGCATTATTAGGAGCGTATAGATTATTCGTCCCCATGGATGAGTGATTTTTCGCTGGATGATTAAGGCGAAGAGGGCGAGAGTTATGGAGACAGGGAATGCCAGCAGGGCATTCTCATCACATAAAAATACCCAGAGCAGGATAGAGGGGAGAAAGCTGAACGGATACCAAAAGTCGGAAGCCCCCATTTGTTGGGCCAGCCAGTTTATTTGCCGTTGGATAAGCACGAGAACGATCGCCAAGATCGTAGCCCCTGCCCAAGCGAAATAATAGAACTGCGTCAGGAACTCCGCTATATATTCAGCGATGCCTCCGGGATGGAGACATTTGTCGATTCCATATTCCGGCGTGAACAGGAATAACTGGAATTGCTCGTGGTAATGTAAATGATGAGGATAATAAAGTCCCCAAAACAGGCAAATCGCACAGCCGAATAATAAGGAGGCGATTCCTCTTATGTATCTATATTTACGTGTATTTTCCATGATTCTATTATTTAAAAGTCTCAGCTTCCTCGTCGTAGTAGATCTCTTGTACATCTTCAGCGTCGAAAGGAAGCTCGCTAGTGGATAATTCAGGTATATTATAAGATTTCAACGTGATATCGTAATGTTCCGGATCCTCTTGCGGGAGAACGAAAGGTTTATAGGCTTTTCCCGTACTATCCACGTAAGAGAAATAAGGCTTTCCGTATAGTCCGTCATCCCGCTTACTGGCAAAGACAAACCAATGGCTGTTAGAGGACCAACTATGGTAGGTATCCGATTTATCGGAGTTGACGGCAGGTAAGGTATCTATCTTCCCGGTCTGGAGGTTCATCATATGCAGGTCTGTTTCTTGGTGCCAGATCGGGAAGGTTCCATAATCGGCTACCGTGAAAAGTAGGTATTTACCGTCGGGCGATATCTTGGGATGGCAGGCGGAGCCATTATGCTTCTGGGCATCCCATACGGTTTCGATCTGTCGGCCCCATTCCTTGGTATCTTTATGGAAAGATATGCGGCATAGGGAATATTTTAGGTTATGGATGCTATCGGGCAACGGCTGGATGGGAGCGGAGCAATAATAGATCCAGTTCCCATCGGGCGAAAAGGTAGGGAAGGTCTCTAACTCATCCTTCCGGCTAGTCAATGGGGAGGTGATGAGTTGTTTCTTTCTGAAATCGGCGACCACTAGGTCGGAGGTTGTGTCATAGACTTCCAACCGCTTACTTCCTAACGAATGAAAAGCAGGGATGATAATATTCGTGGAAAAAACGGCGAACTGCCCCGATGGATGGAAATCGCCATAGACAGCCCCATTCGGCAGACTGTCATTGCTCAGTTTCAACTTCCTTAAATGTCCGTTACGGTTCAGCAGGGTGCCTCCTTGCTTTCCCCGTAAATGGAACATGGATAAACTTCCTTTCTTATTTCCGTAAATATGGCAGTTCATGCAAGAACCGTCGGTATCTTTGTTGTCGGCAATAACCCGTTCCTCGAAGGTATTGATCTCCCGCTCGCATAATTGGATCTTGTTCCATACCTCGTAGCCGGGTTCTATAAGCCGGTAGCTTATGTAACTATCCAGTTTCTCCGGAACTACTTGCCAGTAGAAAGAGGGGTAACGAAACCATTTACCCTTGATACGGGCGACTACGGTTATTTGCAGGCGGTTGCCCACTTCCTGCTCTAAAAGGCTTTCCCATAGGTTTAAAGGGAAAATAGCTTTCTTTCCGAAAGATAATTGTATCTCTTTTGATTTCCCTTTTAAGGTTACTTGCATAGCGTCCGCATCGTTTCTCAATAAGAAGTTGAGAGGGGCAATATTCGTGGGAATCATGATATCCGTATAATCGGGATACATGGGGATTGGGTCTGTGGTATCCTCTATTTGCTTCGGGGTAGGGGTACATCCTGCCAGCAAGCAGATTATCCAGACGAGGTAATAGGTTATGTTCTCTTTCATGATTCTTGCTTCTTTCATGGCTTACTCTCCTTTCCGGGCTCTGTGGTCGCAAAATGATAATAGAACCAATAGGTCTTGCCGTATTTCTCTTTCAAACTCGTGTCCTTTGCCTCATAAAGCCGGGTATAATCGGCGAATTCTTTCGCTATCTTTACCGGGATTTGGTATTTTATAAGCTCTTCCGCACGGATATTACCTTGGCGGGCGAGATGGATCAGCAGGGCCTCGGCGAAAATGGAACTAGAGACCTTACCCGGTACATAATCTTCTACAAAAGAACGGAGATCTTTAGAGAGTAAATGATAGCAGAGTAAGTATTCGTAAGCACGGAGATTGCCGGCGTTCGAGGCGACTAAGTTCCGTAAGGAAGTCACGGCATCGTTACCGGAACGTAGATGGTCTTGGGTCGGGATGTCTCTGCGTTTCTTCTCCAGCCACTCCTTTACTCGCGGGGTTTGCTGACCGGGTATTCTCTTTTCGGCCCAGCTTTTATGAAGGAGTGTCTTGTCTAATATACGTAGATATTTAAGAGCTGCCTCATCATCCCCATTGACCAGATTGATCTCAGCCAGCCGTTTGATCATACGGCTACCCGAATTGCGGGGAGAGAAGATCATACTTAGCATGGCGCAATGCTCGGCCATGGTCATATCTCCTAACGTAAACCATAACTCGTTGGCGAATAGGATAGAGAGAAAAGAAGCGGATGGGTTCACGGGGAGGATCAACCCATTCGTACCCGGTTGATTCCACGCTAGGAGGTTCCGGGAGAGAGATACGGGTGAGTTGATCTCGGACGGATGCGTGGCATTGTACAGGTTCCGGTAATAGGTCACCCAAAGGATTTGGCGGTCTGTCTCGAGATGTTTCCTCATCTTTTGTATATTTCCGAAATAATGTTCCACATCGAGGCTGAGTACATACTCCCGGTCGAGATCCGGCTTACTCCACCAAGTGGTAGCGGGATATTGGGTCGCTGGAAGAAGTAATATACCTGCCGCAAGCAGGGCACTTAGCTTTTGATGGTGCGCTATGATTCCGGCGGCCAGCATAAGGGCCAGACAGAGCCATGCCCCGTACCCGAAGCACCAATAGCAAAGAAGCATGGCGGGAATGCAGGTAAGAAGACGTTGCCCCTCAGTTTGGCTCCGGCTATATAACAGGAAAACACCTTCTGCTCCGATCAAGGAGAGAGTCGCGGATAACGGATAGGCGAGTCCGCAAGACCTTCCGGCCTCCCATAATACAAGTAGTATCATAAGAGGAAGGGCGTATCTCTTGCTGACGAATTGCCGGAATGTCCGATAGGTAAGCAGGGCAAATAAAGTTAAGACAACGCTTAGGATGAACGGGCCTCCCCCGATATAATAAAAGAATTGCGTAAGGAAATCGCCGGTGAGACAAGCCAGCCACGCTTCCTCCTGAAAATATCCACGGAGAAACTCGCCGCTGTACAAGAACAGCATCATTTGCTCTTTGTGGAACAAATGATAGGGGTACATCCAGAAGAAGAAAGCGAAGATCGCTATCGCCAGTACCGCTAGCGTGATCGACAGATCCTGTTTAATGATTCGCTTCATCCAGTTCCTTTCGTAGCTCTTCGGTCAAGGAGGTTTTTATCATCTTATAGAGGAATTTCCCGACCGTTTGGTTGATATGTTCTTTCATGAACGCATAATTAAAAGCTTGCGTCTCTACTCTCAAGGAATCCCATGTCTGCTTGATGCGGATGGAATCTTCCGGCGAGCAAGTCTTAAGCGCTGTCCATAGGGCATAGGATTCGCTATCGGTCTTTTGCTTCCGGTCTTTCCAATGCTGCAAGGCGTCGTTTTGCGGTGTACCGGAGGCCGAGCTGATGGAGTCTATCCGTACTGAGGTCACACCCGGTTCCGTTACGACCAGTAGCTCTTGGAACTTGAGACGCAAAAGGATGCGCATACGGAGGACTTTCATCTCTTCTCCCGTTCCTTGGAAAGTAAACCGTGCGTTCTCTATTCTCGTAGAATCGATATTTTCGATTGAGGCGTTTTCCATGGGTGCCAGATAAATCCATTCCCCATCCTGCTGTGCGGTGGGTAGGGTGCCTTCTATGATGTATTTGGAATCGTTAGATTGACAGGCAAATAGGCACAATAAAGTGAATACTCCTATAAATAGATATTTCATCGATCGTGTTCATTAGTAATTAGAGACTCAAAGTTTAGACTGCGTAAAGTTAGTGTTTTTTCGGAAAAAGGAATGATGTTTTTTTGACAAAGGGTGATACTTAATTTACGTAGCTGTTGGGGAGGAATGGAAAAAAGGAGGACGCTAATTCAGACATCCTCCCTTTTTATGAAATAAAGAACAATTAAGCGTTTAGGACTTTCTTGAAGCGACGGATAAATTCCTTGGCCTCATCCATCGTCAAGCAAAGCGGAGGAAGCAGACGGATCGTATGGGTTCCGGCTACACCCGTGAACACTTTCTCCTCAAAGAGAAGTTTGCTACGCACTTCCTTGATAGATTCCTCGAACTCGATACCGATCATCAAACCACGGCCCCGAATTTCCTTGATACCCGGAAGTTTATGAAGCTCTTCCAATAAATAGGCACCCACTTTCGCCGCGTTATCAATCAAACGCTCGTCTTCCATAATATCGAGAACGGCGATAGCGGCCGCGCAAGCCAAATGGTTACCGCCGAAAGTAGTGCCGAGCATACCATAAACCGGCTTGAATTTCGGGCTGATCAATAACCCACCCATCGGGAAGCCATTGGCGATACCTTTCGCTACTGAGATCAAATCCGGCTTGATACCGGCATATTGATGCGCAAAGAATTTACCGCTTCTTCCATATCCGGACTGGATCTCATCCAAGATCAGACAGGCATCATAAGTCGTACACAGGTTGCGTAACTCACGCATAAAATCATCCGTTGGCAATTGGATGCCACCTACACCTTGGATACCTTCGATGATCACGGACGATACATCCCCCTTCTTCAACTCTTCCTCTACGGCGGAAGCGTCGTTCAATGGAAGATAAGTAACCGCTAGATCCTCATTTACCGGAGCGATGATCTTCGGGTTATCCGTGACACGTACGGCGGCGGAGGTACGCCCATGAAAGGCGTGCTTGAATGCGATCACCCGCTTCTTCCCGTTATGGAAAGAGGCGAGCTTTAACGCATTCTCGTTCGCCTCCGCTCCGGAGTTGATCAAGAACAACGAATAATCATCGTAGCCGGAAGCCTTCCCTAGCTTATCCGCTAATTTTTGTTGCAAGCTATTGATAACCGAGTTCGAGTAAAAGCCTAATTTATTTACCTGCTCGGTAATCGCCTTTACGTAAGTAGGGTGGCTGTGCCCCACCGAGATCACGGCATGGCCGCCATATAAGTCGAGGTACTCGTTTCCCTCGCTATCCCATACATGGCATCCTTTGCCTTGTACGATCTCTATATTAAATAATGGATATACGTCGAATAAATTCATCTTTGTCGTATTTTTTAAAACGCGGAGGGTTTTAAGTGTAAGCCAACCGTCTCCTCCAACCCGAACAATAAGTTCATGTTGTGGACCGCTTGGCCGCTAGCACCCTTCAATAAGTTATCGATCATAGAGATGATAAGAAGCTTATCATCTATTTTCTGTAAGTGGATCAAGCATTTATTCGTATTTACCACTTGTTTCAAATCCGGGTTCTTATCAGTGATAAACGTGAAGCTGTGATCATCATAGTATTCCTCATAAATACGTCGGATCTCTACCAAGTCGATCTTGCAATCGATGTATGTCGTGGCGAATATACCACGGGAGAAATTACCGCGTACGGGGATGAAGTTGATCCGGCTTGAATAGCTCTTCTGCAACTGGCTCAAGCTTTGGTTGATCTCGGCCAAGTGCTGATGCGTAAAAGGCTTATAGATCGATATGTTGTCGTTGCGCCAGCTAAAGTGAGAGGTGGAAGAAGGCTTCACGCCCGCTCCCGTCGATCCCGTGATGGCATTGACATGCAAGTCGGAATTCAGCATCAAGTGCTTCGCCAACGGCAATACGCCCAATTGGATGCAAGTAGCGAAACAACCGGGGTTCGCTATATGCCGGGCGTTGCAAATCCGGCGGCGGTTCAATTCCGGCAGGCCGTACACGAAATCGTGCTCCGGGCCTTCGATCCGGTAGTCCATGCTCAGGTCGATAATCTTCACGTTCTCGGGGACCGTGTGGCTCTCCATGAACTTTTTCGTATCGCCATGAGCGGTACAGAAGAACAGAAGGTCGATGCTATCTAACGGCAACTCGCTGGTGAACACCAAATCCGTCTCGCCATAAAGACCGCCATGCACGTCCGTGATCTTGTTACCGGCGTTACTGCTACTGTTTATAAATGTAAGCTCGGCATCAGGGTGGTTTAGGAGCAGGCGGATCAATTCACCCGCCGTGTAACCCGCTCCGCCTATAATTCCGCATTTAATCATATCTCTTCGTCTTTATGGTTCGTATAATAAACACGCAACGGAGTGGAAAGAACCTTGATGAAGCCTTTAGCGTCCTCGGCGGTCCAACCTTTCTGCATCTCTCCGTACTCACCGAATTTCGTCTTCACCAAGTCATCCTCAGATTCTACGCCAACGGTAGAGAAGGACAACGGACGAAGCTCCAGAATAGCCGTACCGTTCACGTTACGCTGAGACTCTTGCAACATCGCCTCGATATCGCGCATCACCGGTTCCAGATATTGGCTCTCGTGCAAGAACATGCCGTACCAGTTCGCTACCTGATCCTTCCAGTATTGTTGCCATTTGCTCAACGTATATTTCTCTAGGAAGCGGTGCGCCCCGATAATCAACATAGGAGCGGCAGCCTCGAAACCGACCCGTCCCTTGATACCGATGATCGTATCGCCCACGTGCATATCACGGCCGATACCGTAAGCGGCCCCGATCTCCTCGATCTTCTGGATAGCGGCGATCTTATCCTCGAACACCTCACCATTCACGGCATGAACCTCACCGTTCTTGAACTCGATGCGCAATTGCTCGCTGCCGGTCTTCTCCACTTGTTTCAGATAAGCGCTCTCGGGCAGTCCTTGTGCGGAATCAAGAATCTCGCCACCGCAGATAGAGGTTCCCCAAAGACCTACGTTATAGGAATATTTCAACTTCGTGAAATCGGCCTCGAAACCGTGCTCCTTCAAGTAGTTGATCTCTTCCTCGCGGCTCAAGGCCATATCGCGGGTCAACGTGATAATCTCCACGTTCGGAGCCAATACCAAGAAAGTCATATCGAAACGGATCTGGTCGTTACCGGCTCCGGTAGAACCATGGGCGATAGCGTCGGCGCCAATCTCGTTCGCGTAGCGGGCGATCGCCAAGGCTTGGAAGATACGCTCGGAGCTTACGGAGATCGGATACGTACCATTACGCAGCACGTTTCCGAAAATCATGTACTTCAAGCTCTTCTCGTAATACTCTTTCGTAACGTCGATCGTCACGTATTTCGTGGCGCCTAGCTTATAGGCGTTCTCCTCGTTTTGTTTCAATTGTTCCTCGCTGAAACCACCTGTGTTAGCGCAAGCGGCGTATACCTCGTATCCTTTTTCTTTAGCCAGATACATGACCGTGAATGAGGTATCCAAACCTCCGCTGAACGCTACTACTACTTTCTTCTTCATCGTTTCTTTATTTTATGTTGTTTTTCTATCGTATTAATTTAGTCCTTTTTAGTCTGATTACGGGCCTCCCGCTCTCGTTGCGCACGATGCGGATCGGCCGGGTCGAACAGCATGGCCGTGCAGATGCAATACTTACGTTCGGTGCGTTCCAAGATATCGTGGTTCACGCAACCGTTGCAACCTCGCCAGAAAGCCTCATCGTCCGTCAAGTCGGAGAACGTAACCGGTACATATCCCAGCTCGGTATTCATCTTCATCACGGCAGCGCCGGAGGTAAGGCTGAATATCTTCGCTTTCGGCCAGCGCATGCGGGCAAGTTGGAAAGTCATGTCTTTGATGCGTTTCGCGATACCCAAGCCCCGGAAATCCGGATGTACGATCAAGCCGGAGGTAGTCACGTACTGCTTGTTTCCCCATGACTCGATATAACTAAACCCGGCGAACTCGTTTCCCGCCAAGGCGATCACCGCTTTGCCCTCTTTCATCTTCTGGGCCACATACTCGTGCGTACGTTTGGCGATACCCGTGCCCCGGACTTTAGCGGCAGACTCGATCGTATCTAGGATCGTATCCACATATACCTCGTGAGAGGCATCAGCGATCATAACATCAATTTCTATTTCTTGTTCCATTTTATTGTTTGTTCTTAGTTTTTTCCTTTTATATAAAATGTGATAAAGCGGCAATCACCTTCTCTTGGCTCACACCGTTGCGGGGGATTACCAAGATCGTATCGTCTCCGGCTATGGTGGCCAGTATCTCGCTGGGGGCATGGGAGTCTATGTCCGAGGCAATTCCCATGGCGTAACCCGGTCGTGTCTTCACCACCGCCAAGTTTCCGGAAAACTCGATATTCGGCTTTTTCTTGCCTTCAGGCTGTGCTTGTTTGCTTATACTCTCTTCGGGAAGGCGATATACATAATCTCCGGTTCCGTCGTGTACCTTGGCTACTTTCAGTTGCTTGATGTCGCGGGAAAGCGTAGCTTGCGTAACCGAGAATCCGCTATCTTCCAGTTCTTTAAGCAGTTCTTCTTGATTACTTATCACTTTCGTCTGTATAATACCGCAAATGGCATCCAATCGTTCCTTCTTTGTACTCATGTTGTATATTTATGCAAAACAGGCTGCAAATATAAAGAGTATTGTTGAATAAATATACAATCAAGGGCTTTTTTTTCTGATATAAGTAGGGGGTAAGGGATTTTCCTGCTTAGTCTAGGTTTAATCACTGTAAGTGTTAGGCATTTCATCTATTTATATTCATCTTCTATCAGCCGTTGGAGGATCATGCAACAGCTGTTAGAAGATCATGTACCAATTGGTAGATGATTATGCAACGGATGGTAGATGATGAATGTCATTCAAAGAAAAGGCTAATACTTCCTATAGAAAGAACGAAAGGGTGTGGTCGTTTTGAACAAAATGGTAGTATCTTTGCGTTATTAAAAAGAGAGTATCAGGTTTAATTTCAAGTAAAAGGATATGAGAAAAATAGCAAGTTTATTCGTGGCCTTGCTTTTATTGGCAGGCTGTTCCAGCGTACCGTTGACAGGACGTAAGCAAGTGTTGTTGGTTTCGGACCAAGAGGTGTTGTCGTCCAGCCTTACCCAGTATAACGATTATATAAAGACGGCGAAAAAATCGACGAACGTGAACAAGAGCGCTATGGTAACCCGGGTCGGAAAGAAGATAGCCGCCGCTACGGAGGACTATTTGCGGGCGAACGGGATGACGGATGAGGTAAAAAACTTCTCTTGGGAGTTTAATTTGGTGAATGATCCGCAGGTGAACGCCTTCTGTATGCCGGGAGGCAAGATCGTGGTGTACGAGGGATTGCTGCCTTTAGTTTCCTCGGACGATGAATTGGCGGTGGTCATCGGGCATGAGGTCGCCCATGCCGTAGCTAAACACAGCAATGAGCGTATGAGCCAGCAACTAATGGCCCAATATGGGGCGGCTATTTTAGGTGCGGCCGTAAGCAATAAGAGCGCGGCGGTACAGCAAGCGGCCAATACAGTATATGGTGTGGGAGCGCAGTATGGCGTAATGCTTCCTTTCTCCCGTAAGCACGAGTCGGAAGCGGATTATATGGGATTGGTATTCATGACTATGGCGGGATACAATCCGGACGTGGCAGTCAACTTCTGGCAAAAGATGTCCGCCGGAAAGAGTGGCTCTACGCCGGAATTTATGAGTACGCACCCCAGTGATGCCACTCGTATAGCGGAAATCCAAAAAGTCCTACCCGCAATCAAAACCAAATACAAAAAGTAGTTGACAGTTGACAAGTGACAGTTATTTTATCACTTGTCTCAATTTTCAATTAAACAAGATTCCCATCTTGTTCATTAAGAAACAAGCATTCATATTCTGGGCTATTCCTTCTCTTAGTTGATAAGAGAAGGATAGCTCCTCGTCTTTTATATCCGCTTCGAAGCGGTAATTCTTTATTTGTTCCGGGAACTCTTCCTCCAAAGTACCCAACACTAAATCGTGGGTGGCGATGATGCCGCAAGCCTTATAAGCGACCAGCTGTTTCATAAGGGCAAGAGAGCCTTTCTGCTTGTCGATAGAATTTGTTCCCTTCAAGATCTCGTCCAAGATGATAAATAGCTTCTCCCCGTTTTGCAGCCTGTCGATAATCATTTTCAGCCGTTTCAACTCCGCGAAGAAATAAGACTCGTTGCTAGCCAAGGAATCCGAGGTACGTAAGCTGGTAACCATGTGGGCGGGATAAACCGTCAAGGAGGCGGCGCAGACCGGAGCGCCTACGCAAGCCAATAAGTAATTGACACCGATCGTCCGGAGGTATGTACTTTTTCCGGCCATATTCGCTCCGGTGATAATCAGGAACCAAGGACTTTTGCGGATATCGATATCGTTCTTTACGCAGACTTCCCGGTTCAAAAGAGGATGTCCCAAAGCCTTGCCTTCCATCTGGAAATAAGTGTCGGCAATCTCCGGATAGATGTATTCCGGATGGTTGAAAGCGAAACCACCCAACGAGTTCAGCGCGTCGAAACGAGCCAGCGCGTCGAACCAAAGCGGAAGTTTATCGGAGTAAGTCTGAATCCAGCGTTCCAAAAGGATGGCATGGCGTGTATCCCGCAAGTAGAAGAGATTGAAAATGATACCCGCCAAACTGAATCGTTGGTCTAATCCTCCGATATACGACGACAAGCGTTTGATAGCATGCGAGGCCAATTCCTTCTCATTCGCTAATTGTCCGCTGATCTCTTTCAGCTCTTCCGACTGGAAATTATCTTCTTCCACACATTGCATCAGCTTTGAGTACCGATTGAAAATAGACTCCATCTTATTGACGGTCGCGTAAAGCGCATTGATTTCCTTGGCTCGTCCGTAAGCGATCACTAACGTGATTAAGAAATAAATATTCAATAAACTCCCGCTGATCCAATCCAGTGAGTAAGCGATACCCAATACGATCCACAACACTGGGACCGCCCAGATCAATAGTTTCCACGGTAGGCTATCAACGAATTTATGCTTACGCTGAGTGAGTCGGTCCATAAAGTTGATATCGTTGTCTCTCGTATCTTGCGTGTCCTGCCGGATGATTCCCGTCACATAGAAATGCTGCCGTAAGGCGGATAAAGTCGCTAATTCCTTGACAGCCTCTTGCCGTTTGACGATCTCCTTCTTATCCGTCAAGGGATTCGAGAGCCAATCGGCCAGTCGTTCCCGCCCGAACCCGGTTACGGTACGATTGAGCGATTGAAACAAGGAGCGGTCTCCAAACACATCCAGATCCAAGCAGAAAGAGTGCTCGCCCGAGATCTTATCGGCTGCCCCGTCGAATGCGCTGAAATCATAGTCCAGTCCTTTTAGCTCATCCTCGTTCAGTTTGATCAAGGTCTCGGCGTATACTTTTCGTGCGTACATTTTATTATGGTACCACATCAGGAGCGCGAACGGGATGATATAAGCGAAGGTGATCCCCGTCAGGCATTGCCAACTCTCATCCCTGAATATCCATAAGGAGAGGATCGCTTCCGCCACTAAAGCCAACCGGATACTCCCCATCAAATGGATCTTCTTTTTCAAATTACCCAAGCGCCGTGTATAAGCGTCGATATTTTCTTTGTAATAACTATAGATTTCTTCCATAGCCGCGAATATAGGAAAAATGAACTAACCTCTTGAATTTTGGTTTATATATTATATTCATAGGTGAAACGACCATTATTCATGTAATTTGGGCGATAAAGCCAACTGCCGTTTCCCCTATATTCGCGGACACATTTATAATTTAAGATCATTTATGAAAAAAACGATTATATCCTTTCTCTTCCTTCTTGTTTGCGGTATGGCACATTCGCAAGTTTTAGCGAAAGGGCCGGAAGAGAGTTATAATGCGGATAGTATTCGTGCGATTTTGGATAAGTCACCTTATTTTACCTTATTCAAGGACAATTATTTTATTGGCGGTATCCCTATCGGCAACAAGCCTACGGCGAGAAACTCCGACGTTAAATTCCAGTTGAGCATCGCCCAGCGTCTTACGAAAAGTAAACTCCCCTTCGATACCTATCTTTTCTTGCAATACACGCAAAAGGCTTTTTGGAATGTCTTTCAAGAGTCCTTGCCGATGCGCGACTTGAATTTTAATCCGGGTATCGGTTTGGGGCACCTTATCGTACATAAGAATAAATATATCGGAAAAGGCTATTTGATGGTCGAGCACGAGTCGAACGGTAAAGATAGCATCTTCTCCCGAAGTTGGAACAAGATCACCCTAGCGGCGGCTGTCCTGTTGAATAAGAACTGGGAAGTTCAATTCAAGGGCTGGATACCGATCGTGGATGGTGGGGAAAATAAAGACATCCTTAAATATAATGGTATATTCCAAGTGGCCGCCAATTACCGGACAGACAACAGGCGCTTTAACTGCGGGGTTATCTTGACCAAACGAAAGACTTGGTTCAGCTTTAACACTCAGATCGAGTTGAGCTATAAGTTTAATAATAACGAGAACCAATATTTCTTCCTGCAATATTATAATGGTTACGGTGAGAACCTTTTGGAATACAATCAATACAAAAGCATGCTGCGGATCGGTTTCGTGATCAAGCCGCAAGATTTCAGTATTTACTAAAAAATATCCTTCTTGATAGATCTCATTGATCGGGCGATAGATGTAATATATGATACATTTCGTTTCTTTAGGAAACAATACATTTACAGACTTTGTTTTCTAATATATTGAACGTTTCCCGGATAATTAAAGAGATACGCCATGAAGGAAAAAATTGAACAATTAAAAGCTCTCAACCACAAAGCTGAGTTAGGGGGCGGAGAAGACCGCATTGCGAAGCAACATGCGGCAGGTAAACTAACCGCTAGAGAAAGAATCGAACTACTATTGGAAAAAGGTAGTTTCGTGGAAATCGACAAGTTCGTGACACATACGTGCCATGAGTTCGGTTTAGAAAAACAGCGTCCATTAGGGGATGGCGTGGTCACCGGTTACGGAATGATCGGGCAACGCACGGTATTTGTTTTCGCTCAGGACTTCACGGTATTCGGTGGAGCCTTGTCCGAGACGTATGCCCGTAAGATCTGTAAGATCATGGACATGGCAACGGAACTAGGCGCTCCGGTGATCGGGTTGAACGATTCGGGAGGCGCACGTATTCAAGAAGGGGTTCGTTCCTTGGCGGGATACGCCGAGATATTCCTCCGGAACTCGTTGGCTTCGGGCGTGATCCCGCAGATTAGCGCTATTATGGGCCCGTGTGCGGGTGGAGCGGTTTACTCGCCGGCGTTGACGGACTTTATCTTTATGGTAAAACAAACGAGCTATATGTTTATCACCGGCCCGGAGGTCGTGAAAAGCGTGACGCAAGAAGAGGTTACGATGGAGAATCTGGGAGGCTCGGAAGTGCATAGCACCCGTTCCGGAGTGGCTCATTGCACGGCGGATAACGATATGGATTGTATCTTGAAGATACGTGAGTTGATGTCGTTCTTGCCGAATAATAATATGGAAGAGCCGCCATTCGTTCCTACTACCGATAGCCCGAACCGCATCGATCCGCAATTGGATCTGCTGGTTCCTACTAATCCCAACCAGCCGTACGACATGAAAGAGTTGATCCTTTCCGTGGCTGATGATCAAAACTTCTTCGAGATACAAGAGGAATATGCCAAGAACATCATTATCGGTTATATCCGTTTGAATGGAAAGACGATCGGTGTCGTGGCGAATCAACCTGCCGCGTTGGCCGGTACGCTGGATATCAACGCGTCCGTAAAGGCCGCCCGTTTCGTCCGTTTCTGCGACGCGTTTAATATACCGTTGTTGACGCTGGTGGATGTACCGGGTTTCTTGCCGGGCGTGAACCAAGAGTACGAGGGAATTATCCGTCATGGCGCTAAGTTATTGTATGCGTATTGCGAGGCTACCGTGCCGAAAGTGACCGTCATTACCCGAAAGGCTTACGGCGGCGCTTACGACGTGATGAGCTCCAAGCATATCCGGGGCGATATCAACTTCGCTTATCCAACCGCCGAGATCGCTGTCATGGGACCGGATGGTGCCGTGAATATCTTGTTCCGTAAGGATTTGAAGACCGCGGAAGATCCCGAAGGCAAACGGAAGGAATTGCAAGCCGATTACCGGGAGAAGTTCGCTAACCCGTACCGGGCCGCTGAGTTAGGCTATGTAGACGAGATCATCGAGCCGTCTATCACACGCAGCCGCTTGATCCGTAGTTTTGAGTTGCTGGCCAACAAACGGCAATCCAATCCTCCGAAGAAGCATTCCAATATTCCTCTTTAAAAACGAATCCTTATGATAAAGAAAGTATTAGTTGCCAATCGTGGCGAGATAGCGATGCGGATATTCCGCACCTGCCGGGTGATGAACATCCCGACCGTAGCGATCTATACGCATGTGGATCGCGGAGCATTACATGTACGTTATGCGGAGGAAGCTTACTGCATCTCGGAAGATGAAGCGGATACCTCTTACTTGAAGCCGGACTTGATCCTTGAGATCGCCAAAAAGACAGGAGCCGCTATTCATCCGGGTTACGGCTTTTTGTCGGAGAACGCCGACTTCGCCCGCCGTTGCGAGGAGGAGGGCGTGATCTTTATCGGCCCGAGCGCCGACGTGATCGCGAAGATGGGTATAAAGACCGAGGCCCGTAAGATCATGAAAGAAGCCGGTGTGCCGGTTGTTCCCGGAACGGAAAAGCCGGTGACGGACATAGAGGATGCCAAGAAGGTAGCCGCCGAGGTGGGTTATCCGATTATGCTAAAGGCGCTTGCCGGAGGCGGTGGAAAGGGTATGCGTTTGGTACATAGCGAGGATGAGATGGAAGCGGCTTTCCGTATGTCTCGTTCCGAGGCGGCCAACTCGTTCGGAAACGATGCCATCTATATCGAGAAGTATATCGAGAACCCCCATCATATCGAGGTGCAGGTACTCGGGGATAAATATGGGAACGTGATCCATCTGTATGAGCGTGAGTGCTCTATCCAGCGCCGTAACCAGAAAGTGATCGAGGAAGCGCCCTCTCCATTCGTGAAGGAGGCCGCTCGCCAGAAGATGTTGGCCGTAGCGGTGGAGGCTTGCAAGAAAATCGGTTACTACAGTGCCGGGACGTTGGAGTTCATGATGGATAAGGACCAGAACTTCTATTTCCTCGAGATGAATACCCGCCTTCAAGTGGAGCATCTGGTGACGGAGGAGACAACGGGCGTGGACTTGGTTCGCGATATGATCTTGGTGGCCGCAGGAAATCGTCTGCCTTATAAGCAGGAAGATGTGGCTTGCCGGGGGCATGCCTTGGAATGCCGTATCTATGCGGAGGACCCGGAAAATAACTTTATGCCCTCTCCGGGCGTGATCAAGGTGCGTGAGGCTCCCGAGGGACGTAACGTACGTCTGGATAGCGCCGCTTACGCCGGTTTCGAGGTGTCCTTGCATTACGATCCGATGATCGCCAAGCTTTGCACATGGGGCCGGACCCGTGAGTCCGCCATCTCGAATATGATACGTGCCTTGCGGGAATACAAGATCTTGGGAATCAAGACAACGATTCCGTTCCACCTGCGTGTGTTGCATAATGCGACCTTCTTGAAGGGGAATTACGATACGACCTTTATCGACACCAAGTTCGATAAGGAAGACTTGAAACGTCGCCAGAACAGCGATCCGACCGTAGCCGTGATCGCCGCCGCCTTGAAGCATTACGAGGAGGAGAAAGAGGCGGCCGCCCGTGCGACGACCGTTCCGCTGGTAGGGGAGTCCCTGTGGAAACACTACGGGAAGTTACAAATGTTGGCCAATAACTTTTAATGAGAGGAGGAATGATTATGTCAAAGGCTTTAGCGACTTATTTTGCCACGGTTAACGATATTCCCGACACGGAGTTCAAGGTAGAGATTCTGGAAGACGGGCCTATCAAGAAAGTATCCGTAAACGGTACCGTTTATGATGTAGATTACAATCTGGGCGGAGATACGATCCACTCGATCATCATGAACCATAAATCTCATGGCGTACAAATATCCAGTGTTGGAGATTCCACCTATGAGGTAAAGAATAAAGGTGATTATTTCCAAGTACAGGTGATTGACGAGTTGAAGAAATTACGCCTGTCGAGAACTAGTTCCAAGACGGTCGGCCGTCAGGTCATACAGGCCCAGATGCCGGGCGTGATCCAGAAGGTATATGTCAAGGTAGGCGATGAGGTCAAGGCGGGAGCCCCGCTTTGCGTATTGGTTGCCATGAAGATGGAGAACGAGATCCGTACGCCGATCGATGGGGTGGTGAAAGAGGTGTATGTCAATGAGACGGACAAGGTCTCCGTGGGTGATAAGATGTTGGTTGTAGAGTGAGTTGTCTCGGGGTTATAGTTTTCCCTCGAGAGAATAGGAAAGGAATCGGAGCAGTCCGGTTCCTTTCGCATGTTTGGTAAAATTATCTTAAAAAACATTCCGTCTTTCTATCGTGTTACAGAGTTATTATTTCTACATTTGTAGCGTTTAAACCTAAATCATGAAGTTATGTTGACAGCAATGGTCATTGTGTTCCTTGTCGGTTATTTGATGATCGCATTGGAACATCCTCTAAAGATAAACAAGGCGGGAACGGCTTTGCTTATCGGTACGGTCTTATGGGTTATGTACACGTACGCGGCCCCGTTTTTCATCCCGAGGGCCTCGGCAGAGGAATTCAGCTTGTTCTTGGAATCGTTCCCCTCTTTGGGTTCTTTAACGTTTAAGGAACAATGTACCCGGTTCGTCGTGGAGCATCAGGTTCTGGATAGTATCGGAGAGATCGCCGAGACACTTATATTCCTGATCGGGGCGATGATAACCGTGGAGCTGATCGATGCCCATGGCGGTTTCATGTTTATCACGAATCATATTACCACGAAGAAAAAGAAGAAACTGCTGGCGTTGATTGCCGTGATCACGTTCTTTATGTCGGCCGTGTTGGACAACCTTACGACCTCGATCGTCATGATCATGCTGATCCGTAAGTTGCTCGGGAATTATAAAGAGCGGTGGGTGTTCGGCAGTATCATTATTATAGCGGCGAATAGCGGTGGCGCTTGGTCACCGATCGGCGACGTGACTACGATCATGCTTTGGGTAAGGGGAAATATCTCCACCTCATCCACGATCCCCCATTTGATCCTGCCGAGTATCGTATCGGCGTTGATCCCGGTCTTGATCGCCATGCGTTTCTTGCATGGCAACGTGACGCCCCCTAACGCATTCTCGCAAATGGAGGCGGACAATGAGTTGCTGAAGAAATTGAAGGATAAGGAGAAGTTATCGATCTTGATCATCGGTGTGTTGTGTTTATTGTTCGTGCCTGTATTCAAGACGGTTACTCATCTTCCCCCGTTTATGGGTATCTTGATGGGAGTGGGTATTCTTTGGTTCTATACGGAGATGCTATACGCCCGTAAACCGATCGACGAGGACTTGAAATTGCGTTTGTCCAAGGTGGTTCACCGTATAGACGGGGCGACCTTGTTATTCTTCCTCGGAATCCTTTTGGCGGTGGATGCCTTGCGTTGCAGCGGCGTATTGTCGGATTTCGCTTTCTGGCTGGACGATACGGTAGGCAATGTGTATGCGGTGAACCTGATTATCGGCGCCTTATCGTCTATCGTGGATAATGTTCCGTTGGTAGCGGGTGCTATCGGTATGTACCCGGTGGCTACGGACGCTATGGTGGCTGCGGCGACTGATCCGGCTTATCTGGCGAACTTCGTGCAAGACGGCGTGTTCTGGCAGTTCTTGGCTTATTGCGCAGGAGTAGGTGGAAGTATGTTGATCATCGGTTCCGCCGCCGGAGTCGTCGTGATGGGCTTGGAACGGATCAATTTTATTTGGTACTTGAAGAATATCTCTCTGTTGGCCTTGGCGGGATATTTGTCCGGTGCGGTGGTATATATTCTCCAGAATTTGATATTATAATAAGTATATGATATTAATTGCGGATAGCGGATCTACAAAGACGGAGTGGTGCCTGGCGGATCAAGGCAGACCGGTCCGTACGGTCGTGACAGCGGGTACCAATCCTTATTTCCAGACACGGGAGGAGATTGCCGGAGAAATCCGGGGTGCCTTATTGCCTGCGTTGAGGGGTGAGCGGATCGATGCCATTTACTTCTATGGCGCCGGTTGCGCCTTCCCGGAGAAGAACCGGATCGTGGAAGAGGCGATTACGCCTTATATCCCGGCTCCCATAGAGGTGTATAGTGACTTGATGGCGGCTGCTCGTGCCTTATGCGGGAGCCGTCCGGGAATCGCCTGTATATTGGGGACGGGATCGAACTCTTGCCTGTACGACGGGACGGAGATAACGGAGCATATCTCTCCCTTGGGATTCATTCTGGGGGATGAGGGTAGTGGCGCCGTGCTCGGGAAGTTATTGGTAGGGGATTGCTTGAAGCGTCAGTTGCCGGCGCCTTTGGTTCGGAAGTTTATGGATCAATATGAGTTGACGCCCGCCTTATTGTTGGAGCGGGTATATAAACAACCTTTCCCGAATCGTTTCTTGGCTACCTTGTCCCGTTTCTTGTTGGAGAATATCACCGAGCAACCGATTTATAATTTGGTCTATACGAGTTTCCGTAGCTTTTTCCTCCGTAACGTGGCGTTATATCCGGGAGCTGATACGTACCCGATTCATTTCGTAGGCTCTATCGCCTATTATTATCAGGAGGTATTGAGAGCGGCGGCCTTATCCTTAGGCTTGAAGGTCGGTACGGTCGTACAGGCTCCCATGAACGGATTGATCCGGTATCATTTTACGAACGAAGAAAAAAATGAATGAGTTATGGCATTTCAAAAGATAACCGAGTCGGAATCGTTGTACGATAATCTGGATCAGATGTCTGTCCGGGAGTTGCTGGAAGGCATCAATAACGAGGACCGGAAAGTGGCGATCGCCGTTGGCC
>NZ_FR885272.1:0-3527 GCF_000436315.1 Parabacteroides sp. CAG:2 | reverse complement strand
AGTTGAGTAGTAGGCTTAAAGAAGATATTTTTTTGTGGCAAATGAATATTTTTATTGATATTTGTGGATAAATTTTATAACTTGCGTTTAAGTTGTAAACTATAATCTAAATGAAGGCAACACTAGGACTGACTTTGCTACTTTTCGCTACCCTTTTTTCTTGTATGCGCCAAGAAAAACCATTACCTGCGGAATTATCTCGTGCGGAATCTGTTATGTGGGAGCATCCGGATAGCGCTCTATCTATATTACGTTCTATGCCTCAATCATCACTTTCAAGCGGAAAGAACTATGCTACTTGGGCACTATTGTTGGCACAAGCCCGGGATAAGGTATATGGTAAACGCCTTCCGGATTCGTTGAATATCCCTTCCTCGGATAAGTTGGTTCAAGATGCGATGGATTATTTCGAGAAGGAGGGAGATTTGAAAAGAATGGCGCAAACGTATTATTATAAGGGACAGTTATTGAAGGATCAGAAAGAAATAACGGAAGCGATGCCTTTCTTTCTAAAATCTAAAGAAATGATGACAAAGTTGGATGAGCCGCTTTTTACTTATCTGATTTGCCAATCATTGGGAAATATGTATCGTTATCAAGATCTTTATGAAGAATCGTTGGTACAATTAAAGGATGCTTATCAATACGCATTACGATCAGGAAATGGAGAACGGATATCTTATGCTCTATCAGAACTAGGAAGAACTTATGTGCATAAAAATGAAATGGATAGTGCCTTGTTCTATTTTGGTAAATCATTAGATAATGCTCAAAGGTTAGGTAATATAGAGCTCGAAGCTATGGCTATGGGAGAGCTAGGCGTTGTTTATAATAAATTAAGTCAAGGAGAAAAAGCTTTACATTACACTAGAAAAGAGCTTGACTTATGTTTACAAATATCTTCCTTACATAAGCTTCCTCAAGTATATTACAAGATAGGTAGTGCTTTTTGGAGTTTGGGGCAACTAGACTCTGCAAAGGTTTACTTTCAGAAATCATTAGAAACAGACAATTTGTATACGCTAAATGAAGCCTATGAGGTGTTATATTATATATGTGTAGAACAAAAACTTTACAAGGAGGCCATAGAATATAATAACCAATATCTTATTTACTCAGATTCGCTACAGGTAATAAATCATGCTGGAGAATTGGCTGAAATTCAGGCTCGGTATGATCATGAGAGATTGTTGAACATAAATAACCAGCTAAAACTAGAAAAAACGAATCAAGAGATAATCGGCTTGTTTGTCACTGCGGTTCTGTTGATTCTTATAATCGTCTATCAATATCGTGTATTGCGGAAGGAAAAATCTTTAGCGCATGCTAGAGAGCAAATACGAATTTACAAGGAATCGATAAAAGAGAATGAGAATCGTATAAAGGAAAATGAGCAATTGATCGCCACGTTAAATAATAAACAGCAGGAAATCGATGAGATTGTTTCAGAGAATAAAAGTTTATTGGATCAAAATGCGGAGTCCCATAAAGAGATAGAGAAATATGAAGAGCTACTGAAATCCTCATATAAGAAACTAGATGAGCAATTGCCTTATTTCGATAAATTGAAAGACCTAAAAGAGCATCCTAGATATCTGAAGGATGCAGATTGGTCATTAATCATAAACTGGACAAACTTGCAATACCATCAGTTCTATACACGGTTAGAGAAAGATTTCCCCGATTTCTCTGAATTAGATAAGCGATATTGCTGTTTAATCAAGATGGGGTTCAGTTCTTCCCAAATAGCTGTTTTTGCTAACTCTCTCCCCGAGTCTGTATCCAAACAGAAACAGCGAATCAAACAGCGAATCAAAAAAAGCAAACGAATGCCTTCCGACGTAAGTCTTTTGCTAGATCAATACCTCAAAGAGTACTAAAAACAGGGGATGTCCATATGTTTGTTTTTAATATATTGATTATCAGTGGTGTCAAGTCTTGATTTGTCCATGTGTGTTCCTTGACTATGTATGAAAATGAGTCTACATTTGTATTGTAATTTTTTTGAATTTATGAAACAAATAACAAGTAGATTAGTAGGCTTATTATTCATTTGTTTAATAAGTGGTTTTGCGTTTACAAATGTGTATGCAAAGACAATGGGTGAGAAGAGAGTTAGAGTGCATGGAAGTTGGGATGAGGAGAAGCGTTCAGTTTCTCCAGATATACCAATAATTGTAATTTTAGATAATGATCAATTGATCATTCAGAGTAGCTCTCTGCGATCGGATATAACAATCCGAATAATGGATTTTTCCACCATGGTTTATGAAGAGACCGTTTTAGCGGAAAAAACGGGGTATATATTGATTGATTTGAAAGATAACAAGAGTGGAGTTTATACTTTGAATCTGACAAATCAGTGGGGAGATCATCTTTATGGTGAATTTGCATTAGAATAAGAAATCAAAATATAAGGATGAAATGGCCAATCATCCTATAATAAAGACTTGCAAGTTGAATTTTCAAGTATTTACTTTAAATTTAATTGAATCATGAAAAGAATTACATCTTTATTAGGCATACTATGCCTATTCGTATCGTTTAGTGTCCAAGCCCAGTACACGAACATACAAACGTGGGGACAAAAATTGTATTATAACGGGAGTGATTATCCGGGTACATTCTTGAAATTAAAAGTTGCGGTCGCTAATCCTCGTATCTCAGGAACAGGAGGAAAGGTCGTTTTCTATGATTCAGAAAGCTCCCAGTATAATTATATAGAAGTAAAGGGGGTTTATCAATCTTCGGATGCTCGGTTGAAAACCAATATCACTCCCTTAAATAGTGGATTAGGAACCATATTGGGGTTAAAACCGGTATCTTACAATTGGAAAAGTGAGACATCGCAATTGAGATCAGCAGAAGCTGTACCTTCTAAAGCTTTTGGTTTCTTGGCACAGGAGGTAGCTGAGGTTATGCCAGAGATTGTGACGTTAAGTTCCACAGGTGATAGCTTGGTGGATTACACGGCTGTTATACCCGTTTTAGTACAGGCTGTAAAAGAATTGGACGCTACTATCCAACAACTGGAATTGCAATTGGATGAAAAAGCTAATTTGTCTGATTTGCAGAATAACAAGAATTTGACGAGTAAGTCTTTGCTCTCGAATGCGGTAATGAATCAAAATACGCCGAATCCGTTTAATTCTACCACGAATATATCCTTTACGATCCCTACATCCGCACGTTCTGCTTTTATCTCTATTTGCAATTTGCAAGGAACTCAAGTTAAGAAATTCGATATCGCTACCCGGGGAGAAGGTAGTATAATGGTAAGCTTTTCTGATCTAGGTGTCGCAGGTATGTATATGTATTCTTTGGTAGTAGACGGACAGTTGATCTCAACGAAACGTATGCTATTGGTACAATAATATTTATTTCTATTGAAGCTATAGTTTTTTTGATAAGATTGAGTGATACCGTCTGTAGAGGGTATCCTCAATCTTTTTTATACAAAAGATATGCGTTTATATTCCATTATAATTC
Source organism: Parabacteroides sp. CAG:2 (assembly GCF_000436315.1). NCBI lineage: Bacteria > Pseudomonadati > Bacteroidota > Bacteroidia > Bacteroidales > Tannerellaceae > Parabacteroides > Parabacteroides sp. CAG:2. The sequence continues at coordinate 38 of NZ_FR885272.1, read as the reverse complement.
CTGTTTATAACAGGCCGGATGAGCTTGATGATCTGTTA
>NZ_FR885271.1:3872-128197 GCF_000436315.1 Parabacteroides sp. CAG:2 | reverse complement strand
GGTCCGCCGAGGCGCGTATGCCCGGGCTAGGCCCCTTGAAGGTCTATATGCTCGTGAAGGACAAGGCCGATATCGGCAAGGTGCGGGAGGCGGTGGCGGATAACGTGCGTCGCTTCAACCAATCGTTGAACGTGGATGGTAAACGTGAGTTCTCCCTTCTTGGGCAGCCGGATCGCCATTGGGAGAGTATCTTCCGGTATTGGTCGAACGTGGAGCCGGATATCGTGGGAGACTTGAGCCGTTATGGGGTGATTTTCCTGCTCCTGCTGCTCGTCCCCGCCGTCAGCCTCTCGGGCATGGCCGATTCCCGTATGGAGCGGCGTCTGGGCGAGCTGGGCGTGCGGCGTGCTTTCGGGGCTCCCAAGGGGGCGTTGATCGGGCAGGTCTTGATGGAGAACTTCCTGTATACGCTGCTGGGCGGCTTGGTGGGACTCCTGTTCTCCTTCCTGTTGGTGACGTTCGCCAGTTCGTGGGTCTTCAAGATCGGCAAGGGGTTTTCGGATGCCGCCCCGGATGGCGTGGACGTATCGCTCTCCATGGGGATGCTGTTCAACCCGTGGGTCTTCTTGATCGCCTTGTGCGTATGTTTCCTGTTAAACCTGATGTCGGCGTTGTGGCCCGCTTGGCGTGCGTCAAGGCGACCTATCGTTGATTCGTTGAACGCTTAAATGGAGGGAAGAAAGATATGTGGAAAATAACTTGGATACAATTGATGAACCGCTGGCGTAGCAACGTGTGGGTGTGTGTGGAGTTGCTGCTCGCCTTTTGCCTAGCGTGGTACATGGTGGATTACTTCTTCGTGGAGATCTATAACCGTAGCCTCCCCTCCGGACGTGGCTACGCGAATGTCTGGCAGGTAGAAATGGGCCTCTTGCCGGAAACCTCCCCCGACTATCGAGCCGCCGAGAGCGACTCGATCGCCATGCTGGGAAATTATGAGCGGATAAAAGACCGCTTGCGTGATTATCCGGGAGTGCAGGCGATGGGCGCGGCCTCGGGCTGTTACTCCACGCCTTATACGGGCTGTTATTACGGTATCGGTTTGGCGAACGCGGCCGATACGAGTAAGCGGGAAGCGGTCATGAGGTATGAGATAGATCCTACCACGGATTTCCTGTCGGTCTTCAACCATTCGTACGCCAAAGACGGCCGTCCGGTATCTACATCCGATTTTGATTGGGGAGACCCCCGCGCTATAGTAACCACCCGGATGGTGGAGCGAAAGGTATTTGGAGAGGCATCCGCCGTTGGGCGTGAGGTGAAAGACCCTTTCGACGAGGAGGGCCCGACTTATATCGTAAAGGGCGTATTAGAGGATATCAAGCGTTTTGACAATAGCCTACCCCAAGGTGCCGCCTTCTTGGCGATCCGTCCCTCGGCGGAGGAGATCCCCGAGATGAATTATTTCATACGGATCGATCCTGCCGTGGTAGGCCCTCGTTTCGCCGATACGTTCCGGGAGAAGATGAGCCGTGAGCTTCGGGTGGGGAACTTCTACCTGAAACGCCTGACCTCCTATGAACGGATCAAGGCCGATACCGATTATTCCTTTGGCATTACCTACGATTACCGGGTCCGTATGGCGTTGATGGCCTTCTTGGGACTGAATATCCTGCTTTGCGTGATGGGTACGTTCTGGTACCGGGTGCGGATGCGCCGGGGAGAGATCGGGTTGCGCATGGCGATCGGTTCGCCCCGTGAAGAGATACGTAGCCAGATGGCTCGTGAGGGCATATGCCTGTTACTCATGGCTACCCCGCTCGCTTTGTTGATAGAGGCTCAATTCGTGATGGTCGGCTTCTTGGACATCCCCAAAGGGACCTTGCCGGAGCATTACTGGCCGGCGATCCTGCCGCTCCGTTTCTTGCTGGTGAATATCTTGACATGGATACTGCTGGCTATCGTCATCCTGCTTGCCGTCTGGCTCCCCGCCAGCAAGGCCGCCGAGATGGAGCCGGCCGAGGCGCTGCGGTATGACGGATAACAGATAATGCCCCGTCTCCCACCGACTGAATCGTATAATTAAATCAAATGAATATGTACAAGATCTATCTAAAACAAGCCTGGGCCTTATTGAAAGAGAACAAGCTCCTTTCCGGAGTCTCTATCTTCGGTACGGCCTTGGCGATTTGCATGATCATGGTGATCGTGATCGTATGGCAGATGCGTACCGCCAATTACTCACCGGAAGACTATCGGGACCGGATGATGTACGTCAGTGATACCCGTGCCTCCTACAAAGAGAACGAATCTTATAACGACTGCTACCTTCTTGCTTCCCGGGTGGTGAAAGATTGTTTCTATCCCTTGCGCTCTGCCGAGAAGGTGGGCATGGCCTATCATGGCGTGCAACGCTTGGCGGCAGTGGTGGATCATACGGTGGAGTTCAAGTGCGACGTGACCTTTACGGACGCGGCGTTCTGGAATATCTTCAACTTTCGCTTCCTCTCCGGTAAGCCTTATGGCGAGGAAGAAGTGCAAAGTGGCATCATGGATGCTGTGGTAAGCGAGTCCGTGGCACGTCGGCTCTATGGCACGACCGGGGTCGTAGGCCGTACCGTCGAGATCAGCTACGTGCCCTATACCATCCGTGCCGTCGTGCGGGATGTCTCCCTGCTGGCCGAGTCTGCCTATGGCGATGTCTGGCTGCCTTATACCACGGACAATTCTTTGTATGATGATAGTTCCGACCGTCTCATCGGGGGGTTCCGTTGTTATATCCTCGCTAGTTCGTCCGCCGACTTTGGCGCGATCCACTCCGAGGCCGAGGCGAATATCGCTCGCCTGAACGAATCACAGAGCACGCACCTGCTGAGAATCGGAGGTGCGCCCGATACCCATTTGGGTGATTTGGCTCGCGAGGACGCTTTCTCTGAGCCGAATGTACGGGAACTGGTCCTGAAATATGTTATCATCGTTCTTGTCCTTTTGCTGATCCCTGCCATCAACATGAGCGGTATCACGCAAAGCCGGATGCGTAAACGTATGGCGGAGATCGGGGTGAGGAAGGCGTTCGGGGCGACACGCTCGGAATTACTGACGCAGGTACTCTACGAGAATCTGTTGCAGACCTTGCTGGGAGGTGTGTTAGGTTTGTTTTTCTCATACGCCTCCGTACTGCTCTTGTCCGATTGGTTGCTAGATACGGGCACGGCATCGATGGGTATCGGTCGCACCTTCGTCAATGCGGAGATGATGTTCAATCCATTGATCTTCCTTTATGCGTTCCTTGCTTGTCTTGCGTTGAACCTGCTGAGCGCCGGCATCCCGGCTTGGCGAGCCTCACGGATGCGTATCATCTCGGCTCTCAACGAGAATGTTCATTAATCTCCCGCATTGGATGATAGCTATACTAAAATAATAGAAAGATATGATACGACATTTATTACAATTGATCTGGAACCAGCGCAAGCAAAACGCTTGGTTGTGGGCTGAGTTATTGCTGGTCTCGGTCTTCCTTTGGTTCCTTGTGGACTACCTGTATGTGATGGGGCGCACGTATACGGCTCCTCTGGGCTTCGATATCCGGCATACGTACAGCATCGTGATCAGCAGCCTCTCGGAAAGAAGCCCGGATTATATCCCGAAGGAGAAGCGGGAGCGGCCGGATGGTGTTCATCTGCTGACGGCGTTGGATCGCATCCGCACCTATCCCGGCGTGGAATCGGCCTGCCTTACGGATGGGGGGATGCCTTATTATATGGGAAGCCGTAACCTCGTTTGGCGGATTGATACGTTGCAAGTGCCCTGCCGCTATGCTTTCGTCACCCCGGAGTTCTTCGACGTGTTCCGTATCTATGATAAGGACGGCAAGACGGCTTCCTTGAAACGGGCCATCGAGGATAACAACTCCATCGTAATCTCCGCCGACGTGGAGACGATGAATCCCGGCCTTTCCCTCCTCGGGCAAAAGGCGTACAGGGGGAATGTGACCGACGAGATCGAGGAGACGATCCGTGGTATCAGCGTCCCCATCCGCCGTCATGAGTACACCAAGGCGGAACCCAACGTCTATAGGGCCCTGCGGCTAAGCCGGATGGAGGAAGGATACTATGAGGGGATGATAGATGCCGTGCGACTCTGCGTACGTGTCCGTCCGGATGTCGATAATGCTGATTTCCCCGCACGCTTCCGCAAGGATATGGCCGAACAGCTTCGGCTAGGCAACCTCTATCTGCTAGACGTACAGCCCTTGTCATATATTCGCGACGGTTATATCCGTTCGATCGGCGTAGAGAACGAGGTGAAAACCCGTGTGGCGGTAGCCTGCTTCCTATTGGCGAATATATTCCTCGGTATCATCGGTACCTTCTGGTTCCGTACGGAATATCGCAAAGGCGAGATGGGGCTTAGGATGGCCTTAGGCTCTACCCGCCGTCAGTTGAACTCGATCATGGTGGGAGAGGGTGTCTTGCTGCTGGTCTTGGCGTTCATCCCGTCCTTAGTCATCAGCTTCAACATCGCCCATATGGATTTGATAGATACCTATCAGCTTCCGTTCACGTGGCTGCGCTTCGCGATTTGCGGAGGGATTACGTTTGTCTTGATCGTCCTCATGATCATCTGTGGCGTATGGTATCCTGCCCGCTCGACAGCCCGCTTGGAGCCGGCGGAGGCTCTGCATTACGAGTGATCAGGGTAGCGTAGCCTGCTTTCGGGAGTGTCCGATAACGAGCCAGATGTTCGTTATCGGACACTTTTTTATGATATGGCTGTTGATATACAGCTACTTACGTCTTTGGCACAGCATTTGCTAATAGATAGATAACAGTCATAAAAACGAACACATATGTATAGGCAATATTTTAGACAAGCTCTACAGATGCTGAAAGAAAGCCCTTTCTTCAGCGTGATTACCATTCTGGGCACGGCCTTGGCGATCTGCATGATCATGGTGATGGTCATTGTCTTCGAGATACAAAATAAAGGCTTCAAGCCGGAGTTGAACCGGGATCGGACGCTTTATGTGAAGGACGTGGCGATCACGCATAAGAATGAGGAGGATGGCGGTATGAACTATTCCCTTGTCGGTGGCCGTGTGGCTAAGGAGTGCTTCTTTACGCTGAAAACCCCGGAGGCCGTCAGCATGCAATTGATGCGGATGCAAACGCTGGTCACTTCCACGGATCAAACGAGACGGATGAAATGCGATCAGATACGGACCGACGAGGGCTTCTGGAAGATCTTCGATTTCGAGTTCTTGGCGGGAAAACCATTCCTGCGGAGCGATGTGGAGAGTAATATCAAGAAAGCGGTGATCAGTCGCAGGTTGGCACTCCGTATATTCGGGTTGGCAGACGAGAGCGTGATCGGGCAAACGATATTGGTGGCACGCCGTCCATATGTGGTTGGCGGTATCGTGGAGGACGTATCTCCTCTCGCCAACCGTGCGTATGCCCAGATCTGGATTCCTTATGCTCAATCCGATGTGGATCGGCTGATAAACGAGGAGACATTGGAGGGTCTGATCGGTAGTTATCGGGTCTTGATATTGGCTCGCTCAAGCGGTGACTTCAACAAGATCAAGACCGAGGTGGAGCAAAACGTAGCCCGGTTTAATAATTCCTTGCAAGAACTCAAGATTGACTTGATGAAGCAGCCGGATACGCAGATGGAGAGCCGCCTTCGCTTGTGGAGTAATGTCGTGCCCGACGTGCCGAGAATGTTGGGGCAGTATGCGTTGGTCTTGATCGTCTTGCTTCTGGTCCCGGCTATGAACCTCAGCGGGCTTACCGCGTCGAGGATGCAGAAACGCATGGGGGAGCTGGGGGTACGGAAAGCGTTTGGTGCGAACCGTGGCACGTTGATACGGCAGGTACTGGCGGAGAATCTCGCCGTGACGTTATTGGGCGGGGTGTTGGGATTGCTGTTCTCCTATGTGGCGGTCTTCTTGCTTAAGGATTGGCTGCTAGGCTCGTTCGAGCTGGCTTCCTTGAATAGCGGCCTGACGTTGAGCGCGGGGATGTTGATCCGTCCGGCTATATTCTTCTTTGCTTTCCTGTTCTGTTTATTACTGAATCTGCTGAGTGCGGCTATCCCGGCGTGGAACGCCTCTAGCGGGAATATAGTGGATTCATTGAATGATAAGTAATAACCGGTTTTGTTAATTCTATAATTCGTCACTGATATGATAAAGCATCTAGTAAAGATCATCTGGAACCAACGTAGGCGCAATGGATGGATGGCCGCCGAGATCCTGCTGGTATTCGTGGTTCTGTGGTACATAATCGATTCGCTAATGGCGGTTGGGAAAGTCTTCTTCGCCCCGATGGGATGGGATATCGACCATGTCTATTGGATCTCGATGGGCGTGGAGGAGGTAGACCGGAACGAGATGGATTCTACCTATCGATACGTCACTTCCGGACGCAGCATGCTGACGGCGATCGACCGTATCAAGACCTGCCCGGGTGTGGAGGCGGTGGGCGCGGGGCTGATGTCCATGCCGCATACGGGAGAGAACCGGTACATGCAGGTAGACGTGAACGATTCTATAAATGTTGAGTACGTGAAGCTACTGGAAGTGACATCCGGTTTTCTGGAGGTGTTTAATTTCCGTCCCATGGAGGGCGAGAAGAAGGATTGGGAAGAGATGCTGAACGGGCGTCAGGTCGTTCTTTCCGCCGGCCTGTTTAGGGAATTTCAGGAGAAAGGCGGCAAACGGGATGAGGGGATTTCCTTCTGGGGGGATAGGCGATCGATCGGTGGGGTTACCGCCGATTTCCGTGCCGACCGTTTCACGAAAAGCTGTAGCTGGCTGTTCATGCCTTTGACGGATGAGGAGATCGCCGAGGACGATACCGATTTCCATGTGAAGATCGCCGTCCGGGTAAACCCTTCTGCGGATCATGATTTCCCGGAGTTCTTCGTGAAGCAAATGGAGAAGCAACTCTCCATAGATCGTTTGTATTTGCTGGATGTCATCCCATACTCGGACTTGAGATATAGCATGGAATTAAGGAATGGCGTAAAATCCGAGTTGCAGAACCAGATAGCCGTGATGGGATTCTTGCTGTTCAATATATTCTTGGGGATCATCGGCACGTTCTGGTTCCGCACGGAACAACGGAAAGGGGAGATGGGGTTGCGGATCGCTTTGGGTTCCACCCGTTTTAGCTTAAAGGGGATCATGATTGCCGAGGGGGTATTATTGTTGACATTGATCGCTGTCCCGGCCTTATTGATCTGTTTTAATCTTCATGTGTCGGAATTGACGAAAGGATTCTATATGGATTATACGATAGCCCGTTTTGCGGCGGGGTTCCTTATAACCTACTTAGTCATGGCGGTGATGATCATCTTGGGGATATGGTATCCGGCTCATCAAATGGCACGGTTGGAACCTGCGGATGCCTTACGGTATGAATAACACTTTTTGTTTAACATATTACACTTACACACAATTGAAAGCCCGGTCTTGTAGTGATACATGGCCGGGCTGTTTTCGTGTTTGGCAAAAATTCGCGAGTTAAAACGTCATTGACGCATATACCCCATAATGCCCGTCTCCCGCTACCGGGCTGATAGACAGGTTATGTTTCTTTGCGAACGGACGGGTAAAGATATAGGCGCTACCGGCGCCGATAACGGCTCCCGCCGCCACGTCCCACCAATCATGCTTCTTCCCATAGACCCGGCTCCAACCCACGTAGGTAGATACCGCATAAGCCGGAATACCCCATTTCCATCCATAACGCCTTTGGATAAAAGCGGCTCCCGCAAAGGATACGGAGGTATGCATGGATGGGAACGAATGATTATCGCTGAAGTCGGGCCGCTCTTTCTTCACTAGGTATTTCAGCGCATAGGTTACGCCCAATGTCGTAACCCCGGTGAATACGCCTTGTTTCAGCCCTTGCCAATCTTGGGTTGCCAATACGGTCGCTAGACTCGCCACCGGAGTGATAAACACCAATACGTCTCCCGAGGTCCGTACGGCTTTCCGGCTACCGGTCACCTTCAATTCTTGTCCGTTAACGGACAGGCATAGCATGAGCATTGTAATTGCGAAAAGGATATGTCTCATAGATTTAAAATATAGTTGCTATTTTAGGTATAAAAATGACGAACCCGACGATTGCTGCCGCTATCGCCATCAATAATACAGCTCCCGCCGCCAAGTCTTTCGTTCGCTTGATAGCCTCATTATACTCAGGGGAGACCAAATCTGCTAGGGCCTCGATGGATGAATTGACCGCCTCGGCAGCTAATACCGCTCCGATCACGATCGTTACTGCGATCCATTCCATGCGGGAAAGTCCAAATACCATTCCGGCGATAAGTACGCAAACTGCCGCGAAACAATGGATCCAAGCGTTATGCTCCTTCGTGATCAATAGCTTGATTCCGTTGAAAGCGAATTTAAAGCTTCTGGCTCTCTTTCGAAATGTGAAACCGTCATTCTTCATTTTTATAGCATCTCTTATTGAGGAGGGCAAATATAGGTATTTTTTGCCTTTATCGCATATCCTGACGAACAAACAGGATATTCACCTTTCATATTCCGCAATTCGTCAAGATTACTTGTTGGTTTTTATCTGGAACGATAACTTCGTTGATTAAAAAAGTACCTGTGATATGAGCATAGATCAAAGTAAAAGAATAAATTTATGGCTTGAAATCAGATATGAAGATAAAATATAACTTTCTAAGTCCGTTGCTAATGGCGATATTGACGATCTGTTGCCTGTGGATTGTTACGGATGTCGCTTATGGTGTCCGCATGTGGGAACTGGGAGTGGACGCGTGGATCGGGCGTATCAAGGCCCTTGCTATTATATTGATCGGCGTTAGCTTATCTTATTTGTTTTTTAATTACTTGGCTAATACTTTTTTAGATAGGAATAAAGAGCGGAGGTCCCGCCCGGTATTCCGGGAATATCTATGGGTGGTCTTGTTTAATTTAGTCGTGCTCAATATCGGCTTATATATCGTGATCTATTCTATAAATGGAACGACCTATCGGTGGGGAGAGGCGTTAATGATCAATGCGGTAGCTGTGCCGATCTTTCTCCTATACTATTTCTTGATCCGTAATAATATATTAGCCAAACGCTATTCGGAGAAAATCGTTCAATTGGAGAAACTGAGAGTAGATCAGCTGGAAACGCAATTGAAGCTGCTGAAGATGCAATACCATCCCCATTTCCTGTTTAATGCCTTGAATACGATCTATTTCTTGATCGATGAGGAAAATGAGGAAGCGATTGAGGCTGTAGAGTTACTTTCGGACTTACTCCGTTATCAATTATATGATATAAATACGAAAGTGACGATCGAAGAGGAGATTGATTATTTGCGAACATATATTCAATTCCAGCGACTTCGTATGACGAAACGCTTACAGTTCGAGGAGTCCTTTGACCCGGAATTGACCGGACAAAAAATACATCCGTTGCTTTTCCAGCCATTATTGGAGAATGCGTTTAAATATATAGGCGGAGCGTATCGGATACAAGTATCTATGCGGAAAGAGGGGGCAAAGGTCTGTTTGGGGGTAAGCAATACTTTCAATCCGGATTTCTTGGAACAAAGAAAGGGGAAAGGCATTGGGATCGACAATCTGAGAAAACGGTTGGAACTATTGTACCCGGATAAACATGAGTTACGTATAAAAAAAGACAATACCCGTTTTAGGGTTGAGTTATGTATTGATTTATCAGAATAATATGGAAATAAAGTGTATCATAACGGATGATGAGCCAATCGCCAGAAAAGGACTTCGGCGACACATCGGTAAAATTGATTTTCTGACCATCGTCGGAGAATGTGAGGACGCTATACAACTCAATAATATGCTGAATTCGGTTCAGGCGGATTTGCTTTTTCTGGATATAGAGATGCCGGATATGTCCGGACTGGACTTCTTGGAGAGTGCTCAGAACGCTCCTAAGGTAATTATCACCTCGGCATACGAGCGGTATGCGTTGAGAGGATATGAGTTTGACGTGGTGGACTATTTATTGAAACCAATCTCTTTTTCCCGTTTCCTGAAATCGGTCAATAAAGCACATGCGTTGATGGAATCTACATCGAAAAGCGAGGAGCCCGCTTATATCTTCGTCAAGACGGAGAAGCAACTTAAAAGGCTTTATTTAAAGGAGATTCAATTTATAGAGGGCATGGAGAACTATATTGTTATCCATACCCTCACTTCCAAAGAGATCGTTCATCTCCGGTTGAAGAGTATACAGGAAACGCTGCCGGCACAAATTTTTATGCAAGTGCACCGCTCTTTCATCGTAAATCTTTCTTATGTACAAGCGATAGAAGGAAATCTATTAATCATTGGGGAGCATAAAATCCCGGTGTCGCGTCCTTTACGGGAAGAGGTATATAAATCGATCGTCAATAATCAACTCATTCAAAGATAAGTATCCAAAAACGAACACACTGTTCATTATCGAACACTTTAAATATTCCTATTTATCGGATTATCAATAGTATATGTTTTTGGCATGCCTTTTGCCTTAGGCAGGGTAAAAAAACTTATACTAAGATGAGAAGGATCTATATAGCGATGTGTTGTCTGTGGGCGGGGATTTCGGGAGTATGTGCCCAAGACAATACGAATAAAGTTCGAATAACCCTGCGGCAAGCGATCCAGATCGCACAGCTTCAATCCGTAGACGCTGCCGTGGCGCTCAATGAGTTGCGAACGGCCTATTGGGAATTCCGTACGCATCGGGCGGATCAGTTGCCGGAAGTGATATTTACGGGGACTCTGCCTTCATATAGCAAGCAATACTCGAAGTACCAGCAATCGGATGGTTCTTATACCTATGTGCAAAACAATGCCTTAGGCTTAAATGGAGAGATCTCTATCGCCCAGAACATAGCCTTGACCGGAGGTAAGATCGCCTTGAATACCTCCTTGGATTTTACCCGTCAGCTAGGTAGTGGCGCTTACAACGAGTTTATGAGCGTACCTGTTAGTTTGACATTGACGCAACCGATCTTCGGCGTGAATGACCAAAAATGGAAACGTCGTATCGAGCCTGTTCGTTACCAAGAGGCTAAGGCCGCTTATATGGAGAACGTGGAGAATGTAACGATCGCTACCATCACGAATTACTTCAACTTACTGTTGGCGGAAGATAATCTGGATATCTGTAATCAGAACTTGCTGAACGCCAATAAACTCTATGACATAGCGGTAGCGAAGCGTAAGATCGGGCATATCTCGGAGAGCGAGTTGATGCGTTTGAAACAGTCGGCCTTGCAAGCGAAAGGTAAGCTAACCGAGGCCCAATCCAATTATAACGCGATGATGTTCAAGCTCCGTTCCTTTTTAGGGATGAGCGAGCAAGACGTGATCGAGCCTGTTCTTCCCGAGGCGATAGAAGGGGTCCGTATGGATTATCAGGCGGTATTGGAGAAGGCTCAAGAAAATAACTCATTCTCAAAGAATATCATGCGCCGCCAGTTGGAAGCGGATTATGATGTGGCGACCGCCAAGGGAAACCGTCGAAGTATTAACCTGTTTGCCTCCGTGGGTTATACCGGTAAGGATATGTCCATGCGAGGAGCTTACAACCCGTTGAAAGATAACCAGATCGTAGAGGTCGGGCTTTCGATTCCTATCTTGGACTGGGGAAAACGGAAGGGAAAGGTAAAAGTAGCCGAATCGAATCGGGATGTCGTACTTTCCAAGATCCGTCAGGAGCAAATGGATTTTAATCAAGATATCTACCTCTTGGTGGAGAATTTCAATAATCAAGCCGCTCAATTGGAGATAGCCGCCGAGGTGGACACGTTGGCGGAAAAGCGCTACAAGACCTCGATCGAGACTTTCATGATCGGAAAGATCGATATCCTAGACTTGAATGACGCCCAGAGTTCGAAGGATGACGCGAAGCAAAAGCATATCCAAGAACTGTATTATTACTGGCGTTATTTTTATAACATCCGTAGTATAACATTGTATGATTTCTTGAATAATCGTACATTAGATGCCGATTTCGAGGAAATCGTGAAACGATAAATTGATTATATGATACTGATAATAGATGATGATGCGGCTGTTCGTTCCTCGCTTACATTCATGCTAAAACGTGCGGGTTTCCGGCCGGAGGCGGTTCCGGGGCCGAAGGAGGCCTTGGAGGTGGTCCGTGCCACGGCGCCGGAGCTGATCTTGATGGATATGAACTTCACGTTGACTACCACGGGCGAGGAGGGGATTCAATTATTGAGACAGGTGAAGATCTTTCGTCCCGATGTACCCGTGATCTTGATGACCGCTTGGGGATCGATCTCTTTGGCCGTGCAGGGAATGCAAGCCGGAGCCTTCGATTTTATCACGAAGCCTTGGAATAACTTGGTATTATTAAAATCGATCCGGACCGCCTTGGAACTGAGCGAGCAGAAGAAGGAGGCAAACGCTCCCTTGAACCGTTCGGATGCCGATCATAAATTTCATTTTGATAAGATCGTGGGGCAAAGTGCCGCTTTGATGGATGTCTTGGGGACGGTCTCGCGTATCGCTCCGACAAACGCCTCTGTCTTGATTACCGGCGAGAGCGGTACGGGTAAAGAGCTGATAGCGGAAGCGATCCATGCGAATAGCCCCCGGTCGAAAGAGGCTTTCGTAAAAGTAAACCTAGGCGGACTTTCCCAAAGTCTTTTTGAGAGCGAGATGTTCGGACATAAGAAGGGGGCTTTTACGGACGCGTACATGGATCGGGTAGGGCGTTTCGAGATGGCGAACAAAGGTACGATCTTCTTGGATGAGATCGGCGATTTGGAACTGTCTTGCCAAGTAAAGCTGCTTCGGGTATTGCAAGACCAGACCTTTGAGGTCTTGGGGGATAGCCGTCCCCGGAAGGTGGATATACGGGTCGTAAGCGCTACAAACCGGGATTTACGATCGATGGTGGCGGACCGTACGTTCCGTGAGGATCTTTTTTACCGGATCAATTTGATCACGGTGCATTTACCCGCCTTACGTGAGCGAAGGGAGGATATCCCATTGCTGGCCCGGTATTTCGCGGATAAGCAATCGGAGATCAATGGGCTACCGAGGGTGGAGTTCTCATCGGATGCCCAGACCTATTTAAGCCGTCTCCCTTTTCCCGGTAATATCCGTGAGTTGAAGAACTTGGTGGAGCGGACGATCCTTGTGTCGGGTAAGACGCTTTTGGATACCGCTGATTTCGAGGTTCATTGCATGAATACATCCGGTGCTAAATCGACGATTCCGCCTTCTTTGGAGGGCTTGACCTTGGATGAGTTGGAGAAGCAAACCATCTTACGCTCCTTGGAAGCGCATGGAGGTAATTTATCGCATGTCGCTACGGCGTTGGGAATCAGTCGTGCCGCCTTGTACCGGAGATTAGAGAAATACGGAATCCCGATCGATAAATAAGAAGAGGCAAGGATGAGGCTGAAAGGACTATTCTGGATATTGACGACGCTGCTGTTGACTATATTGGCGGTGGTGACTTATTATGTCTTTTATACGTCTTCTATCCGGATGTTTTTCGCGGTAGAAGCCTTGGTCTTGCTTACGATCATCTATTTATTTGTCTTTTATCGCCGTATCATAAAGCCCTTGCATATCATCGGTAACGGTATGGAGTTATTGAAAGAGCAAGACTTTAGTTCCCGCTTGGGAAAGGTCGGGCAAACGGAGGCGGACCGGGTGGTCGATGTGTTTAATAAGATGATGGAGCAGTTGAAGAATGAGCGTTTGCACCTCCGGGAGCAAAACCATTTCTTGGACTTGCTGGTCAACGCCTCTCCGATGGGAGTGATCATCTTGAACTTGGATGAAGAGATTCTATCCATGAACCCGGCCGCATGTAAATTGTTTGGTGCGCAAAGCTCGGAGGATATGGTGGGAAAACGTTTTCTTCAACTAGATTCTCCCTTGGCGGAAGAATTGGTACGGGTTCCGATGTATCAAGCGCAAACCGTTCGGTTGAACGACGCTAATATTTATAAATGTACGCATTCCTCATTTGTGGACCGAGGCTTTCACCACCCGTTTTATTTGATAGAGACGTTGACCCAAGAGGTGTTCAAGGCCGAGAAGAAAGCGTATGAGAAAGTGATACGTATGATCTCTCATGAGGTGAATAATACGACTGCGGGTATCACCTCTACCTTGGATACGTTGGAGTCTACTTTCAGCGGGATGGAAGATATGGAGGATGTCTGCGAGGTTTTGCGGGTCTCCATAGAACGCTGCTATAGCATGAGCCATTTCATCACCAATTTCGCCGATGTGGTGCGTATACCCGAACCCCAAAGTCGTCCGCAAGAATTGAACCAAGTGGTGTCCGCTTGTAAACGCTTTATGGAGACAGTTTGCCAGAACCGGAATATCGAGATTGTTATGGATCTGAGCGAGGAATCTCCAGTCGTGAATTTGGATAATTCATTATTCGAGCAAGTCTTGGTCAATATTATCAAGAATGCCGCCGAATCCATCGACCGGGACGGAAAGATCTATATCCGGACGACAGTGCGTCCTACCTGCTTGGAGATAGCCGATACGGGCAAGGGCATCGACAAGGAAACGGAAACGAAACTGTTCAGCCCGTTCTTCTCTACGAAACCGAACGGACAAGGTATCGGCTTGATCTTTATCCGTGAGGTGCTGTTAAAACATGATTGCCGATTCTCTCTCCGCTCTTACGCAGATGGATTGACAAGGTTTAAGATTTGGTTTAGTTGAAATAATCCCTTTATGGTTTGAGGTTTTTCCCTTGTAGGCTAAGGCTGTATCCTTACAGGTGTTAGCCTTTTTGTCTGCTTGTATTCATCATGCAACAGCCGTTGCATGATCATCTACCAACTGTTGCACGATCTTCTACCAGTCGTTGCATGATCGTCCAACAGTTGATAGATGATGGATGTCTCTAGAGGAAAAGTCTAAAGATAGGGATGGAAAGGACTAAAGGATACGGAGGTTTTGGGCAAGCTGTACTGGATTTTATACTATCTTTGGGCCGTATAAATGCAATAGAAATCTAATCTTGAATATCATGAAGAAAGTAGTATCTGTATTATTTATCCTTGCGATTATCGTATTTTCTGTATTAATGGTAAGCTATTCGAGTGATCAAAAGCCGGAGAAAGTTCTTCGCCATGTTGTTATGTTCGGTTTTAAGCCGGATGTGTCCGAGGCGCAGGTGAAAGAGGTTGAGGATGCCTTTTGTAAGTTGCCTTCTCAAATCGACTTGATCAAAGGATATGAGTGGGGAACGGATTGTAGTCCGGAGGGATTGCAACAGGGCTTGACTCATTGCTTTTTCTTGACTTTTCATTCGGATGCGGATCGGGACGCCTATTTGGTACATCCGGCGCATAAAGCATTTGGCAAGGTGTTAGGAGGGAAGGCATCGGCGGTTACGGTGTTGGATTATTGGACGAAATAAAAAGAATGGGCGGGATGAATCGATGAGTCACCCCGCCCGTTTTTATATTCCTTAGTTACTTTATATTATAACCATTGATTCATGAACTGATCCATCTCTTCCGCATGGGCTTCCAGGCTTTGAAGTAGCTTGAATTGGGCTTTCGTACGGATTAAGTTATGTTTCGGGCTATGGATCTTGTAATAGGTATCGCCGTTGATATAATCGGTTAAGAAACGAACGGTCTGCATATAAGTCAATAAGCGTCCACCGTAAGGTAGCAATTTGATCTCGGTAGGAGTTAAGAACGCCTTGGCCTTTTCCATGTATCCACGGGTATAGGCTTTGAATATCTCCATATTAACGTTTACGTTATCCAGATTCTCATCGTCCTCGGCACCCGTATTGGCTCCGGTACGGATAAAGTCGCCGATATCGGAAAGGACGAAGCCCGGCATCACGGTGTCCAAGTCGATCACGCAAAGCACCTTGTCGCTATCAGCGTCAAACATCATATTGTTAACTTTTGTATCGCAATGGTTCGTGCGTTTCTTCAATTGGCCCTCACGGTACAGGCGTTCTTGAATGCACATCGCTTCGGCACGTTTCTCGATCTCCTCTACCAAATCTTTCACTTCTTCCAACCGGCCTGCCGGATTAGCGGCTACAGCCTCATGGAATTGTCGCAAGCGGAACTCCATATTATGGAAATCCGGGATGGTCTCGCCCAGCGTACCCTCGGGTATATCGGACAACATGGTCTGGAAATCACCGAACGCTTTGCCAGCCTCATAAGAAAGCTCAGGAGTTACTTCCTCATAGCTTTTGCTGCGAGGGATGAATAGGCATACCCGCCAATAACTATCTCCATCGAAATAATATTTTTTCCCGTCTTTAGTCGGCAAGAAGGTTAATACCTTACGGTCGATATCCGTTTCACCTTTTTCCTCCAGCTTTTTGCGGATATGAGTGGTAACCACATGGATGTTATTTTGCAGCATATCCACATTGGTGAAGATTAAATGGTTGATACGCTGTAGCACGTATTTGATCTCCCCTTTCTCGTTGGTCACTTTCAATGTATCATTAATGTGTCCGTTTCCGAATGGTTCAGCGGAAACTACTTTCTCGTCCAACTGGAACTGATCCAAGATGTTTAGTAATTGTTCTTTCGTTTTTGCCATGATATTTCATTATGTTAACTCCGGCAAAGATACAAAAAAAGGCCACGATACAAATCGTGACCTTTTTTTATTTCTTAAAGAAAGAAATCTTATTTCTTGTTACGGTTACCATAACGGCTCATGAACTTATCAACACGTCCGGCTGTATCGACCAACTTAGACTTACCAGTGTAGAACGGGTGAGAAGTGTTAGAGATCTCGACCTTTACCAACGGATAAGTTACGCCGTCGATCTCGATCGTCTCTTTAGCGTTAATAGTAGAACGAGTGATGAATACATCATCGTTTGACATGTCCTTAAATACTACAGGACGATAATTTTCAGGATGAATACCTTTTTTCATTGCTTTATTATCTATTTTAATTTATACTCTGTATATATTTGGTAACCGGTATTTTGGCTTGCAAAGGTAAGGGTTTGCCACAAACAAACAAAGAAAATCGTATTATTTTTTTCAAGGGCGTTGATTTTGTGTTATTTTATATGCTTTGAAGCATCATTTGTCGTGAATCTTGATTATCTTTGTGCAAGTTTTTAATCATTAACGTAATAACATAATAACAACTATGGTAAATTACAAAGATTTGGGCTTGGTGAACACAAAAGAAATGTTCGCTAAGGCTATCAAGGGCGGATATGCTATCCCTGCTTTCAACTTCAATAACATGGAACAGATGCAGGCTATCATCAAGGCTGCTGTAGAGACAAAATCTCCGGTTATTTTGCAAGTTTCAAAGGGCGCTCGCCAGTACGCAAACGCTACTTTGCTTCGTTACATGGCACAGGGTGCTGTTGAATATGCTAAGGAATTAGGTTGCCCGAATCCTCAGATCGTTCTTCACTTAGACCATGGTGATACGTTTGAGACTTGCAAGAGCTGTATCGACTCTGGCTTCTCATCTGTAATGATCGACGGTTCTCACCTTCCTTATGAAGAGAACATCGCTTTGACTAAGAAAGTTGTTGAGTACGCTCATCAATTCGATGTAACTGTAGAAGGCGAGCTTGGTGTATTGGCAGGTGTTGAGGATGAGGTTTCTTCAGACCACCACACTTATACCAATCCTGAGGAAGTTATCGACTTCGCTACTCGTACGGGCTGCGATTCTTTGGCTATCTCAATCGGTACTTCTCACGGTGCTTATAAGTTCACTCCGGAGCAATGTACGATCGACCCTGTTACAGGTAAGATGGTTCCTCCTCCATTGGCATTCGACGTTTTGGACGCTGTTATGGAGAAACTTCCGGGATTCCCTATCGTTCTTCACGGTTCTTCTTCTGTTCCTCAGGAAGAGGTTGAGACTATCAACAAATTCGGTGGCGCTTTGAAGGCTGCTATCGGTATTCCTGAAGAGTGGTTGCGTAAGGCTGCTAAATCTTCTGTATGTAAGATCAATATCGACTCAGACTCTCGTTTGGCGATGACTGCCGCTATCCGCAAGACTTTCGCTGAGAAACCGGCTGAATTCGATCCTCGTAAATATCTGGGCCCGGCTCGTGATAACATGGAGAAACTTTACAAACACAAGATCATCAACGTTCTTGGTTCTAACGACAAGTTATAATCGGAAGTTTCTTGATATAAATAAAGAAAGCCATCTCGGTATCGGGATGGCTTTTCTTTTGGTCTGTAGTTTAGTCTTTTAATACCTTACGAAGCGCTTCCAACATCGGATCTACGGTAAGATCGTTGCCGGTAGCTTGCTTGATCCACACATTCGGGGTGAGGCGGCCTTGCTTGAATATCCGGCTAACCTCATTCGCGAAATCCTTGCCATTGAGGTAGTTCTCTAGCTGGAACTCGATAATCTGTCCGAAAGCGTAGGCGGAAAGGTAGAGCGGATAACCGATCATATGGGAGTAAATCGCTAGAACGGTCTCGTCTTTTACACCGAATACCGGAGCGTAATACTTATTCCAGATTTCCTTGGAAAGACGGATCACGGCCTCCTGCAATTCCCCGGCGGTAGCGTTAGGATGTGCGTACATCCATTTCCATACGGAGATATCCAGCATGGAAACACCGCAAATCTCATACATGCTCCATATCTTATCCAAGATATCCATCTTTTCTTTTTCCGGATTCTCGTCTTTTATGCCCAGTAACTCAAGGTCTCTTTTCTGGAAGACAAAGGCCAGCGCTTCGGTGAAAGCCGTATTGGGAACTCCGTTGAGCATATAATAATCGACATCATATAATGAGATCGTTTGCTCTACGTTATGTCCGAACTCGTGGATGGCGATATTATATCCTTTGTAATCCATCCCTTGTGAAGGGATACGGGTACGTAAACGGGAACGCTGGCCTTTCATGGAGGCTCCCCACGCATGACCGGAACCACGGGCGGGATCGACTGCGATCTTATCCGCTAGATATTGGGCACGATCGGGGCTGAATCCTAGTTTCTGTAATATTTCCGGTAGCTTCTTTTCCATCGTTACCGCATCGGGATACAGGGTACGGGTTTGCTCGTTTAGCTTGTTCTCGTCCAGATTGCTACGGGCCTTGAAGCCATCGTACCATATATCGTAGGCTTCCAGTTTGCGTCCGAGGCGTTTGGAGATGATTTTCCCCACTTCCTTTAGTTCGGGGGCGGAAAGGAATTGATCGAACAGGGCTTCTACATCGTTGACATCTATTTCCATATCTTCCGTGAACTTACGGTCTATATAGGTGTTTCCCGTATATTTGTCTATACGCTGCATGGCGTTGAAGTTATTCAACATTTTCTGATAGCGGGCCGGGCTTTCAGGGGTACCTTCTAGTTCATTTCCTGCTTGAGATAACGTATTGGCGTACGGGTTCCATTCGTAACGATCCGAGTTGATCACCTCTTTCGGGATTTCTTGCGAGATGATTCGCTTCATGATCTCATATACCATCCGTTGTTTTTCCAATCCCTCTTTTCCTTTGTTATAATTGGCCTTGATCTCGTCGCGAAGGTTCCAATGGCAAAGTAAGCGCATGTCGGAGGGGAAAATGGTTTTTCCTTTAGGAGTTAGTAAATGCCCCATATAGATATTATAATCCGCTATGTAAATATCCGCGTCACTTTCCGTATCTGCGGCGGCTTGCTTTACTTCCGCCGGTATCCGTTCCGTAAACATATCGCCTAGCCGGGCGTAGGCCCATGCTTTACGGTCATTCCCTAACGCCTCTTTCTCCTTGAGAGTAAGTTGGGGAAAGTTGAGGGCGATGATGAAGCCGATCTTGTTGGCGTATAGATCGTCCATTAGGTGGGAACTGGGGCTGTAGGATCCGAATTTCTCATCGATGGCGTGTAGAGGTCCGGTATCTAGGTTCAAATTTCGTTGCAGACAGAGTACCATCTCGTTGAAATTGCCATTGATACCTTCAATATACTCGCTGATCTTGAGGAAAACTTGGTCTTTTTCGGCGGGATCGGATAGATAATTCTCCCGGCAGAAGGTTTGAAACGCTTGCTCATCCCCATCGGAGGTTTGCCAGAGGCGGGCTACTTGCTCGACACCCTTTGTGATTCCTGCTTGATTCTTAGCGTCCTTGGCTATTAGCTCGTCAATCGTAGCTTTTACGATAGAAGGCTGGATGCTGGCTTGCCCTTGCATAAAGCTAAAGGCGCAGGCCAGTAACATACAAATACGTACGACTTGCTTTCTCATGGTATGTTTGTATAAAGTTATTTAAAACAAATGTATGAATAATATTCGTATCTTTGGCCGATTTTTCTAATTGAGTAAAAAACAAAGAGATGAAAAAGTTACTATGTATGTGGATGGTCGTATGCGGCCTTTTGTTGATTCCCGGAAACATGAAGGGACAGTCCTTGAAAGATATCTTAAATTCATCTGCCGTAAAGAACGCCGTGACTTCTGTCACCGGAGGGAAAGCCGTGACTTTCGAGAATTTACAGGGAACTTGGATGTATGTGAACCCTGCCCTGCAACTGGAAGGTGATAATGCCTTGAAGAATGTAGCGGGAAGCTTGGCGGCTACCGAGGCAGAGAAGAAAATGAAGGAATATTGCGCGAAAGTAGGTATCGTGGAAGGTGTATTTAATTATGTCTTTAATTCGGATAGTACGTTTACGAGCGCATTGAAAAGGGGAAGCCTGAAAGGTACTTATTCGGTGAATCCAGAGGATAAAACGGTGACGTTACGGTATACGGTAGGTAATAAGAAGCTGACCGTTTCTACGCTTACCGCCCATGTCGTCCTTTCTGGTAATGAGTTGACATTGCTTTTTAACGCGGACAAATTACTGAAGTTCTTGAGCACGGTTTCTTCTATATCCAGCAATACGACCTTGAAAGCTATCAATAAGTTGGCAAGTGAATATGATGGCATGATGCTGGGTTTCGATTTGAAGAAATAATGTAATATGATACGATTTATACCGAGGCGTTATTGGGCAGTAATAGCGGTTGCGTTGGCATTGACCATGTCCGTGTTGGACGGTACGATTGTCAACGTGGCGCTTCCTACCTTGTCCCGTGAATTCGGGACATCCCCTTCCTCCACGATCTGGATTGTCAACGCTTATCAGCTGACGATTACGATGTCTCTTTTATCATTCTCTGCTTTGGGAGATATTTATGGATATAAGCGGATTTTCTTGATCGGGACGACAATATTCTGCTCAACGTCATTATTCTGTGCCTTATCCTCGTCTTTCGCCATGTTGACGGTCGCGAGAATATTGCAAGGGATCGGAGCCTCGGCTATCATGAGCGTGACGACCGCTTTACTTCGTATTATTTATCCTCCTCAATATATAGGGCGGGGAATGAGTATCAATGCCATGGTCGTGGCGGTATCGATTGCTGCCGGGCCGTCGTTGGCGGGCGCTATCTTATCAGTCGCTTCTTGGAATTGGTTGTTCGCTATCAACGTACCTTTAGGGATTTGCGCGATTATAACGGGTTATTTTCTTTTGCCTCAAAATCCTTGCAAGGATGGGCCGAAACGAAAGTTTGATAAGATCGGTGGAATCTCGAATGCCCTGACTTTCGGATTGCTGATTTATTCGTTGGAAGGCATCGCCCATCATGAGAACTGGAGAATGATCGCTTTACAGGTTCTTCTTCTATTGGTGATCGGAACATTTTTTATCCGCAGGCAACTACGGCAGGAGGTTCCGATATTGCCATTGGACTTGATGCGGATTCCGATATTCGCCTTGTCCGTATTATCCTCGATTACTTCATTTACGGCACAGTTGTTGGCGATGGTATCATTACCCTTTTATTTGCAAAATGTGGCCGGAAGAAATGAGGTGGAGACGGGGCTGCTGTTGACTCCTTGGCCGGTAGCGACGATCTTGATCGCTCCGGTGGCCGGGAGGCTGATCGAGAAATATCATCCCGGATTGTTAGGCGGTATCGGAATGGTGGTGTATGCGACCGGACTTCTTCTATTGGCTTTATTGCCGGAGCAACCCACCAATATGGATATCGCTTGGCGATTGATGCTTTGCGGTATGGGTTTCGGCCTGTTCCAGACCCCGAATAATAGCACGATGATATCGGCCGCCCCTCGTTCCCGGAGTGGCGGGGCGAACGGTATGCAAGGTACGGCACGACTGTTGGGGCAAACGCTGGGGACGACATTTGTCGCTTTGATCTTTAGTGTTACCTCTGCCACCGATAGTATGCCGGTTTGTATGTATGTAGCGATCGGTTTCGCTTTAGTCGCCGCTATCGTGAGTTGTCTCCGTATCTCACAGCCCGTTCCCATGCGTGGAAGGTGAGTAGGAAGATACGATTTCTAATAGGGTCTCACCGTAGTTCTCTATGATCTTTTTGCCGATTCCGGGTATCTTCAACAGTTCTTTCGAGTTCGTGGGCAAAGTGTTGCAAACGCCAATTAAGGCTTTCTGTTGCAAGATCGTGTAAGGAGGCAACTCCTTTTCTACGGCAAGCTCGTATCTCCATTGTTTCAAACGGGCATATAGCTCAGGATGTAAGACATCCGTGGAGACGGGGATCTTTTCCGCTTCCGTCGATTTCCGCGTCGATTTCTGCTTGCTGGCAACAGCCGACTCCTCAATGTTCGCTTTAGCCTTGGCGGATAGATAGTCGATGAGACGAAAACCATCTTGGCAGGCTTTTAATGTAGCGACCTTGATCGTAAGCTCATCGCTGAAAGCTTTTAATGCGGATGTAAATGCCTTACGGGCCTCTTTATTGTCGATCTCTACATCGGAAGCCTCTATCAAAGGGAGGCAATAGGTCTCGATCTTTTCCAGAAAGTAAGCGCAACCTTTTCGGATGCGGTCTTGTATATGCTCGTCCGTATCATAGAGATTCGTGCTGGAGATCATACGGGTGAGTTGCTGGCAGAAACGTTCGCCTACTTCTACTATATCCGAACGGAAATAATCCCGTACCCGGGGATATTGGTTGCTTAATTCCGGGTATAGTTTTTGCAGATGGGTGTATGCCGCGTAAGATGTATATTGCAACTTTTGTTGTACGGGATTGAAGTCGAATAGCTCGGTTGCCAATCTCAAATAATACTATTGTTGGGCTTGACGCAGTTGGTCTTCACACGGTTGACGCTCCGAGAGGGAAGAGGTATAACTTAATATCTTCTCATCGCTAATCATGGCGTTTCGAGTGATCGGGCTACTTAATACCATTCCTTCCAATGTCTTGCAACGGCTCAAAGCAACGTAGACTTGTCCGTGTGAGAAGGCGGCGGATGCGTCGATGATGGCATGCTCGAAAGTCAAGCCTTGGCTTTTATGGATCGTGATCGCCCAAGCGGTTTTCAGTGGGTATTGGCTGAAAGAGCCGGCGATTGTCTCCGTGATATCCTTCGTGTTCTCGTCGATCGTATATTTCACGTTTGTCCATGTCTCCCGGTCTACGGTGATATCGTTTCCTAATTCGTCGGATACGATAATCTTGCTCGGGCTGATGAAGACAATTCGGCCGATCTTTCCGTTATAATATCGCCTTTCGCCGGAAGAGTCGTTTTTTACGAACATGACTTGAGCGTCTTGCTTTAGCTCCAATACCTCGTCGGTCGGGTAGGAGTAAGCTGGAAAGTCATCCTTGATCTCCGCCTTGTACGTATAAGCCGGGCCGGGTAATTCTTGCAACTTCCGGTTATTGATTTGCTGGGCTTGATAATTATGGGTTGTCAGCGTGATATAACCTGCTTTGTCATTTGGTTTAAAATTGGGGATATAACGTTGGTTTAAGGTGTGTAGCGTATTCTCGTCGAAGCGGTTTTCCCGGATATTGTTCAATAAGCGTACGAACGTATCGTCCGCTTGGCGATATACTTGAGTTAATTCGATGCAAAGATAATCACTTTCGGAAAGAGCCTTACTGTCAAAAAAGAAGGGAGAGGCGTAATGTTCTCTCAACAAATTCCATTCGTCCTCCTTCGCTACGGGGGCTAATTGTTGTAAATCTCCGATCAATAATAATTGAACGCCCCCAAAGGGTTTATTCCTATCCCGATAACGACGTAGCATATCACTGATAGCATCCAGCAAATCGGCACGTACCATACTGACCTCATCAATCACGAGCAGGTCCATACTACGGATGATATTGATCTTATCCCGGCTGAATTTATGAGAATAGGATTTATTTTGCCCGGAGGCCATTTCGCTACCCGGTATATACGGTCCGAAAGGTAGCTGAAAGAAGGAGTGAATGGTTACCCCTCCCGCATTAATCGCCGCCACTCCGGTAGGTGCTACCACAATCATCCGTTTTGGGGAAGTCTCTTTAAGTTTTTTCAAGAATGTGGTCTTTCCTGTTCCCGCTTTTCCGGTAAGGAAGATGTTGGTTCCGGTATTTTCCAGATAGTTGAAGGCAAGGTCCAATTGTAAATTCGTCTGCATCATATTTAAGCTGTTTAGGTGAATTCACAAATGTACGTATAATCTTTCAAACGTCCTTCTCAAATGGAAAATAAACGGAGTAACTGCGCTAAAATCTACATCCCTTTTTCCTTTTTAGGAAGAGATTGATATACGATATCGTAGGATTGTTTTATAAGCTCTTTGATCTTGTTGTCGGGTACATCTTGATTAAAATAGACACTAATCCAGTATTTTTTATTCATATGCCAACCGGGTGTTATGCCAGAGTATCGAGCTTGCAACTCTCCCGATTCATTCGGGTCACATTTGATACAGCAAAAATCAAATACTTCGATATTTACGAAGCAGAACCATTTACTTCCTACATAAAAGCAAAGAACGTCCCGACTGTATTTATCAGGAACATTCGTGAAAGGCATTTTTTCATAAACACCATTCAACGAAAGGCAATATTCCCTAAACTCTTCAATATTCATAACATTCGTATGTATGATAGATTATAGCGATATCCTATAGACTAAGAAACTCAATGGTTGGACGGAGACTTCAGTAGCGGGAGCCTCTAGTTCCACCGCTGATTCAATGGGTATGACTGTTTCCGGTTTACCCAATGTGTTCTTCGCTTCTAAGTCTGAGGCATGTAAGACCATCAACTTTCCTTTATGCTTGCCGGATGAGATTCCGTTTAGGTTTAATTGGATCTTTTTGCTCTGGATGCCGGTATTGACGATTTTGATGATGAGCTCGTTTGTGCCTTTGTCGAGGGCGGCTGTGGCGAATAGCTCGCTTTGCCCGGTAACGGCTTCTTTGTTCATCGTCAGGGGCAATACGTTTGTTCCGGCATTGTGCCCGTATAATTGTTGTACATAGTAGTTAGGAGTTTTCACGATGTTTAGGTTGTTGAACCAGATTAAGTCCGGACGCCATTGCCACGCATCGACATGTGCGAATAAAGGGGCGTATGTACATAATTCCACCACGTCGGCATTCCGTTCAAGACCGGTCATAAACGCAGCCTCGCATAATGCGGTCAGGAAGCTATTCTCCCGGTTAGTCGGGTGGCAAGCATATTCACCGGCGAACACTTTGGGGCCTTGCCGATCATACGAATCATATCGTTTGGCACTATTTAGGAACCATTCCGGTGAGCGATAGAAATGTTCATCCACCAGATCTACTTTTAAGCGTTTCATCTCCGGCCATAGATATTCGAAATCTTTTCCTTCCGAATCAGGACCGGAACTGCCGATGATTTTGATCTCCGGATATTTGGCTCGGATGGCTTTCACGAATGGTTCGAGGCGTTCGGGATATAATGGTCCCCATTGCTCGTTGCCGATAGCGATAAATTTCAGATTAAAAGAAGCCGGATGCCCCATATCCGCACGCACTTTGCCCCATTGGGAGGTAATCGGGCCATTGGCGAATTCGATTAAGTCCAAGGCATCGTCTATATAAGGTTGTAATTTATCTACCGGCACATGCTGGTCCATACCCTCATTCTCAAACTGGCATGACAGCCCGCAATTCAATACAGGCAGGGGCTCGGCTCCGATATCTTCGCTTAATTGGAAATACTCAAAGAATCCCAAACCGTAAGATTGATAATAATCCGGGAATTTCTTGTGAGGAAATGTATAATTCCATCGGCTGATATTGATAGGCCGGTTCTCTACGGGGCCTACCGTATTTTTCCATTGGTAGCGTGTGGCGATGGTTGTACCCTCAACGATACATCCACCCGGGAAACGAAAGATTCCCGGCTTTAGATCTTTCAACGCTTGTGCCAGATCGCGGCGTAGGCCGTTCGTGCGATTGTTGAATGTTTTTTCCGGGAAAAGGGAGATATGTTCCATATCCAAAGTACCTGCCGTTTCCATCGTGATGCGTAGGCGTGATTTAGCCTCGGTAGCTTTGGGAGACAAGATAACGGAATATTTCTTCCAGTCTTTTCCTTTTATCTCTAGGTGTTGTGTCTCATAAATATCGTTATCCCTGTTTACTAATTCAATACGTAGTTTGATCGGGTTATTGGTCTCGGTACGGGCATATAAGGAAAAGTCGTAATTTTCGTCAGCCTTTATACCGATACCTTTGAAGCCTTCGTTCTCCAGACCGGTTCCGGTGATTTGCCCGGTATAAGTCAGGTGTGCGTAATGGGGGTTTTTGTTGAAACAGGGATTCTTCTCAGCTATACTTACATCGCCGAAAGGCTCCCAACCTCCCCATGGATTCTCAAACTCGAAGGAGCGGTTCTTGATTAGCTCCGCATACAATCCTCCATCTGCCCCGAAATTGATATCCTCGAAGAAGATTCCATACATGGTTGACTGGATAGGCGAGCCTACTTTCTGTATATCGATGTCAAACCCATGGACAGGAACGATGTCTTGTGCGGTCATGCAGTTTACACCTACACTTAAGAGGAATAAAGCCGCGGTTTTTTTCATGTTCTTTCTTCTCATATTCTATGTTTTTCAATAAATAAAGATTTAGACAATCAAATTCGCTATCATCTGTATAAACAAGATCAGGAATACCATCGCTATCGGATAAACCGTCGCATAAGCCACGCTTGGGGCTGGGCTGTCTGTCATAGAATCTGCGGCGGCAAGTCCCGGGGTACTGGTCATACCGCCGGCGATTGTTCCGACTAAATCGAGAATGTTGATCTTAAAGAAATAATATCCGGCTAATACAGCTACGATCATAGGGATCATTGTTATAGCGATACCGACTCCGAATAACGTTAAACCGCTTGATTGGAAAATGGAAACTAGGTTTACACCGGCAGATGTCCCTACTTCGGAGAGGAATAGTAATAACCCCAATTGGCGAAGCAGGTTATTAGCGGAACCGGACATAGACCAGATGATCGGACCTGTTTTTCCGATGGCGCTTAATACCAAGGCAACCATAAGGATACCGCCGGTCAGTCCAGGAGAGAATGAGAAGGAATCCGAGAAGGATATATTTAATTTTCCAAACAATACGCCTAATACGATACCCATAGCGATCGGGAAAAAGTCCGTATCTGAAAGACGTTTCTCGTCATTGCCAATGAATTGGGCGAGTTCATTTACGCTTTCTTTCTCGCCGGCGACCATCAACTTATCTCCAAACTTCAACACTAAATTAGGTTCTGGAGAAAGGTCGATTCCGCTTCGACGCACACGGGTTACCGTACAACCGAAAGTGCCTTGTAAATTTAAATGCCCTAGCGATTTATTGATAATGCTCTTATTGGTAAGTAACAAGGATTGCAAAGTCTGTCCGCCACTTAACGGTAAATCTCCCTCGACACGTTCTCCCAACAATAATGTCAGTTGCTCCAAGGCTTTGTCATTACCTACGGCCTTCAATAAATCACCCTCGTGAAGTGAGGTATGGGGAGTTGGCATAGAAATGACATTGTTGTGCTTGATACGGGAGACTACCGCTCCGGTCATGGCCCGTACCTGCAATTGAGCCAAACTCTTTCCGCAGATGTTTTTATTCGTGACTTTAAATGCGGCGGTATGTAATGTAGGATATTGGCTTTTCCTTTGGGTTTCCAGCGCTTTAGCCTCAGCTATCAAATCCTTGCGAAGCATTTTTGGCAATAGCTTCACGAAAAGGATCACACCGATTACGCCGAACGGATAAGCGATACCATAGGCGATGGATGCTGCGGATGATTGCGTGGAGTCGATCGCTACCGCTAAACCGGGCGTACTCGTCAATGCCCCAGCGATCAGACCGACGATACTCGGGGTATCGATATCCAAGATATACTTGAATAAGATTCCTGTCAGGCATGCCGAACCGACAATTAATAACGTCAGGATAATGAGTGTCTTGCCTTTGGAACGGAAGGAGTCGAAAAATCCGGGGCCCGCTTGGATACCAATGGTAAAGATGAATAACACCAACCCCATATTCCCTAATTCCTTGGGTATGATAACCCCGAAATGGCCGAATAACAAGGCGATGAAAATAACTGCCGATACATCTAGCGAAAGACCTTTGATCTGTATCCGGCCTAGCATGAATCCAAGCGCTATGATCAGAAACAGGGCAAAATAAGAAGACTGAAGTAATGTTTCAAACATGTCAGATAGTTTTGAAGTGAAGCTGTTAAAGATGCAAAATTAAACTTTTTAGTCCATTCAGGCAACGGCTTGGCTGGATTTCTGTACCTTTGTGCCATATTTTAGAAAAGATAAAGTAAAGAGTATAAGCGTGAGACGATATTTTATATATCTGGGGTATAACGGAAAGAATTTTCGGGGTTGGCAGATCCAGCCGAATGGTATGACGGTGCAGCAATCTATAGAGGAGGCCTTGGCCATCTTGATGCGTAAGCCCGTGCCTATTGTGGGGGCCGGCCGTACCGATGCCGGTGTACATGCCCGCTTAATGATCGCCCATTTTGATTGGGAAGGACCGATCGAGGATTTGGCTTTCCTTGCGGAAAAATTAAATAGGCTGCTGCCTAAAGATATCGCCGTTTATAAGATCGTGCCTGTCGTACCGGAAGCGCATGCCCGCTTCGACGCCACTTCACGAACCTATAAATATTATATTACTACAAGGAAAGACCCGTTTAATTACGAGCTGGTTTATAAGCTTCCCGGTCGTTTGGATTTCGAGGCGATGAACGAGGCGTGTAAGGTCTTATTCGATTATATCGATTTTACGAGTTTCAGTAAGTTGCATACGGATGTAAAGACGAATAATTGCCATATCCAACATGCGGGTTGGACGCAAGAAGGGGATATTTGGGTGTTTACGATCCGTGCAGACCGTTTCCTTCGTAATATGGTGCGTGCGATCGTTGGTACTTTATTGGAAGTCGGAAGAGGACGTTTAACGATAGACGGCTTCCGAAACGTGATTGAGGCAAAGGATCGTTGCAAGGCCGGAACCTCCGTGCCGGGACACGCCCTGTTCTTGGTAGACGTCACGTACCCGGAAGAACTCTTTCCTGTGGAGGGTTAAACCATGTGGTTAGCTCTAGCCTTCCTCTCCGCCTTCTTGTTAGGTTGTTACGAGGTCAATAAGAAAATGTCGTTAAATGGGAATGCCGTTATTCCCGTTTTATTCTTCAATACGCTCATAAGCAGTTTGATTTTCGTCCCGTTCATCTTGCTCTCTTTTTATACGGATTGCTTGGACGGGACGATGGTGTATGTACCCCGTGCCTCTTTGGAGGACCATCTGAAGGTATTGATAAAGGCGGTGATCGTCTTATCCTCTTGGATATCGGGGTATTTTGCCTTGAAACATTTGCCGCTGACGATAACCGGGCCGATCAAGGCCAGCCAGCCCGTGCTTACATTACTGGGTGCGATGCTTCTGTTCGGGGAACGACTGAATCTATTTCAATGGGTCGGAGTCTTGCTTTCTATCGCTTCCTTTTATCTCCTTTCCTCATCGGGGAAGAAAGAGGGGATTCATTTTGCCCATAATAAATGGATCTTCTTCACGGTCCTGTCTATCTTGACCGGAGCGATGAGCGGATTGTATGATAAGCATTTGATGCGTAGTATGGATGTAATGACGGTACAAGTCTGGTTTAATGTCTATCAATGTGTTATCATGTCATTTATCCTGTTGTTTCTATGGTATCCGAACCGGAAAAAGAGCACGCCTTTCCAATGGCGATGGAATATCATCTTTATCTCCGTATTCTTATGCGTGGCGGATTGGGTGTACTTTTATGCCTTGACATTCCCTGATTCCATGATCTCGATCGTATCGATGGTACGTCGGAGTAACGTATTGGTGACATTCTTGGCGGGAGCCATCTTCTTCCATGAAAAAAACTTAAAGAACAAGGCGATCGACTTATTCCTTGTGTTGTTAGGAATGATATTCCTATATTTGGGGACAAAATAGAAAATTAGATAATGAGACGAGTTATAGTTACGTTGTTGATCTGTGTCTTTGCGTTGGGAATGAACGCACAAGATATGACAAGTGTGTTCACGGCGATGCCAGACCAATACATTCCTCAATTGGAGCACGCTTGGCGAAAGGATTTGGTGGATCTTTATACTTCAGGAAAAGAATCCCGGCTGAAAAATACGATGAATGGCTTTTCTACCTTGCAAAAGCTAACGAACGATTACCTTTTGCTACAGACTACGGAGCGTAGCACGGTAGAGATGAAATTACTTCCCTTGGTAAACAATACCTACGTGGTTTGTATGATCTCTACGGTAAACGGCCCGGTTCCGGATAGCCGTATCGAGTTTTTCACGACCAATTGGGAGCCTTTGGCAACATCCGATTTATTCACGCAGCCAACTTCCGATTGGTATATCAAGCAGGGAATAGATAAGAAAGACGAAGCCTATCAAGAGGCCGCCTCACATTTGGATATGGATTTAATTCAATATCGATTGAGTCCGGATGATCAGACTTTGACCGCCATTTATACGACTCCTCAATATCTGAGCCAAGAGGCTCGTGAGAAAATAGAGCCGTATCTCAGTGAACCGAAAGTCTATACGTGGCAGAAATATCATTTTCAGTAATTCTTTCCTTATCTGTCCACTCCGATATAGTTCAAGAGGTTTTTTTGCGGTACTACTGCACGGCGGTTGCGGCAATATTGCACGTGGGTTGCAGTAGTACTGCGATAAAGAGTCTTTTTTTAATGGGTAGGAGAGACTAAGATCCCTTCTTCATTAAAAAGAATCGTTATATCTCGGTCTCCTTGCTCCAGTTCGAACTCATAAGAGAGTCCTTCCGCTTTTTGAATGACATGGATATCATCGATTTGATAAGAGGCATATGCGGAGGCCTTGAATGCGGTCATCACGATATCGGGTACTTGGGAAGAGCGGATTTCCCACTCCGTATATAACCATTTGTTCTGGGTATCCAGCCAAACTTCCTTATGGATATTCTCATGAAGGATATCCACCTCGATACCTTTTGTCTCCGTATCTATCTCAAGGATTGTCGCTCCCGGATACATCTCTGAAATGAGTTCCTTAATAGCGCTGGGGGTAACAGAGGGACGATGCTCGTTGTCGCCGTTACCATCGGTTACTTCCTTGATGAGAATACCGCCTTCCGTATAATGTAGGTCTGCATCTTGCTCGCCATTTTCAACGTCGAGAACGTAAATGGTACCAGCGTCCGGACGTTCTAGCATATCTACATCGTCTATCTTCCATTTAGCGTATAGGCTTGCCTCGAAACTGTTTTTTACGGTTTGGGGCAAAGCGTTGTAAGGAAGATCGGTCTCTGTCAGCATCCAGTTGCCTTGCGGATCAAACCACGCTTCAGCCTCATATGAACCGGTGTAAAATTCTGCTTTGACATAGCCTGCCTCGTTCTCCCAACTGACACGTTGCGCATCCGGATATTTTGTGTCAAAGGCTTTTGTTACAATACTCTCAGGTGTGAATTTGTCATCATCGTCATCACATGACATGAATACGAATGAGCTGCAAACCAAAGTTGCCATTATGAATGCTTTTGTTTTCATACGATTGATTTTAATTAAAAATATATTAATACTTATCTTAGAGTGTCTATTAGTCATCGATATCAATCAAGTTCCCTTTTAAGTCGAATGTCATCTCAAGACCGTTATCTAGCTTTATCTCATAATCCCGTATCTCTTTTTCTATTTTAACAACCTTATTCGATGAATAGTTTTTCTTGATAAGGTCTTGTATTACCTCCGGAATGATCGCTGGCGGGATAGGGAGCCCATGCCGTTTAATCTCTTTCCATTCTCCTTTATGGTTAAACTCAACATTGGTCCCGTCCGTGAGGATCACGTCGTAACTGCTAATCCGGATCAGATTTTTCTCTATTTGGATATGCGATACTGGGATGTCTTTAAAATGATCCGATATGAATTGGCGGCTGGAAACCGGCAATATGTTGGTGTCACTCGTGATCTTATCGTTGCCGGCACAAGCCATGACAGATAATAATGATAAGACTATCAGTAAATAATTGATCCTTTTCATATGCCTTGTTTTTTATTATACCGCAAAGAAAAGGATGCATTTTGGAAAAAATTGGGAATTTCGGCCGTTAATAGAATAATAATGTGAATGTATGCATGCCATTTGCGTATTGGTAATCTATCCGGATCGAATATAGATCGACTATTGATTTGACAATGGCCAACCCAAGGCCCGTCGATTCTTGTTGTTTGCTTTGGCTGGCAAAACGGGCAAATAATAATTCCTTATCAAGGGTTTTGTCGATTCCCGTATTTGCGATTGTAAGCATACGGCGAGAGATCGTGATTCCTATATCCCCTTTCTCGTAATTATGGACATAGGCGTTTTTAATGAGATTGGTGATTAACGTAGTGGCCAGCGATTCATTCATGGTGCATACCAAACTCTCTTTTTCTGAAACTCGTAAGTGGAGAGCTTTTCTTTCGTATATGTCATTAATTCCTTCTAATATCTTATGGATAAGATGATTTAGGCAAATATCCCGGGTTTCGGGGAATTGTTTGTTATCTATCCGAGAAAGTAATAGGAGGGATTTATTCAACCGGATGATGCCGTTCAACGCTTGATGCAAGCCAGCGATCTCTTTCAGTTGATCTTCCGTGCAATCCGGATGTTCGCTCAATAATTCTAATTTATTCATGCATACGGCCAATGGAGTTTGTAACTCGTGGGCGGCATTCTCTACGAAATGTCTTTGTTTGTTGTATAGCTTGTCACTCTGGTTGACGCTTTCTTGAACGGTCTCGTTTAATATCTTAAATTCCTCGATGGGTGTAGGGTTGTTTAATGGAGGATTATATTTGCCTACTTGAAAACTTTTCAGCCAGCTTAATAGCTTATATAAAGGCTTAAAGCTTTTTTTGAATCCTCGATGGATCACGAATAAGATGCAACTTATCAATGCGATATATAAGACGGCCATGCTCCAGATAATCGTCTCGATCATATCTTCTTGTTCTAAGGTGGATAACTCCAGCGTCAGTTCGTAGAATTTACGATCTTTTGTCATGAAATAAGTGCGTAAGGCACGAACCGGTTCGTATTCTTGCTCTATCTCTATGTATACCGTAGTATCGTAGAACTCGTCCTTATCTAGTTTCGCTTCGCTTTCCGGAACCTCACGAATGTAGTACCGGGTCATGATATCCACATGATCTTTCAGCAATGTGCTGTCCGCTAAGGCGGAGCGGATGATAATCTCTTTGTAGTTCTCAAGGCTGTCATTTGTCTCGTCTTCTACCTCATGTAGAATCATAAGGCAGAAAACACATCCCCAAGCGGCGAAAATGACCAATATGGGGACAAATAAATTGCGGAGGGTGTAATGGATTAGCTTCATATTTATTCCTCGTCGGTCATTTTGTAACCGAAGCCATAGACCGCCTTTATTTCGAGGATGGCTCCGGCGGCTTTTAATTTCTTTCGCAAGTTTTTTACTTGGCTATAGATGAAGTCGAAATTATCGGCTTGGTCTATATAATCTCCCCAGACGGACTCGGCTAAAGTAGCTTTGCTGATCAAACGGTTGGGGTTGGATATGAAATAGTAGAGCAGATCGAACTCCTTACGGTTCAATACGATCTCTTTCCCGTTTATATAGACGGAATGTTTATCGGGATATATCGTTAGGTTCGCTAAAGACAGTTGCAATTCCCCATCTTGTTGCTTGCGGCGGATAACGCTCTTGATGCGGGCGTTCAATTCCGCCAGATGGAAAGGCTTGGTCAGATAATCATCGGCCCCAAGATCTAATCCTGTAACTTTATCCTCGATAGAGTCTTTTGCGGAGATAATGATGATACTGTCTTTCTTGCGTAAGGCCCTTAATTCCTTCAAAAGGGTAAGGCCGCTACCTCCCGGAAGCATGATGTCCAATACGATACAATCGTAATCATAATCATTTATTTTAAGAGAAGCTTCCCGGAAAGAGGAAGCGCTCTCTACCACATATCGTTCTTTTTCAAGAGAACGAACGATAACTTCTCTCAGTGCGTTTTCATCTTCGACTACCAGAATTTTCATAGGCTAGCTTGTTAATCACACAAAGCTACTGAAATATTCTGATAAAAATCTGGAATAAGAAAAGATTCAGTATCGTTCTACTTCAATAATTGGGCCTCTGAGTTAAACGTGAGACGAACCTCATTGTTCTCATGCTCTAGTTTGAATACGTAAAATGTTCCCGAAGGCTTGTCTATTTGTGTCACCTCATCTATCTTATATTCATGATAAGCCGAATTTGTTAGGTTATCCATGATGTCTACGGGAACATCTTCGGCATGGATATCGAATTTCGTACTTAGCCACTCGTTATTTTTGCCGAGCAGAACCTCTTTCTTAACGCCTTTATCCTTGATGTCGACTTCTACACCTGCGGCATCTTTATCGTAATCGGTAATGGTCGCCCCCGGATATTTTATCTGGATCACCTTTTGAATCGCTTGAGAGACCGATTTGTCATCGAAACCTTGTTTCTTTTGTTGGCAACCTACGGTGAGGAATAAGCAGCAGCTCATGAATAAAATGGCTGTAAATGATACTTTTAGTTTCATAACGTTTAAGTTTTCTATTACAAACAAACGGGTGACAGGCAAAGTTTTTTCCAAATAAGTTAATTTTCCATGATATGTTTTTCTTCCTTTGTCGTCTTGATTATAGAAATGGAACTTGAGACGTTTAAAATAACCGTACTACCTCTCCGGCAGAAGATGTTGAATTTCTCCCGGAGACTGGTTGAGGACGCAGCCGATGCTGAGGATGTGGTGCAAGAGGCATTCATAAAGCTTTGGTATATCCGGGAAAAACTGGATGCCTACCATAGCGTGGAGGCGCTGGCTATGCAGGTTACGAAAAATCTCTCATTGGATAAGATAAAGTTGCGAAAGCCGCAGGGATCGGAGTTGGAGAGCGTTACATTGATATCGGAAGCGGTAAGCCCGGACGAACAACTGGAGCAAAAGGATGCCGCCGAGTGCATACGGCGCTTGATCGCCCAGTTGCCCACTTTGCAGCAAACCATTATCCGGATGAAGGATATAGAAGGCTATGAGTTAGCCGAGATCGCGGAGATCACGGCTACACCGGTCGAGAATGTCCGGGTGAATCTCTCAAGGGCTCGGAAAAAGATACGGGAACAGTTTTTACAATTAAATAAACAAGAGAAATGGACATAGACGAGTTATTAAACCGATATTTTGAAGGAGAAACCTCTTCGGAAGAAGAGCGGGAACTTCGAGCCTTCTTTACTTCCGGGAATGTTCCGGACAGGTTGGCGGTCTATACGCCTATGTTTACCTATTTGGAGGAAGAGAGTCGGAAGGAACGACAGCCAGATGAGGCATTGATTCCGATTGATGAGGATATCCTTTTTATGCTGGATGCGGAAAAGGTGGAGGAAAAGAAGACATTTACTTTACGATCCGTGTTGTATTTGGTATCCGGTATCGCCGCCAGTTTCTTGCTGCTTTTGGGGCTTAACCATCTGTTGAATCCGGTAGATCCTTGCTTCTGCTCGGATAATTATGTCGTTATAAACGGTCGTTGTTATACGGATATTCATAAAGTTCGCTCCATGGCGCTGGAAGCTTTGCAGGAGGTGGCCACTCCTACGGACGAGTACTTCCCGGAAGTGGATCTTGATGAGGCCGATCGTGTGATTATAGATAACCAATTGGACGAGCTTCGTTCTTTATTTGATGATAATGAATAAAAATACTGTAAATATGAGACGGTTCAAATACATGTTATGGTTGCTGGTGGCGGTATTTTGCTTAATGCCTTGTGGTGTCTCGGCTGCCGAGACACAGAAAGATTTGAAGATTCAGGAAGTCTTTCAACGATATGGCAAAAAACGTAATGTCACGATGGTGGAGTTGTCTAACGAGATGTTGGAAACGTATGGCATGACTCGTTATAAGAGTATTACGATCAAAGATGATCCGGAAGCCCTGCGGTTTACCCGCCAATGTCTGGAAGCGGACCAGAAAGGGGCCCGGAAGATCAAAGAGGTGACGGACGATGGAGGGGTAGTCTCCGCTTATTACCAGTTGAAGGGCGTAGAAGCAGATATCAACCGTTTTGTCCTTTTTAAGGTCAGCAAGAAAGGGGTAATAACCTTGGTGTACATTGAGGGAGATTTGGATAGTGATGATTTAATCACGCTATTATTTACGAAGAAAGATTTATAAACAAACAAAACAGATAGGAAGATGAAAAGAATACTTTTAGTCTTAATGGCTTGCTTCCCGGTAATCGGGTTGATGGCCGCTGAGGTTGAGCCTTTGGCTGGGGATACGATTATCACCCTTGAGAGAAAACGTATCGAGGTGAAAGATAATGGCGATCGCATGAAAGTCAGGGTGTATGAGGTAGACGAGGATGGTGATTCCGTGGACGACGAGTTGATCTTCGAAGGGCATTACCGGGACGGACAAAGCTATGAACGCCGTAAACACGTGAAGTCTATCAATATCCCTGTGCCTACTTGGGATAAAGACTTCAATCCGCATTGGGCCGGTTTTGGAATGGGCTTCGCGAACTTCGCGGATGGGAGTTTACATGTAAATGATGTAGACGGAGTCTCCCTTCGTAGTGGAAACTCATTGGAATATAATTTGAATGTATTGGAAAAAGCGTTCCCGTTCTCTCGGTATCGTTGGGCGGTGGTGATCGGTGCCGGTATGCGTTGGAGCCGTTACCGGATAGATACGAATGAGTATTTCAAGGAGATAGACGGTGTTACGGCTTTACGTCCGGCTCCTGAGAGTGTTACGTTGAAAGCGAGTAAGCTGAATATCACGAGTCTGACCATTCCGTTGTTATTGGAATGGCAACCTAAAAAGCGTTCGAGTGAATTCTTCTTGTCTGCGGGTGTAGTCGGTGTGATCAAGACTTGTTCTTCCTCGAAGATCGTATATAATGACGCTTCCGGTAAAAAGCACAAAGAGAAAATGGATTCCGGTATGAATATCCGTCCGGTAACTATGGATTTCTTATTTCAAGCCGGTTGGGATTGGATCGGTCTTTACGCCAAGTACTCACCGATCGACCTCTTTGAAAATGGGAAAGGTCCGAAGGTGCATCCGGTTTCTATCGGCTTGCAGTTGCATTTGTAGGTCGTTGAGTTTTTGCGAGATAAAGAACGTACGATATGCCGGATCTTGTTAGCAAGGTTCGGCATTTATCTTGAAAAAACTTATTTTATACTTTTTTGATGGGGATCGGGAAGTATTGCAAACTTATCCGGCGATATGGCCATTTCTTAATCGTGGAAATAAGATGAACTTTGCAATATAAATAGAAGACAAAGTAATAAATAAAAAGGAGGTTCAAGATGGGTTTTATTAAGGTCGGTGCCGTATTGTTCGCAAGTCTTTTGGTAGGAATGGCGAACGCTAGTAATGGAAATAAGAATAATAACAATAAAACAGAAAATAAAATGACAGTAACAGAATTAACACAAGAAGATTT
This sequence comes from Parabacteroides sp. CAG:2, assembly GCF_000436315.1. Lineage (NCBI taxonomy): Bacteria > Pseudomonadati > Bacteroidota > Bacteroidia > Bacteroidales > Tannerellaceae > Parabacteroides > Parabacteroides sp. CAG:2. Next base: position 90,385 of record NZ_FR885271.1, on the reverse strand, counting down.
CGTAAAGAAAGTGTATGACTTTGAGACAAACCCGAACGCATGGAAGTTCGAGGGTGATAAACCTGCGGTTATCGATTTCTATGCCACTTGGTGTGGCCCTTGTAAGATGATGTCTCCTATCTTGGATGAGATCAGCAAAGAGTACGAGGGTAAAATCAACGTATATAAGGTGAATGTCGATAAAGAGGCGGATTTAGCGAGTGTTTTCGGTATCCGTAGTATTCCTTCTTTATTGTTTGTACCGATGAAGAAAGAACCGAGTATGGTTCAAGGGGCTATGCCGAAGAATGAGTTGAAGAAATTGGTAGATGATATTTTATTAGAGTCGAAATAACTCGTATAGTGTGTTTTGGGGATTAGTGACGCGGAAGTTTGCTGGGAATAAAGTGAACTTCCGCTTTTTGTTTATATAATATTGTTATCTTTATCCGTCTTAAAATCCGGAAGAAATCTATGGAATATATTTTTAATACTCGCTTAAGAGGTAATATAGCGTTGACCGATTCGTATCACACGAACCTTGCTTTGCAGAAAGATAATACGCTTTACAAGTTTATTTGGGTACAAAGCGGTTCGTTGCAACTGGAGATCGATCACGTACCGACTACCTTAATGAAAGGTGAGATTATTCCCTTGACTCCTTTGCACCATATCGAGTTCAAGGCGATCAATGGCGAGTACTTGACCCTTCTGTTTAACAGTAACTTCTATTGTATTTTCGGACATGACAATGAGGTGTCGTGTAATGGTTTTCTTTTTAACGGGACTTCCAATGTGATGCAATTGAAATTGAGCGAATCCCAAGTTGCCTCTTTGCGCGATATCACCGACAGCCTAACGAGTGAGTACGCCATAAAGGATAATTTGCAAGAGGAGATGCTGCGTATCTTACTGAAACGTTTCATTATTTTGTGCACCCGGATCGCACGTGAGAAGTTTTCGGTAAGCCCGGAACGGGAAAAGGCGTTCGATATGGTTCGCCAGTTCTATGTATTGGTAGATAACCATTTTAAAGAAAAGAAGATGGTCCAAGATTATGCGAATATGCTGCATCGCTCCCCAAAAACCTTATCCAATCTTTTTACGACTTGCGGATTACCTTCCCCGTTGCGGATCATTCATGAACGAATTGAGGCTGAGGCCAAACGATTGCTATTATATAGCCAGAAGAGTGCGAAGGAAATCACGGAGATCTTGGGCTTCGAGGATCAAGCCACATTCAGCCGTTTTTTCAAGAAAATGACGGGAGAAAGCGTCTCTGAGTACCGGAAAAGAGAGAAACAGGAATAATTGCTAACTCATCCGGTAAAATCGCCATTTACGGGATAGGTGTTTCTACCGATCTTTGCGGTATAAGTTCAATACTATAAAACAAATAATAAGATGAAAAAGTTGAATGACCTGTTTTACTCGTTTTTGCAAGTGGCGGCCTCTACTCAGAAGCTAGGTATTAATTTGATCCGTATATCGATCTTGATCATATTTGTGTGGATCGGCGGTTTGAAGTTCTGGAATTATGAAGCGGAAGGCATCGTTCCGTTTGTGGCGAACAGCCCTTTCATGAGTTTCTTCTATACAAAAAGCGCTCCCGAATATAAGACGTATAAATTAAAAGAGGGTGAGTTCGATCAAGCGAAGCATGAGTGGCATCAAGAGAATAACACGTATGGCTTCTCTCGTGGCTTGGGAATCTTGATCATGGCGATTGGTATCTTGACTTTCCTCGGCATTTTCTCGCCGAAGATCGGTTTGGTAGGAGCGGGGTTGGCTATAATCATGACGTTCGGGACGTTGTCCTTCTTGGTCACGACTCCGGAGGTCTGGGTACCTAATCTCGGCAGCGGGGAATTTGGTTTCCCGTTATTATCGGGGGCCGGGCGATTGGTGATAAAAGATACGGCGATACTGGCCGGTGCGATCGTGGTGCTGTCGGATTCGGCGCAACGGATCTTGAAAAAGAAATAAGCGAAACAAGAAAAAGGGGAATGGTTTTAATGCCATTCCCCTTTTTCTTGTTGGTTACCGTTTATTCTGTACGATATTCGGGTTTGCGTCGATCTCGCTTTGCGGAATCGGGAGTGCTACCCGGGGATCGGAAGCGTTGATCACCTGTGCGTCGGTAGGTAATTGCGGTAAATGCCAACCGCCCTTGCGGATTACCGGAATATTGTTACGCATGTAATCAAAGAACGCATGTCCTTCGCCAACCAATTCTTTGCGGCGTTCTTTAAGGATTCTCTCTAGGGAAAGCTCGGAGTCGCTAACGGATTTATTGGGGTTGGCTCGGCTTACGATTTGATTCAGGTAGCCTAACGCCTCGCTACGTTTTCCTAGCTTGAAAGCCGCCTCGGCCGCATTTAAGTATATCTCGGACAGACGGATGATGCATAGGTCATTGTCTTGCGGATTGCCGGTCAATACATCTCCTGTTTTTCCGGGATACTTCGTCAGATATTTAGGATGTCCGGTCGAACCGGTTGGAAGGATATCCTCGTCCGGTTTTTGAGGTAAGCGGCATAAGGCATGGCGAACATCATCCGGGTCTTCACCCAGTAAATCCAAGAAATCTTTCGTCAAGACCAAATTGTTCCAATCTTTCACGTTATCGGCATATACCATGGGAGCGCCTTCTCCGCCACTACCGCCGGAAGGCTCGGTAAGCGTAAAGTAGAACTCGAACAGGGATTCGGAATTGAAGTCTTTTCCCCATACGGAGGTATACTCATCGTGCGTGAACAAGGTATAAAGATCTCCGTTATTGATTACTTCTTGAGCGTATTTAAGGGCGTTCTCGTTATCGTTCATATATAAATAGATACGAGATAGAAGTGCTTTCACGCTCCATACATTTTGGTGACCGTCGAATTTGGTTGTAACAAGGTTGGGTAAGGCTTCGGTCAGGTCTTTGATCACTTGGTTGTAGCATTCGGCTACCGTGTTGCGAGACGGTTGGTGAGTCGGCAACTCCGTCTTGATCTCGATGGGAACACCCAAGGACGCCCCATTATCCAGTGTATAAGGCATGCCAAAGAGACGGGTTAAATCGAATAAGGCCAAGCCACGCATAGCCAACGCCTCTGCTTTTATACGGGCGATTTCTTGCGTGTCGGAGGTTTGGACGCTACCGTTGTCTATTTTCTCGATTAAGCTGTTCGCTTGATGAATCACGATATAGGGTTGGTTCCATACTCTCGTGATATTAAAAGCGTCGTCGGCGGCTACGTTGAACAGATAGTACGGAGATACACGTCTGCCGGGACCTTTGTCAATACGAGCTTGTACGTCTTCGCCACGGCAGTCGGCATAATAGAGGTAGTTGTCTCCATAATAACTATGCTCGGATGCTATGCGATAGATTCCATTTAATGCGGTTTTAGCGTCTTCCAGTGACTGAATAGCGTTATCGCTGGTCACGGAAGTGGAGGGATCCAGATCCAGCCAATCTCCGGAGCAAGCCGTGAATAAGAAAGGAAGAGCGCTTACGATATATTTAATTGACCATTTCATTGTATTTCTTTTTTATCGAATGAATTGTTGTGTTTAGAAATTAACTTCCACGCCGAAACTAAAGGTGCGCATGGGCGGTGTCTCACAGAATACCTCGCCGGATACGGGCACTTCCGGATCATATTGCTTCCATTTCGCCCAAGTCAGCAAGTTGCTGCCGGAGAAATAGACACGGACTTTATCCAGCAAGACTTTATCGGTCCAGTTATGAGGCAGGGTAAACCCGAACGTCAGGTTCTTTAACCGCAAGTGATCCGTACTATGTACGAAGCGAGAGGAACCACCGCTCACTTTGTCGGAGCGTCCCAATACGAAACGGGGAATGTCGGTGATATCACCGGGCTTTTGCCAACGGTCTAACTCATAGATGGGCAGGTTGCGGTTTCCTTCGCTGGCTCCGTCTGTCTCGATATACGTACCGGTCTTGTCGAAAGAATAGCCGCCCAATGAATAAGAGAGCGTAAAGGCCAAGTCGAACCATTTATAAGAAAGGATATTGGTAAGGCCGCCGGATATCTTCGGATCTACTTGTTTATAAGGAACCGCTTGCGCCTCATTGACATCTTGGGTCAAGGTGCGGTCTAGATTGCCGTTCTCGTCTTCCGTATTTTTATAATACAGCGCATTTCCGCTCGAGGGATCTACCCCGGCGAATTCCTTTACATAGAATGTATTGAATGGCAATCCTATTTTCCGGATAAACCAACTACTTTCCACCACTTGATCGAGATTACCATCAAGGGCCACGATCTTATTCTTGTTATGTGTCAAGTTCAATACCGTAGTCCAATTAAAATCTGCGTTTGAGATATTCAAGGAACGAACCTCCAGCTCGACACCTTTATTGTTTAACTGCCCCAGATTACCCAGATAGTTCAGGAATCCGGTCGTGGCGCTGATCGGACGGTTGTAAAGCAAATCCTTGGTGTCACGATTGTAATACTCGAGCGTTACGAAGATGCGATCGATAAACGCAAGGTCTAGTCCGAGGTTCATATTATAGTTCTTCTCCCATTTTAGATTGGGATTAGCTTGTGTGCTTTCATACGAACCGGGGTTATCCATATAGTTCTTTCCGTAACTATATAAACCCATATAACCGTAATAAGATCCCGGCTGATTACCGTTCACGCCATAAGAGGCACGGATCTTGACATCGCTCAACACCGGCTTTACGGCTTTCATGAAATCCTCGGCTCCCAGATGCCACATGCCTGAGACCGACCAGAAATTACCCCAGCGATGCTCCGGCGCCAATCGGGAACTACCATCCCGACGGAAACTTCCGGCGATATAATACCGGTTGTCGTAATCGTAATTCAAGCGGGTTAGATAAGAAAGCAACCGATAATCCTGTGTAGAGGATACGAAACTGTTTATAACGGCGGCATTGTCCGGCTCAAATAATTGGTCGGACGGCATCTTGCTTTTCTCACCGGCGGCTTTATCCGTCTGGAAACTTTCCGCCTCATAAGCGGCTAGTACATCCAGATGATGTTTGTTGGCGAATGTCCTCACGTAGTTCAACGAGGTAGAAGAGATCAGTTTCCCGTATTCGATAAAACCTTTGGACGATTGGGCATCGCTACCGCTCTTGGGACCCGCCCCGCTTAATGCGTTGAAATATCGGGCATCCTTCTGGATGCTATAATCATAGCTGAGTACTTCCTTTAATTTAAGTCCTTTGATAATCTCTACCGCACCGTGCGCCGTACCGAAGATACGGGTCATACGAACCCGGTTATAGTCGGTACGCATATCCCGCAAAGGATTTACGTTCGTTCCGGGATAGGTATTGGCGTAGGAACCATCCTCGTTAAATACCGGGTAGGAGGGAGGAGTGGCTACCGCCATGCAATAGAAAGGATTGATACTGGATGTACGTTCCTCGTTCATCTCTTGATTCACTTGCGAGAACATGAGGTTCGCTCCGGCCTCGCCTCGTTTGCCGATCTTTTGTTGCACGTTAAAGCGTCCGGAGTATCGTTCCATCGATGAGTTCTCCACCAGACCCTCTTGTTTTTGATAACCCAAGGAGCTGTAGACCGTCGTGTTCTCGGAGCCTCCGGAAACGGAAGCCTCATAATTTTGATGTACGGCCTGTCTCATCAACACGTCTTTCCAATCGGTATAGCCTAAAGCGGGAACAGAGGTGTATGCCCCGATATTGGCGTTGGCGTACTCTTCCGGAGTCTGGGTGAAAGATGCGGGATCTTTGGCGATCTGGTCTTGCGCGTAATTAACCAAGCCTTCATAAAGTAGTTCCCGGCGTTGCTCTCCGTTGAGGGTCGGGCGGAAGTCTACCGCTGCGTCCGAGAATCCTGTGCTAGCGTTCAACGTGACCCGGGTACGTCCTTTCGATCCTTGTTTGGTCGTGATCAAGATAACACCGTTGGCCGCACGGGAACCGTAAAGGGAGGCGGCGGCGGCATCCTTGATAACCGTGATATTCTCGATATCGGAGGGATTGATCGTACTCATGATGTTGGTCTTGGCATTGTTCATGTAGGAGGCCTCCGATCCGCTTCCGGTACTTAGGTTTCCCGAGGTGACGGGAACTCCGTCTATCACAAACAAAGGTTCGTTCGATGCGTTGAACGAGCCCATACCACGGATACGGATGGATGCGTTCGCTCCCGGTTGCCCGGAGCTTCCCGTGATATTGACACCGGAGGTCATGCCTTGTAGTTTCTGTTCTATGGAAACCACCGGCATCTCTTTCAGTAGGTCAGCCCGTAAAGTGTTGGCGGAACCGGTAAAGGAAGAACGTGAGAAGTTACCGTAACCGGTTACCACGACCTCATCGAGGTTCATCGCCTCCGGTTGTAAAGCCACGTTTAAGATACCGCTTTTCGGGATAGGTACTTGGGTCTGCTTCATGCCGATGTAATCGACAATAATGAATTTGGCGTCAGGATCAACTTCCAGCGTGAAATGCCCGTCGAGATCGGTCTCTGCTCCCGACAGGCTCCCTTTTACGATAACGGTCGCTCCTATCAGAGGCTCCTTGTCCTCTTGGGAAATCACCGTTCCTTCGATCTGTCTTTTTTGTGCATACGCTACCCCGGGCAATAGAAGTAGACATAGGAATAGTATGCCCCATGTTTTTACATTTCTCATCTCTTTTTGTTTAAAACGTCTTATTAATACCTATACTAACTAAAGGATTATCTGAAAAAGACGTGCCAGATGTGATAAATCCTGTAGATTTCTTTATAATTGTTTTCTTATGAGATTATTACGAAAAGCTTTGAATACGGGTGTGGAGGTGGCATTGTGTAATATTTCCTCATTTGATGTGCAATTTTTCTACACTACTTGTTATCTTTGTGAAAGATGATTTAATAGGATTCGTTTATGGACACAAGAAAGATTGAGGATGTTCCTTTCGAGGAAGTACATGAGATACAAAGATATGGGACTTATTTCTCGGAGAAGAGTTTCTGGAAGAAGATAGAGCGGGTAGCGAAGAAAGTGGGGGCTACGGTATTGCGTCCTGTCTTCACGCTGTATTATATGTTGCAGGATGAAAAGGTACCTCTTCAACATAAGGCTTATATAATCGGGGCTTTAGGATACTTTATATTGCCTTTCGACTTGATCCCGGAGAGCGTGCTCCCCATTATCGGCTTCACGGACGATGTGGCGGTGATGACTTTCGTATTGAAAATGGTGAAGGATAGCATTACACCGGAGATCCGGAGAAAAGCGGATCAGAAAATACTGGATCTGTTTCCTGATCCGGCTTGATAGGGCGTTATAGCAACGGGCGAATATCGGGAAGCTCCTCGCTTCCCTTTTTCATTTCCGGAAGGAGGATTAAGGGGATCTCCGGGAATTTGGCCTTTAGATACTCCAAGGTATTCGCCTCGATCAGCGGGTCGATGCTTGGATATTGGTTATAGACGATGGCTTTTACCTCGATACCGTATCGCTCGCAGGCGTACAGGCTGAGCAAAGTATGATTGATACTTCCCAGCTTGCCGGACGTGACTAGTATCAGGGGATACGCCTGTTCCTTCACATAATCGATCGTAAGGGATTCCATGTCGTTCGGAACCATCAGTCCTCCGGCTCCTTCCAGTAATACATACTCGTAGGTCTCTCGCAATCGCCGGGTGGCTTGGGTGATCGTTTCTAAATCGATACGTCTTCCATCTTTCGCCGCCGCCATATGAGGAGAGCAGGGATAGGTGAAGATATAAGGACAAGTCAGTCCTTGCGTATCCTCGTCGGTAAAGGGGAGCCCTTGGATTTGGCGGTGTGCCTCGATATCCTCCGATACGTGCTCGCATCCGGTCTGTATCATCTTTTGGGTGATCACTTTCTTTCCGGCTTTCGCCAATGCCTTGGCGATCATTCCGGTGGCTACGGTCTTTCCGACGTTCGTGTCTATGCCGGAGATAAATAATACATTTTCTTTCGTTTGATGGTTCATTGTTCTGTTGTTTAAATAGTTGCTTGATTAATCTTTTGTCTCTATGGATATTACTCCTTGTCTCTAAGAGATTTATTCCTTTTCTTCTGCGCTATTGATCTTTTCACCTTTGTGAAAAGAACGTATCACCTTTGTGAAAAGATCGTTTCACCCTTGTGATACGATCATATCATATAGGTGAAAGGATCAATACCTCGGAAGAGGCGATCTACCTCACCTTTATCTTTTGACCACTAAGATATAGAGTGGACGGTAAGTTAATGTGACCCCACCATCCGCCGAGGGGAATCTCTCTTGATAATCCCGGCAGAAACGTTCCTGTTTTCCCCGTGTCCAGACGCAAGAGGCGTTGGCCGTGACACCCGTGTACTTTAGATGTCTTAGCACCTCCAGCGGGTGCCGGAAGGTCAGGGCGATATTTCCTTCCTCTTCATGGACGATCCGGAAGTAGGTGGATAACCACTCCCTTAATTGTCCGGCGGTAGGATAGGTGAGCCCTTCTCCGGTCAGTTCCTTGATCTCGTGAAGGTTGTCTGGCGTGAAGGTGTTGAAAGCCAGCATGCCTCCGGGCGATAGGGTGGACGATAGCTTATGGAGGAAACGTGGAAGGTCTTTCATCCATTGCAGGGCGGAGGCCGAGGCAATCAAGTCGAACGTGCCGGGAAAAGCCAGTCGCTCGGCATCACCGGCCAAGAATAGAGGAGGGGCGGAAGGAAACAACTCCTCGATGGCGCTTTGCCAAGTCTCGCAAAGATCGTTGAGTACCCATTCCTCGATTTGGCATTCTTGTTTTAATAAACGGGTGAATCCGCCGCTTCCGCAACCGATTTCCAGCACCCTGCGGAAATGAGAGGAGGTGTATACGGTCAATAGCTGTACCAGATGGGCGCATATCCGTTTCTGGGCATCCGCGTGATCGTCGTATGTATTCACCGCTTGGCTGAAACGCCGGCGGATCCGTTCTTGTTCGATTACTTCCATAATTCGTTCCATGATTGATAGTGGTAAAAAGGAAGATGAGGCGCCTTGATCTCTTGGATGGGGCAACGGCCTTGCCAGTAGTTCCGGAGGTTGGTTGCCGGGAATATCTTATCTTCGGTGGACAGGATGGCTTGATCCCAGAAGGCGGATATCCGCGGATCGGCTGATTCGAGCTTTTCCGGGAGGATCTGATTATATAGAGATTCCAGTTCCTCCTTGATCTCCTCCAGCGGACGTGGTGAGAGTTCCGAATAGCAATTGAATGTCTCCTTGTCTCCGCACATCCTGCGGTTAAAGCGACGCATACCTTCCTCGCTGATATGATGGAGGGTTCCCTCGAAGATCGCGGTCGGGATGCCTAGCGTATCGTGCATGGGAAAAGGGGTACCGTTCAGGGCGGTCGCCGTGGTAAAGGATCGGTGGCCTGCCCAGAGCCGGGTGGCTACCCATACGCCTAAAGACCAAGCGACCAGATGCACCTCCTTATAGGGGGCGAATGTCTCTTCGAACCCGAGCGTCCTGTAATCGTAGGCAATCCATAGGTCTGTCTGCTCCGGTACTTCCAGATGGCGGAAAAGCTCCGGCGAGGTGGACCAGCCGGCGAGACAGAGGATCAGACTAGGGGATCGCTTATTTATTATCTTATCTATATACATACTATCAATTCAATTTATATACATACTATCTATCCAGTTCTCTATCAGTCGGTGGGAGACGGGGCACGCCCCGTCTCTACAATCAGTTGATGAATATTTTTTATTGTGAGGTTTGCCGTAAGGGAGAAGCGGATACGGGAGGTACCTTTGGGCACTGTCGGCGGGCGAACGGGGAGGCAGTAGAAGCCTTTTCGTTGTAGCTCTTCCGCTTTCCGTACGCAATCCTCGCTCTCTCCCACGATGAAGGGGATGATGTGGCTTTGGCTGATCTCGCCTCCTTTGCCCGTTAAAGCCTCCGCTAACAATCGGCTATACGCTAGAAGATTCTCCCGTTCCTTCGTGAACGAGGGGAGTTGCTCCCAGATGAAGGAAGTCCATGCGATTTGGAACGGTGGCAGGGCCGTACTGAATATGAGCGGTCGCATCGTATTGACCAGATATTCCCGTATCGTACGGGAACAAACCAAATAGGCCCCCATAGACGCTAACGCCTTGCCGAAAGTACCGACCAATAGATCGATCTCTTGGATACAGCCTTGTTCCTCGGCGATACCTAGCCCCGTCTTTCCACGGGCTCCGATGGCATGAGCCTCGTCTACGTACAATAGGATATTGGGATATTGCCTTTTGATTGCTATCAGGCGGTTTAAGTCCGCTACATCCCCGTCCATGCTGAAAATGCTTTCGGTCAGGATGATGATTGTCTCGTATTGACAGGCGTTCTTTTGTACGAGGCGTTCCAGTTGGTCATAGTCGTTGTGGCGGTAACGGAGGAATGGGGAACCACTCAGCAAGATGCCATCGATGATGCTGGCGTGCACCAGCTTGTCGGCGAGTAATAAGGTCTGTTTATCGGTTAAGGCCGGGAGGATTCCGGTGTTGGCATGATAGCCACTATTGAAGATCAATGCGGCTTCCCGGTCGAAGGAGCGGGCGATCTGTTTCTCCAGTTTCGTATAGACGGAGAAATTACCCGTCAGCAAGCGGGATGATGAGGAGGAGTAGGGATAGAAGCGGTCTTGTGTGGATGCTTGAAACTCCTCTTGTAAATCCTGCCGGCTGGCTAATCCAAGATAATCGTTGGAAGAGAGATTCAGCATACGCATTCCCTCTTTTAATATCCATATTCCTTGATGCTCGACTTCCGGTAGGTGCCTAAGATTCCCGGAGGCTCGTAAAGCCGTAAGTTGCTCGTTATATGATTTCATATATCTATATATTACCCGGTTGTAGATATGTTAATTATGCGTTAATACTCTCAATAATCCGGAGGTTAGTCTGGATAGTTCATACGTGGAGATAACGAAAGGAGGCATGAGATAAACCAGCCGTCCGAATGGACGTACCCATATCCCTTCCTCTACGAATCGACGTTGCAATACCGCCATATTCACCGGATGCTTCATCTCGATCACCCCGATCGCCCCCAATACCCGTACCTCAGCGACTTCAGGCAGTTTGGCGGCTGGCGCTAACTCCGCCCGCAATTGTTCCTCTATAAGCTTCACTTTCTCCTGCCAATGACTGGCGATCAATAAAGAGATCGAGGCCGAAGCGATAGCGCATGCCAAGGGATTTCCCATAAACGTAGGTCCATGCATAAAGCATCCCGCCTCGCCGGAACAGATCGTGTCGGCTATCGGCTTCGTCGTGATCGTGGCGGAAAGCGTAAGATAACCTCCCGTCAATGCCTTTCCGATACACATGATATCGGGTTCGACTCCCGCATGTTCCCATGCGAACAACTTTCCGGTACGTCCGAAGCCTGTCGCTATCTCGTCGAATATCAATAAGACGTTATACCGGTCGCAAAGTTCCCGAGCACGAACGAGGAAAGTGGGGGAGTAGAAATACATGCCTCCTGCCCCCTGTACGACCGGTTCCAAGATCAAGGCGGCGATCTCGTCGGCATGCCGCTCTAGTAAATCCCGCAAGGGAGCCATGGCCTCCTCTCTCCATTCCTCGCCGAATCGGACCGAAGGTTGAGGTATGAAGTATTGGATGGGTAGGCTTCCGGAGAAGATCCCATGCATACCCGTCACCGGATCGCATACCGACATGGCGTGCCAAGTATCCCCGTGATAACCGCTACGGATCGTGGCGAAGGTATGTTTTCCCGGTATGCCTTTGGACTGCCAGTATTGGATCGCCATCTTTAAGGCTACCTCCACGGCGACCGAGCCGCTATCCGCTAGGAATATCTTTTCTAGGGAAGGGGGCAATAGCGGTAATAATTTAGCGGCCAACTCGACAGCCGGCTCGTGCGTGAATCCCCCGAACATGATATGACTCATCTTATCCAATTGGGCTTTAGCCGCCGCGTTAAGTACCGGATGGTTGTATCCGTGGACTGCCGCCCACCAAGAAGACATTCCGTCTATTAGCTCCCTGCCGTCCGCAAGGGTTATCGTCACGCCCTCCGCTTTGGATACCGGATAGACGGGAAGTGGATCGATGGTCGAGGTGTAGGGATGCCATAGATGATCCCGGTCGTATTGTAAAAGTTCGGTTGTTGTCATTTTTCCCAATCGGTGTTTTCGGTGAGTGAATAGCCTTCGGAGGTAAATAAGACTTTGTCTTCCTCTACCTTGCTTCCGATAGTCGTTAATAAGTCTCCGATGATCGCGGAGTTAATCCCTATATATAGGGATTTCCGTTGCGTGACCTCGCTTAATTGTGCCCGTCCGCCGGAGAAACGGAGAAATGCGTTCGGATTGATCAAGCGGAAAAGGGCGATCGTTGTTAGCCATTCCTCTTCTTCTAGGATCTGTGTATTCTCCATAGGAGTTCCCGGTATCGGCTGTAATAAATTGAGAGGGATGGATAAGACACCTTCTTGCTGTAAGAAACAAGCCATCTCGATTCGCTCCTCCATCGTCTCGCCCATGCCGATAATGCCGCCGCAGCAGATACGGAAACCGATTTCCCGGGCGGTATGGATGGTTTCCATCTTCTGCTCGATCGTATGCGTGGAACAGAGTTGACGGAAATAGGAAGGGGCAGTCTCGATATTGCAGTGATAATTCTCCACTCCGCTATCGTAAAGCGATTGGAGTTGGGAGCGGGTTAGCAATCCCATGGAGGCACAGCATTTAATATCGCTTTGCCGCTTGATTTGCCGGATCGTATCGGTGATCTGTTCCAATTCTTTATCCGATACTCGCTTGCCGCTAGTCACCAAGGCAAAACGCCGGATACCCTGTTTCCGGTTATATACCGCATGATAGACACATTCCTTGGCCGGAAGCAAAGGATATAAGTTTACGAGGGTCTTGTAATGTCCCGACTGTGCGCACCATTTACAATCCTCGCTGCAATTACCGCTTTTGGTGTTGATGATGGAACAAGTGTCGAACTTATTCCCCATAAAATGGCGGGTGATTTGGTGGGCGGCCTTGTAAAGCGCCTCTTTGTCCGGGTGATTCACCAAGCTTAAAGCCTGTTCCTCAGTAATCTTCCCACCCTCTAGGATGTACTGCTTTGCTTCTTCTATTGTCATTTTCTCTCATTTAATAATTCCACGTATATATATACCTAGTTGTAGAGACGGGGCGTGCCCCGTCTCATCCCCTCCAAATGGTAACTTAGGGTACGCATTAGTCTGTAGTGAGACGGGGCGTGCCCCGTCTCTACAACCGGATGGAAATAAGAAAGGCGGGAAGTATCCGAAAGAATACTTCCCGCCTTTACTATATTATATAATGTATAGTGAGCTACACGATGAGCCGGATGAGCGATCTCATTTGATACTAATACCGGGAGTAATGCCGTAAACAGTCCATGCGATACTGCGAGGCTCCGTTTGTTCTCCTCGGTATTCTCCCTCTCCTCGTCATCCTCTTCGAAAAATCCGTCCGTGAACATACCGATGCCGGTATGTAAAGACTGGTTCTTTTTCTCGAAGCGATCGGCTACGGAAAAGGATAATTGTCCGATCGTAACAGCCCTCTGTATACTGATGAAAGCCGCATACGCCTTCCGGCTCCATCTTCTGAAACGGAGTGCCTGCGAACGATATGTATACGACTTCCTCATCCTCTAATTTTCAATTCTCAATTGTCAAGCCACTTTATCCAGTTTCTTCATGATAGAGAACATGAACAACGCAGACAGTAAGCAAAGAACGATCAACACGCTCCATACCATCCATAATTGCATGCTTCCCCACAAATAACCGATGATAGCGACCAGATAGTTACCGATAGCCGTAGCCACGAACCAACCACCCATCATCATACCTTTGTATTTAGGAGGAGCCACTTTGGATACGAAAGAGATACCCATCGGAGAAAGCAATAATTCGGCGAAGGTCAATACCAGATAAGTCGAGATCAACCAGTTCGGAGAAACCAATACCTGCAATTTGCTATCTGCCGCTAAAGCGTCCGGTGTAGGCAAGCCCATAGAACCGATCGCTAAGATCAAGAAACCGCAAGCGGCGATCATCATACCCAATCCGATCTTACGAGGAGCGGACGGCTCTTTCTTCTTATTAGCCAGATAACCAAAGATCGCCAACGATACCGGAGTCAATACAACCACGAAGAACGGGTTAAATTGCTGGAAGGTCTGCGGAAGGATCGTTACGGTTTCCGGCAGAGCCATATATTTGATACCTAGAGCGGCTAATGCGCCCACGGTCACGATGCTGGCGATCGTCTTACCTTTGCTCGTTGTGGATTGTGCGATAGCGAATCCCCCATACACGGCGATAACCAATAACGTTAAGTTAATCACATCAAAGCCGATACGATCCAGTCCGGTCACTTGGTTGGCCGTATAGTCGCGAGCAAAGAACGTCATTGTCAGACCATTTTGATGGAAAGCCATCCAGAAGAACAATACCACGGCGAATACCAGCAGCAAGGCGGTGATACGTTGTTTCGTCTCGGCAGGTGACAATTCCTCTTGCGGAGCGTGGGAAGCCTTTGCTTGTTTGGTATTGACATCCGCATGCTTAAAGGTAGAGCGGAATCCCATATAGATAGCCATCGATATGATCAATGAGATACAAGCCACACCGAATCCATAGTTGTATGCCTCAGACAACTTCTCGATATACGTGGAACAGAACGTAGCCATATCGCCGGTGAAACCTTGTGCGCTTTGCAGAGCGGCGAGTGCCTCTTTGTTCTCTGCGGAGATTGTTCCGTTTAAGAATTGGTGAGCGAGTGCCGGAATTTGTGACTCGTAGAAAAGGTTATACTTACCCAACATCCAGTCTGTCATTTTAGTGGCAGCCGTAGGTGCGTACATGGCACCGATATTGATCGCCATATAAAACAAACTAAAGGCTTGGTCACGTTTACTTCTATATTCCGGGGCATCATAAAGATTACCTACCATCACTTGTAAGTTACCTTTAAATAATCCGGTACCGCAAGCGATTAGCGCTAGCGAGCCGAACATCATGATTTTTCCCGAGGCGGCATCTGTTGGGATGGCTAATAAAAGATAACCGACAAACATGATGATGATACCCGAGGTAACCATCTTTCCATAACCGAACTTATCGGCCATCATACCGCCAATCAATGGCATAAAATACACGAACGCTAAGAAGCTAGCGAAAATCGTTGATGTCTCAGCGGCCGTATAGCCGAATTTCGCTTGCAAGAATAGTGTGAAAATCGCAAGCATCGTGTAATAACCGAAGCGTTCGCCCGTGTTCGCGAGTGCTAGGGCATAGAGACCTTTAGGTTGTCCTTGTAACATGTGTTTTAGATAATATTAGTTTATACTTATTGAATAATTTGCTTTATGGCGCCGGTTTCCGGATAGAAAAGAACTTTGACGGGGGCTTTCTTATCCTCAAACATAACAGGGGCTAATCCTTCCCGTGTTCCGAATTGAGTGATTTGGGCCTCTCCTTTGTAGAGCGTTTTTTTGTTCATTAGTATTTCTATGCTGGCTTTTCCCGGAACATTGTAGACGATTCCTTTCAATGATTTGTCTTTCTTCTCGGCTTCCTTGGCATCAAGGATCGGAGCTCTTTCTGTCGCTTTCAAGTTCATATAGACAGGGGTACCGCCCAAATCGTCAGCGTCTACGATACCTAGCTGCTTGGAGAAACGGAACAATACTTCTTTATCTAGGTTGTCGTGGGGGATGATACTTACCTCATAATGCTCGGTTTCTTTGGTCAAGATTCCGGTGAATAGGTTTGTTAATGCTTTTTCTTGCTCCTCCAATTGCTGGATCACCAGTTTCATGGCTTCACCATCGGGAGGTAAATTATCCGCCTCGCCGGTCAAGATGTTCAAACGGCTTTCCCGGATACGGTAAATTTGTTTAGCGGCCACCTCCGCTTGTTTGGCGGTGGAGCCTGCCATTAGTAATTCCTCTGAGAAAACGGAAGCGTCTGTCACTTTTTGTTGGGAGCCTTTATTTTTCTTTGCGGCATCTAGCTCGGATTCAACTGGTGTATATTCTGCGTTTATCGAGCATAATAATCCATCTTCGGTAAGATAAGCGTAAGGGGCGACCGTACCTTGTTTGAATTCTACGATATAGGTATTATCCGCATCGGGTAATCCCCGGTTGATCAGACTGATTTTTCCGAGATCGAAATAAACCTTGTCTTCCGTGACCGCATCCTTTACGCCTAGATACTTCTCTGCATATTGATAGTAAGGCCCGGCTTTGCAAGTTACTTTCGTCACTTCGGCGTCTACGACTAGCGAGGTCTTGGGCAACGAGTAGGTGATTCCGAAATTATTGGCTTTTACAGCGTTCTTTTTTACCACCTTGGTTTGTGCCATAAGCGGCATCCCGAGGAGTAAACTAGCTATAATGATTATATTCTTCATATCCCAGTTTATTTTAATTCTGTATATTATTGCGCAAAACTAGGAAATATTTTGCTTAAAACCAATTGGAAGTATTCTTATTGCATGAAAATCCCGGACAACATTAAGAATTTCTAGATTCGCATTGTTCGGGATTCTGAGGATGTCCGGGGGAGAAAGCTTAAAATAGCACGTCTATATAGATCGGCAGGTGATCGGACGACTGGATATCGATCACTTGGTCGTTGATAATCCTAAATTCATGCCTTAGGTCGCCGAAGATATAATCTAAACGCAAACGGGGATGATCCGAGGGGTAGGTCTCTAACGTAGGGTCGGATAAGAGCCTCCACGTTTGTTTCATCGCCTTGAATTCCTTAGAGTCTGGCTCCATGTTGAAGTCTCCGGTGATCAGGATTGGTTTGTTTTCGCTTTTCATCGTCTCATTGATGAGTCGTATAGAGGCCAGGCGAGAGTCTGGGTCGAGCGAGAAATGTGTGTTACACAAGGTATAGTTCGGATATTCGAGACAAAGGAAGGTACGTGGCTCTTCCTTTCCCGGCAGAGGTATGTATTGGTAGCTGCGAGGTTTTTTGCGGGAGAGTGCGGCGATTCCGTATAATCCCTTAGAACGTTCTGTGGCAGGTGCGAAGATTGGATACATGCCGGTCAACCGTGCCAATTCTGCATATTGGTTGATCCATCCAGAGCGTTCGCATACACTGTCCACCTCTTGTAGCCCGACATAGTCCGGCTGGATCTTGTTGATCACTTCAGCGATTCGCTTCAAATTGGTCTGTTGGTCCATACCGATCCCGATGCGGATGTTGTAGCTCATGATTCTTAACGATTGTCGTGTCTTGCATAGGCCACTTCCCAAATTTAGGAGGGCGATGGTTAGGAGAAATAAGATTCGTTTCATGGATTTCTAAGGTATTTCGTGAATAGAAACCCCCGCAGACAACAAGAAGGACTATCTGCGGGGGCTACAGTAATAAAAATTGAAGATTAATAATTATCGTTCTGTGTTAATGCGCCTCCTACATAGTCGATCTCGCTTTGTGGAATCGGGTAGGGGTATGTCTTATCGGTGACGAGTGTCCCGGCACCGGAATACTTGCCCTCATCAGTCTTGCCGAATTTCTGCATTGTAGATACGAAGGTGCCCCAGCGAATTAAGTCGTAGAAGCGTAATCCCTCGCCTGCAAGTTCGATACGGCGTTCGTGGCGAACGGCGGCACGCAGATCATCGGAAGCTTTCACTTTATACTTAGCGTTGAAAGTATCCTCGGTCACTCGATCGCTCTCCTTGAGGTTGAACTTACGGTATTTAGCGTAGCTATCTGTCAAAGAGGTTGTCACGAAGGCACGATAACGTACTTGGTTGATCAGGTCGGCCGCTAGTTGTTTGTCGCCATCCGTCTCGATCAGGCATTCAGCGTACATCAGCAATACATCGGCATAGCGGATGTGATAGTGGGTCCAATCCGTGTTCAATAAATCGTTTAGTGGCCGTCTGGAGAAGTCTGGATACTGCTTACGGCTGTGTTGCTGTGGGAAATTGTCGTAGCCGGAATAGTCGTGTACCTCTTCGGAACCATCGTTCTTGACGAATATATCGCCGGATGACAATACCGTGTGTACCAAGCGTGGATCGCCTACCTCATATTCGTCTACCAAATCCTTCGTCGGACACTCGCCGCCCCATCCGCCGGCAATACCGCGACCGACATTCATTTGTGGACAAACGCTACCGCTAGTGTAGCTAGGAATGTAAGAGCGCAGGGTGATGAAGACGGACTCTTTTGACATATAGCCCTCTGTGGCGTTATTGAATAGCTTCTCGTAGTCATCTACTAATTCATAGCTTCCGGATTCGACAACTGCCTTCAGGTCTTTCAGAGCCTCTCCGTAGTTGCCGTAGAACATCAATACCCTAGCACGGAAAGCCATGGCGGCCTCTTTGGTGATTCGCCCAATCTCGCTGGTCGGAAGGCTTTTTGCATTAGGTAGATTAGGTTCGGCGATTGCGGTGTTCAGGTCTTTCAGGATAAAGTTCATGACCTCCTCTTTGCTGGATTTCGTGATCGTACTTTTGTCGACGACTTCCATGGGCTTGTCAATTAGTGGAATATTCTGGAAGATTGTAGCTAGGTCGTAGTAATAGAACGCACGCATGAATTGAGCCTCTGCGATCCATCGCTGTTTGGTTTCTGTGCTGACCAAGCCTCCGGCATCATCGATCAATTCTGATTCAGGTGTGATTAGCGACAGGAATACGTTGCAGGCTGAGATCGCTGTTTGGTAGCGATGAGTCCAAAGGTCGGACAAGACTTGATTAGTCGCCATTGGTGTTCCGCGGGCGATTTCCGTGATACGAACGCGGTCTCCTGCATCAGAGCCGCCTTTGGAGCAGTCGTCGCTCAATTGATCTCCCAAGACAAATTTCATGTCCTGATAGTTCCAGCT
This sequence comes from Parabacteroides sp. CAG:2, assembly GCF_000436315.1. Classification (NCBI taxonomy): domain Bacteria; kingdom Pseudomonadati; phylum Bacteroidota; class Bacteroidia; order Bacteroidales; family Tannerellaceae; genus Parabacteroides; species Parabacteroides sp. CAG:2. The sequence goes on along the minus strand of NZ_FR885271.1, from coordinate 71,546 downwards.
ATCTTGTAAGGGCTGATAGCAATTGACCAAAAGTTTGTAGCCGGCATCCTTGGTACTCAGATAAGTTACCTCATCCAATGTTCCCAATGGCGGGCGGTCTAGAAAGTCGCTGTTACAGCTTGTCGTAAGGGCACCGACGCATGCGATCGATACAAGTAATTTCCCTATGTTAACTATAGATTTCATAATAATTCATTTTAAGATTATAATTTCAAACTAAGACCGAACATGAATGTACGCGGTTGCGGATAGAATCCCATATCACAGCCTTTGTAAAGAGGCGAGTTATTGATCTCTCCGATCTCAGGATCTAGTCCGGAATAACCGGTGATCGTGAATAAGTTCTGTGCGGCAACAAAGAAACGAAGGTTGTTGATCGTGATCTTCTTAGTCCATTCGGACGGAAGCGTATAACCGATTGTCAGGTTCTTCAAGCGAACATAAGAACCATTTTCCACATACCAATCGGACATCTCCAAGTTCATGCGGCTATCCGCATCGATTGCGAAGTTCTCGTTTGTACTACCCGGTCCGTTCCAGTAGGTTGTTAATATATCCTTCGGAGCATTGTACCAACCGGTACCTGAATAGATGTCATATTTCAATATGTTTAAGATGTCATTGCCGACTGATCCTTGGAAGAAGGCGGAGATGTCGAATCCTTTCCATTCTGCGCCTAAGGTCAAACCAAAGGTGAAGTCTGGATGAGGATTTCCTGTCATCGTGCGGTCTTCGTCGTCTAGTTTACCATCTTTGTTCAAATCTTGGAACTTTAAGTCGCCCGGCTTTGCGTTTGGCATTACCATTTGACCGTTGTTCTTGTAGTTGTCGATCTCTTCTTGGGTCTGGAAGACACCATCGGTTTTATATCCGTAGAAATAACCGATCGGTTGTCCTGGCTCTGTCATCGTATAGGAGAAGTATCCTAGATGGATGCCTTTACCCGGAATATTCGCTCCACTACCTAGGCTTTTTACCTTATTTTTATAGGTGGATACGTTTCCGTTGATATGATATTGGAAGTCGTTCCCGATCTTACCGTCGTATCCGAGCGTTACTTCAAAACCTTTATTGCTTACGCTACCGGCATTCATCCACGGCGTGTTGGGGAATCCTAGTGAACTGGGCACGGGTACTTGCACCAACATATCACTTGTCTGACGGTCAAAGTAGTCGAAGGTTGCTCTCAAGGAACCTTGGAAAAAGGCCAAATCCAATCCGAAGTCCAGTTGGCGAGTAGTCTCCCATTTCAGATCCGGATTACCCACCTGCGTACGTCCGGCATACAAGTTCGTCTGATACGGATTACCGAAGAGGTAGTAGCTACCATTTCCGAACGTATTCATATAGGCTCCGGAGGAGATAGTCTGGTTCCCGATCTCACCCCAAGCTGCTCTTAACTTACCTTGTGACAGCCACTCAAGGTTCTTCATGAAGCTCTCTTCCGAGAAATTCCAACCGGCGGATACGGAGGGGAAGTAACCCCAGCGATTACCATCTGCAAATTTAGAGGATCCATCCCAACGGATATTGGCTGTGATCATATAACGGTTGTCAAAGGAATAAAATACACGACCGAAATAAGAATTCAGCGTACTCGTGGCGTAGTAGCCTGATGCGGCGGGATTCATGGTACCGGCGTTGATGATCTGCTGGTTCGGGTTGTTGTTGACCTGTCCTTCTTTATAGGCGTAGATCTCCTCGTAGCGCTCTTTCTCTGCGGAGGTACCGACCATGGCTGTTACCGCATGTTTGTCGAATTTTTGATTGTAAGTTAGGTAATTGTCGAATACCCAGTAATCTTTATTCGCTACGCTCCGACTGGCGCCCGCATAAGTGGAGTACTCATCTCCATCCAGATAGTAAGAAGGACGGAAAGAGTCGCTTTGGTTACGGACTAAGTCAAGAGCGATACTGGATTTGAAGGTCAAGAAGGGTAACAACTTGACTTCGCCGGAGATATTACTTTTCGTGGCGATCCCGTGCCATTGATTTAATGCGGAGCGGTCTACCTGTCCAACCGTGTTCGGTTTGTTTGAGTAAATTACGCCTGTATAGCGAGACCAAGGATTGGTCGGCTCATAACCACCCATAATCCGGTTTTGCAAGAAATCTGGGATATCCACTAGGTTGTCGCGATATACCGGAGTGATTGGGTCTGCCGCAAGGGTACTGAACACGGTTGCTGTGTAAGAGTTATTCTCATCTAGGTTGCGCCTGGATTCGTACGTGACGTTCACATTTGCGGAGAGGTTCAACCACTTGGTTACCTCAGAGTCTACGTTCAACCGACCGGAGAGGCGTTCATAGTCGGAACCTTTCAAGATTCCTTGTTGATCCATATAGCCGAAGCTAGCACGGTATCTGAGTTTCTTCATACCTCCGGAGAAAGCTAGGTTGTAATTCTGACTGATAGCTTCCTTGGGTTTACGGGTGCTCTCTTTCCACCAATCCGTACCGGATCGTCCTCCGTTTTTCCCTAGGAAAGTAAGGATCTGCTCTCGCTTCTCTGATGTGGCGAAATCATCGATCAAGGCTTTCCCGGATGCGGCGTAAGCCCGGTTCTTATATTCCATGAAACCTTCGGCGTCTAGCATGTCATACGTTTTCACTACATCTTGGAAACCAATGTTCATATCAAACTCGATGTTGCTTCGGTAACTCTCGCCGGAAGCTCCTCGCTTTGTGGATACTAGGATCACACCGTTGGCAGCACGGGCACCATAGATCGCTTGTGCGGAAGCGTCTTTCAATACCTCTATGCTCTCGATATCACGGGCATTTAACCAACCGATATCACCTTGAGGTAGACCATCTACTACATACAACGGATCATTATTATTGATAGTACCGACACCACGGATACGGACATTACCGAGTGAACCTGGGCTACCGGAACTAGATGTTATGGTTACACCGGCTGCTTTTCCTTGCAAGGCGTCGGCGGCGCTGCGAAGCGGTAGGTTCGAGATCTCGTCTCCTTTTACTTGAGAAACAGCTCCGGTTAAATCTCTTTTCTTGAAGGAACCGTAACCAACAACTACTACCTCATCCAACTTTTGAGTGTCTTCCGCTAAAGTGACGTTGAGGTTGCTTTTATTGCCTACGTTGATACTTTGTTGGAGATAGCCGATGTACGAGAATTCAACGGTAGCATTGGAGGGAACATTCTCTAGAATGTAGTTTCCGTCCATATCGGTCATAGATCCGATTGTAGTACCTTTCACTACAACGTTTACTCCGATCAGAGGCTCCCCATCTTGTCCTACTACTTGTCCGGTTAGCCGTTTGCGATTTTGGTTGGTGGATGGCAACTCCGTATCTTTCATGGTCTTGTTGGTAAGTACTACGTGATTCTTGACGATCTTATACGTAATATCCGTACCTCTAAAGACATTGTTTAATACTTGTTCTATGGATTCTTCATGGATATTGACATCAACCCGTTTATTCAAATTGATTTGATTGTCATTATAAAAGAATTTATATTCACTTTGGTCTTCAATCGCCTTAAAAACTTCAGTGATAGTTCCTTTTGTGATATTTAAGGATATAATTTGTGCTGATGCCGCTACTGTGTACGGCTGGAAAAAGGTTAAGCACAAACCTAAAAATAATGATTTTTTCAGGGTTCTGTAATTAGTTCTACCGGAACCATTGACATTCCCCGATATGAAATATCAGAGATGGATAAACAAGAGGCTGTGGAAGATAATGATCCTTATTCGATACTTAGTATTTTTGAAATAGAACGAATCACGGAAAATACGATAGAGGAATTACCAGATCAATGTAAATCCATTTTTAAATTGAGTCGTATAAATGGACTCAAGAACCAAGAGATCGCAGATAAATTGGATATCTCCGTCCGTACAGTGGAAACACAGATATATAGAGCCCTTAAGATTTTGAAAAGTAGATTGAAAGATTATCTGGTTTCTTGAAAAAATATAATACAAAAATCTATCAATCTTGTAAGTAGCACATCGTTTTGAAGTGTCATACATATAGAATCGAGAAAAAACAATGAAAGAATATATAAAAAATATAATTGCGGAAAGTCTCAAAGACGAAGTAGATGTTGATAGGGAGTGGGAGCGTTTGTTTTCATCCATAGAGAAAAAAACTATTTCCAAAATGAAAACAAGAAGGCTATTCCTTCAATACATGAAATATGCCGCTGCCGTGGTTTTGGGCATAGGTGTTTCACTATCAACGTTGTATCTTACGAATCAAGAGAACTTATCGACAGTTGGAAATTATAAATTAGTAACGAGCAAAGGAGAGAAGAGCTATTTGCAATTACCGGATGGTACGAGGGTTTGGCTTAACTCTTGTACAACTCTAGAATATGCGGAGAACTACGGCCATTCCAATCGTAGCATTTATTTGGATGGAGAAGCTTATTTTGAAGTCGCAAAGAATAAAGACTTACCATTTGTTGTAAAGGCAAACGGTATTGATGTGAAAGCGATTGGTACGGCCTTTAATGTTTCCGCTTATATGGAAGACTCGCAACTAACCACAACCTTGTTCAATGGCAAGGTCGCCGTACAACCTACGTTGACTAAACAAGAGGTCTTACTTGAGCCTAACCAAGTGGCGGTTTATGATAAAAGTAGAAATAAGATAGAAGTAGTACCTTACGATAAGAAACTATTCGCTCAATGGAGAGGAGGTTTCTTGTCTTTTAAAATGATGTATCTGCAAGATATAACAAAGTTGTTGGAAAGGAACTATAACGTTGTATTTCGTTATGAAAATCAAGGGATAAAAAAATTAAGGTTTAGCGGTAGTTTCCGTAACAACGAAGATTTATCGGAGATTCTCAATGTGATAAAGACGAATACGGGTATTCGCTATCAAATACTGAAAGATACTATAGTAATCAAATAATAAATCATTGAATTATTAATCTTAAAAACAGTCTTGCTTATGAGAAATGGATGATTTTTAGTGTAATACGGATAAAAAACGTAACATTGTTAGATCTTATTATTAATCTTAAATTTATTAATTATGGCTAATCAGATAGGGAGTTCCGGTAGAACGAAGGTAATTGAGGCATTCGTTCTGTATAGCCCTGTATAAATAAGCGTTTAAAGACGTGTGAATATCGATGTTCTCACGCTTTTCCCAGAAGCGGAGGAAGACGTTTTGTAAGATGTCTTTTGCGTCTTCCGGGGCGGGGATAAATTTTCGGCAATGTATATAAAGTTGGAGATAAACAGACTTGAACAGGGTATTAAAGGCGGCTATATCTCCTTGTTTGATCAATTCGATTATTTTGTTGTCAGATGCCATTTTATTCCCGTGTATTATTAGAAAGGTGGAGCGTATAGGCTAGGAGAACGTCCCTTGGGCCTATACGCTTACTACCTGTCAATTAATGCTAATCCCTATTATAAGATTTCGTTTGCGGTTTTATTGAAGTATTGGATACATTCTTTAATGTCCGGTACAGAGTTTTCCCAGTTGTATTCATACTCGATAGAGAATACTCCCTTGAAATTCTGGGATTTGAGTTCTTTCAACATTCCCTTTACATCTAGGATGCCTGTGCCCCAGATCACGTCGTGCTGCTCATTCTCTCCTGCTTTTTTCGGGGCGATATCCTTGAAATGCAAAGAGATGATTCGACCTTTGAGTTGCTTTAAGCAATCAATCTGGTTTAGCCCCTCCCGACGCCAATGCCCCACATCGGAACAAGAACCAAGCGATTGACTGCGTCCGGAGATGGCTTTCAACAGGTTCTCAGGTTTCCAGTAGTCGGAAGGCTGCGGGTGATTATGGACGGAGATCTTAATGTTGTATTGCTTGGACAATTTTTCTACCAAGTCCCAGTCACTTAAAGCCGGTTCGCAAGTAATGAACTCTAGGTCCATCGCTTTCGCGAATTTGAACATCTTTTCCCAATCGGACGACTTTTCGGCTACATACACCCCGGTTCCTACGATCTTGATACCTTTGGATGCCGCAAGCTCCTTGATCTCTTTCTGGGTCTGCGCATCAAGGTTGAAATCGAATACTTTATCTCCCCATTTACCACCGAGCTTATGGCCGGGATAAATCTCGATGTATTTCAATCCCAGTTCTTGTGTCTTATCGAGAGCTTCCGTCAAAGGGAACAGGTGGAAACTATAGGATTGCATCCCTAGACGCCATCCGTTCTTCTCGGCCTTCGTTTGCGCTTCGCTTGGAATAGCCAATAGGCAGCAAACGATCGCTATCATTATTTTATAGATATGTCTTATCATATTTGGCTGTTATTAAAAGGTTTATCTTGGCATATCCGGCAAAGAGAAACCGTTGTTATACGTATGCTTGATCCATTCGTTGGCCATTTCCGCAGCGTTAAACTCGGCGAAGCGACGGTCGAAACGCGGATCTCCGTCAATTACCTTGAAATCATCCACCGTGACGATCTTGATCTTATCGTTCGGGGAGATGTTCGTAAACCGCATGTTCTCTCCATCCCATTGCAACTCACGATGCAAACCTTGCAGTCCGGAGAGGCGAACGGCCAAGACTCCCATCACGACCATCTCGTTGAACGGACCGGAGAACTGGAAGTTGGATGAGGCTTCCGTACGATTTTCCGGGGATTCCTTGCAAGCCCGGATCCAGTCTTGCTCATGGGCATTGGTGGACCATATGTCTCCATTGCCACCTTTCACTCTCGGGATCGTCGGTTTGGGCTGGTTGAAATGTTCCATGTCGGAAACCGGTAATAAGGTCGGGTTCATTCCATAACAGCCTGTCATGATCTTTCCTTTCGTTCCGATGAAGATGATACCGCCGTTCTCGTCGCCCATCATCTGCCCGTCTTTCAATTCTTCCGGACGGGGAGGCATCAGACCACCATCGTACCAATAGACTTTCACTTCCGGCATCTTGACATTTCCTTTGGGTGGACGTGCGGGGAATGTATAGGTTACGATCTGTGCGTGAGGAGGGGAGTACAGGTTACTCAAAGTAGAGCTGCCGATTACGCTGGTCGGATATTTTAAGTCGAGTGCCCAATACAACGGGTCCATGATATGGCAAGCCATATCGCCCAAGGCCCCGGTTCCGAAGTCCCACCATCCACGCCAGTTCCAAGGGGTATAGACCGGATTATAAGGCCGCTTTTGAGCCGGGCCGATCCATAAATCCCAATCCAGTGTCTTCGGGCACTTCGGGGTATCGTTCGGCTTCATCAAGCCTTGGGGCCAGATGGGGCGGTCTGTCCAACAATGTACCTCATATACATCGCCGATTACGCCAGACTGTATCCACTCTGCGATCTGCCGGCACCAGTCGAATGAGTTACCTTGGTTACCCATTTGGGTGGCTACCTTATATTTCTTCGCCAGTTTGGTAAGCAAACGCGATTCGTAAACGGAGTGGGTAAGCGGTTTTTGCGTATAGCAATGCTTGCCTAGCGTGATTGCGTGGGCGGTCACGCCGGCATGTGTATGGTCTGGGGTGGCTACCATAATCGCATCGATTGATTTACCCATCTCATCGAACATGACACGCCAGTCTTTAAAGCGTTTAGCCTTCGGATAGTCCTTGAAGGTCTTGTCCGCGTAGTGCCAATCTACATCGCATAAAGCTACGATATTCTCCGTGTTCATGTTGGCGAGGTTACGACGTCCCATACCGCCGACACCGATACCCGCGATATTCAGTTTGTCACTAGGAGCTGTATAGCCAAAGGATTTACCGAGTACAGAACCCGGAACGATCGTTAGTCCGGCTGCCGCTACGGCTCCGGTCTTGAGGAAACTTCTTCTCGAAATGTTTTTCATAACTATTAAATTTTAAGAAAACGATATTCTATAATGTTTGTAAATGAAGGTTGCGCCAAAGAACCTTGATGCCGCCACCATCATGTATTTGCAAAGCGATACGCCCTTGACCGGCTCCGATCTTTTCATCCCGGATGTTTACCATCTCCTCTCCGTTGAGCCAAGTCTGTACATTATCTCCTTGTACCCGGATACGCATCGTGTTCCACTCTCCTTGTTTTAGGATGTTCTCCTTCTCGTCCGGGATCTGTATCAACCATCCTCGTCCGTAGGATTCGTAGATACCGCCCGTGTCAAAGCCTTTGGGGGCGACTTCCACTTGCCAGCCGTTTACCTTTACATCTTTTTCTTCTACAAAGGAACGAATAAATACGCCAGAATTACCATCCGCTTCCTGTTTAAATTCCACGGTAAGGTCAAAATCGTCGTAATATTCCCGGGTGGCTAGATAGCCGTATTGTTTATCCGGGCCACTTTCGCATACTAATAAACCATCTTTTACATACCATAATTCTGTGCCGTATTTATCCCAGTTTGTAATGTCCTCGCCGTTGAATAAACGAGCCTCTCGTGTCTTGCGGGGAAGTTCCTTGATCTTGATATTACGGAACCATGCGGGATAACCGTGGTCTTGCAAACAAATCAAGCCTTTATGCGCTAATCCGTATTCAGGAGCGTTCGCCCATTTACCGCTGTTCTTACGGGAGAACCAATCATCAGACCATGCATCGAACTCTACGGTTTTGTGCCCGTTCATAAAGTAGGTGACATGTCCGTTGTCAAAAATAATCTTAGAGTTGTTCCATTCGCCGGCCGGATGTACTTTTATCGTGTTGAAGTCCGGTAAATACATCGCGTAATCCACTCCGCAACGTTGCCAATCTTCCAATGGCTCCGCGAAATTGATATCATCAATCAATTGATACTCGGGACCGGTAACGTAGGGAACCGGGAATTGAGGACGTTCTACCACATGATATAATAAACCGCTATTTCCTCCTTTCGAGATTTTCCAGTCCCACGAAAGCTCAAAATTCTCATAAGCCTTGTCGGTGACGATGTATCCGCTGGCATCGCTACCTTGCCCGTCCGCTTGGATGGTTCCGTTTACAACTTCCCAAGGTCCGGTCAAGGCAGTTCCGTTATAATCCCGCCAGCCATCCAAGGTTTCCCCATCGAATAGAAGTTCCCAACCTTCCGCTTTCTCTTGTTCGGTCAATGTGTTATGCTTCGTGTTATCACAGGCGATTAAACCGAAAGCAGCTGCCATTGCGAACGATACGATTGTTATTTTCATGTACGTATAGCTTTATTGTTAATACAAATTTGTCGGTGTTTTATATATGAGACAACTCTGGGGCAAGGGATACGTAAGCTCTTTTTCCTTTTTTATTTATTTTAACGGAAGTGTATGGCAATCGGTCATTTATTAGTCGGCAAACGCAGTAGTACTGACTTTGCCAAGTAATATATACAAACATCGCCAACGCAGTATATCTGATTTGGATACACTAAATACATTATATGATGTAGCCAAATGTTGCTGTAATAGTTATGGTATCAACGACTGAAGCTTTTCTTTACAGAAAATACTACAATAAGCCAGTAATCGAATACTTTATTTAAAGTGTTGATAATCAGTATTGTGAAAATATCATGATGTTTATGCTGAAACACGTACGTGTTTTCGAAAAAAGTCGTACATGTTTAAAAAAATTCATGTACGTGTTTTTCTATAAAATGATAGGGATACAATTATACATGTTTAAAAGTTACAATAACTCTACTTTACAGAGCTTTGTCATAAAAGATATCGCCGACATTTATTGAGTGAGTAAGAAAAGGTTGAAATGTGATAGCAAAAGGCGTTGGGGTACCATGAAAATTTACTACCACCATTCTATATGTACACTGTAAGTCCGTATAATATATGGAATAGCGGTAGTAATTGTAACAAACGAGAGTAAAAACGCCCGTTGTTTTTGCTGGATTTATTTGATTTGCTTAAACGCTTTTCCGAGCATATCCGTGATGTCGCTGGCGATCATGCTCTCTTCCGAGCGGAAAGCGGCGGCGAGATCACCGGCTGTGCCGTGCAAGAATACTCCGACTACAGCGGCTGTTTCCGGAGAATAGTCTTGCGCCAATAAGCTGAGGATGATACCCGTCAGCACATCTCCGCTACCGGCGGTTGCCATGCCCGGATTTCCGCAACTATTGAAATAAATGTTTCCTGCCGGAGAACAGATAGCGGTATAAGCACCTTTCAATACGATACAAATCTTATGTTCGGCGGCGAAAGATTGCGCTTTCATCAAACGGTCGTATGAGTTCGTGCTTTCACCCGCTATCCGGTCGAACTCCTTCGGATGGGGAGTGAGGATGCTCCGTGGCGGGATCTTATTGAATAAGTCCTTGTTGGATGCCATTATATTAATAGCGTCCGCATCGATAACGACTGGTTTTGTGCTAGATTGCAGGATACGTTCGATCGCTGCTGCGGATTCTAAATGCTGTCCGAGTCCCGGTCCCATACCAACAGCGGAGTAACTACCTATCTCGGGAACCGTAGAGAAATAATCCGGATTTGCGTCTAAACTTAACATCGCTTCCGGGAAAGCGGTTTGGAAGATTGATTCGCCTCGGGTCGGGATATGCACGGTCAATAGTCCGGCTCCACTCCGTAAGCATGCCTTCGCAGATAATAGGGCGGCTCCCATTTTTCCTTTACTTCCGGCGATCAATAAAGCATGTCCGAACGTTCCCTTATGGGCGAAACGTTTGCGAGACTTTAACGAATAGGATATATCTTCTTCCGTAACCAATGAGTAAGGGGAAGCCGTCTCATAAATTGCGTCCGGATGGATTCCGATATCCAGTATTTTCCACTCGCCTACGTATTGCTCATTCTCCGGAAAAAGAAACGCCAGTTTCGGGAAACCGAATGTCAAGGTTAAGCTGGCCTTGATGATCGCTTCCGAGTCATTCTTACGATTATCTTCCCCGAATAAGCCGGAAGGAATATCGATCGCTACGACTTCCGCCTCGGATTGGTTGATATAATTGACCATAGCGGCGAAACCTCCGGTGAGAGGACGGTTTAATCCCGAACCGAACAAGCCATCGATCACCACGTCTCGGTCGGTTAGCGTCGGCGGCTCAAAGTCACGGACCACTTCCGTAAATTCGATCCGTTCCATGTCGAGCAGACGCTGCTTGTTTTGCTCACACTCTACGGACAGATGCTCCGTCGGATTGAATAAATACGTCTCTACCCGGTATGATTCCTCGTTCAAAAGGCGGGCGATGGCCAAAGCGTCGGCTCCGTTATTGCCTTGACCGGCGAAAATCACGATGCGGACCTGCTTGGAGTAGCGCCGGCAAAACTCATGGACGAACGTCGTAGCGGCACGCTCCACTAAGTCGATCGAACTAATTGGCTCGTGTTGAATCGTATATTGGTCGAGCTCCTTTACCTTGTCTGTAGCGAATATCTTAATCATAATTCTAGATGTCTGGGGTTTTATTCTGCTTACAAATGTATAACAAACTTTGGTATGTTGCTACACTTTTTTGTGCATCGCCGAAAAAGTTGTACATTTGTCCCCTCGAAAACCGAAAGATTTATGGACAGAATTCGTCTAAAAGACAAAGAATTTGAACTGTTTATTCCGGAGTCGGATATTCAGGCGGCTATCGCTAAAATGGCCGTTCAGATTAAAGCGGATGTGGAAGGGAAAAATCCTCTATTCGTGGGTGTGCTAAACGGGGCTTTTATGTTTGTCGCCGAGCTGATGCGTGAGTTGGATGTTCCGTATGAGCTGACATTCGCTCGTTATTCCTCGTATCAAGGAACTTCCAGTACGGGCATATTGAATGAGATCATGCCGGTGCAGGCTGATATTTGCGGACGTATGGTGATCTTATTGGAGGATATTATCGATACGGGCTTTACGATGAGCTACGTGATGGAGAAGCTTCGGAGCGAGGGTGCCGCCGATGTAAGATTGGCAACGATGCTTTTCAAGCCGGAATCCTTGAAATGCGAGTTGACTCCGGATTATGTAGGCTTACAGATACCCGCTGATTTTATCGTGGGACATGGTTTGGATTATGATGAGTTGGGCCGCTCATATAAGGATATCTACAAGGTTGTGGAATAAAATAGTATACATTATATATAATAAAGAAACAATAGTATGTTGAACGTGGTTATTTTTGGTGCTCCCGGTTCAGGTAAGGGAACACAAAGTGAGTTGATTATTAAAGAATACGGTTTGGATCATATCTCTACTGGCGACGTATTGCGTGGCGAGATGAAGGCTGAGACTGAACTGGGCAAGATCGCTAAGGATTATATCGAGAAGGGACAATTGGTTCCGGACGAGTTGATCGTTGATATGTTGGCGAATGTATTGGATAGCAAGAAGCCGGCTAAGGGTGTAATCTTCGATGGTTTCCCTCGTACGATCCCTCAAGCGAAAGCCTTGAAGAAGATGTTGAACGAGCGTGGAACAGACGTTTCCGTTATGTTGAACCTTCAAGTAGAGGAAGAGGAGTTGATCAAGCGTTTATTGGAGCGCGGTAAAGTATCCGGACGTTCTGACGATAACTTGGAGACGATCAAATCCAGACTGGATGTTTACCATACTCAAACAGCTCCTTTGGCAGACTACTATGTAGGTGAAGGCAAGCACGTAGCCATCAAAGGGATGGGAACAATCGAGGAAATCTTCGGTCGTATCAAAGAGGCGGTTAATAACGTAAAATAATTGAAATAAACCAATATGGCTGAATCGAACTTTGTAGATTATGTCAAGATCTATTGCCGCTCAGGAAAGGGTGGAAGAGGATCTTCTCACTTCCGTCGTGAGAAATACATTCCGAAAGGAGGTCCCGACGGGGGCGATGGAGGGAGAGGAGGTCATGTGTATCTCCGTGGTAACCGGAATTACTGGACGCTCCTTCACTTGAAATATGAGCGTCATATCATGGCCACCAATGGTGAGAGTGGTAGCGCAAAGCGTAGCTCGGGTAAAGACGGGGAGGATCGAGTAATCGAGGTTCCTTGCGGTACGGTTGTTTACGATGCTGAGACCGGAGAGTTTATTTGCGACGTTACGGAAGACGGTCAGCAAGTGATGTTGCTGAAAGGCGGTCGTGGCGGTCTGGGGAATTTTAACTTCAAGACGGCTACCAATCAAGCGCCCCGTTATTCGCAACCGGGTGAGCCGGCATTGGAACGTACGGTGATTCTTCAGTTGAAATTGCTGGCCGATGTCGGTTTGGTAGGCTTCCCGAATGCGGGTAAATCTACCTTGCTTTCTGTCGTATCCGCCGCTAAACCGAAGATCGCTAATTATCCTTTTACTACGTTGGAGCCTAATTTAGGCATCGTGAGTTATCGCGATAACCGTTCGTTCGTAATGGCCGATATACCGGGTATTATCGAAGGAGCAAGCGAGGGAAAAGGTTTGGGACTTCGTTTCTTACGTCATATCGAACGTAATTCATTGTTATTGTTCATGGTTCCCGCTGAGGCGGATGATATCAAGAAAGAATATGAGATCTTGCATAATGAATTGGTGAAATATAATCCGGAATTGCTGGATAAACGTCGTGTACTGGCGATCACCAAGAGCGATATGCTGGATGAGGAATTGATCGAGGCTTTGTCGCAAGACTTGCCGGAGGGAATTCCGTATGTCTTTATATCCTCTATCACGGGACTGGGAATTATCGAGTTGAAAGACCTTTTATGGAAAGAGCTGAATAAGGAGAATTTCCATGAGGCAGAGCGAATTGTCCATAAGAATATAGATGTAAGTACGTTGGAATTTGAGGATGATGACGAATACATCTTCCCTGTGGATGAGGACGAGGATGATCCGGATGAGGAATACGAGGAATACTGGGACGATGATGAAGATACAGGAAAATAAGCAAATAGAGGTGTCGAGGTTCTCCGGGTTAAACGGATACTGCGACATTTCTCATTTTACGACAACACGTCATGGCGGCGTGAGTACGGGAACATACGCTTCGCTGAATCCGGGCGTTTATACCGAGGATGATCCGGGCTTCATCCGGAAGAACTTGGAACTTCTTTCGAATGCGGTCGGGATTTCCCTAGAGAATATGGTTATACCTCATCAGACCCATGAGGATCGAGTATTGGCGATCGACGCGTCTTTCCTTTCGCTGAATGATAAAGAGCGAAAGCTACGTTTGGAAGGCGTGGATGCTTTGGTGACGAATGTTCCGGATGTATGTATAGCCGTATCTACGGCGGATTGTGTCCCTGTCTTGTTATATGCGCCGGATCGTAAAGTGGTAGCTGCCGTCCATGCGGGTTGGCGGGGTACGGTTTTACACATAGCTCGTAAGGCGGCAAGCTTGATGATCGAGGCATACGATTGCGATCCTACTCAATTGGTTGCCGGAATAGGTCCCTCTATCAGTCAAGCGGCATTTGAGGTGGGAGAGGAAGTCGTAAAAGCTTTTCAAATGGCGGGCTTCCCAATGGAGCGGATTCTTCGACGTAATGCGGAGACTCAAAAAGCGTATATCGATCTATGGGAAACCAACCGTTTACAATTGTTAGAGGCAGGATTGCTCTCCGAGCATATAGAGATCGCTGGCATCTGTACTTATATTCGGTATGAGGATTATTTCTCCGCTCGTCGCCTCGGTGTCAAAAGCGGCCGGATTCTTACCGGAATATGCTTGAAAAAATCTTAGTTATATTGGCTCAAACTTATAATAGACATGATTTCAATCACTCTTTCATCTGAGATATCGGAGGCTTGCCCCGATCTTCACGTGTTGGCTATCGCCTGTCAAGTAAAGAACACGGAGCCCGATGAACGACTTTGGGAAGAAATAACCCGTGTTGAGGAGGATATCCGTTCTACCTGTAAGATAGAGGATATTAATAAGTGGACTCCTATTTTCGCTACCCGTCAGGCTTATAAACGTCTGGGGAAAGACCCGAACCGGTATCGCCCTTCCGCCGAGGCGTTAAGACGGCGGATACTTCGCGGACTTCCTTTATATAAGATAGATACCTTGGTGGATATCATCAATCTGGTTTCTATTCGCAGCGGTTATTCTATCGGAGGATTTGACGCAGATAAGATTGTAGGCGGATTGGAACTAGGTGTCGGAAAAGAGGGGGAAATTTATCACGGTATCGGACGTGGTGAATTGAATATCGCCGGTCTTCCAGTCTATAGGGATGGAGTAGCGGGTGTCGGAACGCCTACCAGCGATGAGGAACGTACCAAGATTGAAATGTCGACCACTTCATTGTTAATGATTCTGAATGGTTATTCCGGTAAGGAGGGCTTATTGGAAGCGGGTGGTTACTCGGTTGACTTATTAAAAAGATATGTCTCAGCGGTAAACGTGGAAGCGGAACTGATATGCCGAGAAAACAGAGGGAAAATAACGTTATAACCGTGTTAATATTGTTTACAAAGCGAAAAATGTCCGTCTTTTATGCTAAAAAACATCTATAATCTTTTGTTTTAATCATTTAATCTATAAATTTGTCCCCAGTAATCAAATGTTATCATAAAATGATTGAATTAATTGGTACAAACGCCGGCCTTGTATGGAACGTTTTAAATGAAGGCGGTAAAATGAGTTTTAAGGCAGTGAAGAAAGCCACGAAGATTAAAGCGGAAAAAGATATGTACGCCGCTTTTGGTTGGTTGGCGAAAGAAGGTAAATTAGCTTTCGAGGAGATTGAAGGTGAAATGTATGTTTCTTTAGTGTAAACAAGAGGAACGTTTACAAGAATTAGGGAGGGCTGTTCGATTTTTTTGAACGGCCTTTTTATTTGTCCATACGTTTTCTGTCAAAATAATTAAGTCTACAGTTGGTTAATTCAATTCAAAAACTTACTTTTGTGTAGAATTTGGTGTGAAATGACCGAAGATCATAAGAGATTGTTAGCTGTATTTGAGGTTAGAGTTCGTGATTTGATGGCGTTATGCGATCAGCAGAAACGTAGAATTGACGAACTTACAGCTGCTTTGAGCCTTAAAGACGAGGAGTTGCGGCAGGCGAAGGATATGATTGAAGGATTGAATGCCAAATGTGATAACATGCTGACGGCGCGAATTGTTTCCACGAACGAGGAAGAGATGAAGAACGCCCGGATGCGGTTATCAAAATTAGTGCGGGAAGTAGACAAGTGCATCGCACTTTTAAATGAATAGAAGCGATGGACGAAGAATTTCTTATAAATATAGTGATAGCCGGAAAGAAATATCCGCTTACGATCAAACGTCATGAGGAAGAGTTGGTGCGTGCCGCCGCTGATCAGATCAACAGCAAGATTCTTCAATACAGGCAGCATTTCGCGGTCGAGGTGGATACGAAAGATTTGTTAGCCATGGTGGCTTTTCAACTCTCGATGCATAATCTGGAGTTGGAAAAACGGAATGATACAAATCCTTTTACGGATAAGATACAGGAGCTTACAACCGAGTTGGAAGGATATCTGAAGAAATAACATACATATTGTAAGAAGAGAGTTTCCGCACTGCTTTGCACGGTGAGACCGTGTGATGGTAGTGCTTTTTTTGTATATAAATAAATGAATCTTAAATTATTAGTTAAATGGTTGGAATGTATATAATCATACCGATAGTAACCTTCATCATTGGTGGGTTGCTTGCGTGGCTGGGCATGCGTTTCCTTCTGAAGTCGAAGTACGACTCCGTGCTTCAAGAGGCGGAGAAGGAGGCCGAGGTGATAAAGAAGAACAAGATGCTGGAAGTAAAGGAGAAGTTTCTTCATTTGAAAGCGGACTTGGAAAAACAGGTATCACAGCGTAACGCTAAGATCCAGTCTGTCGAGACTAAATTGAAACAAAGAGAACTGACGATGAATCAACGTCAGGAAGAGTTACAGCGTAGGAATAACGAGGTAGAGGCTGTAAAGGAGAATTTATCTTCTCAGTTGGAGTTGGTGGAGAAGAAGAAGCAAGATTTGGATAAACTTCATCAGAAGGAAGTGGAGCATTTGGAGGCTATCTCCGGGTTGTCCGCCGAGGAAGCCAAAGAGCGTTTGATCGAGTCCTTAAAGGATGAGGCAAAGACGCAAGCCGCTTCTTACATCAACGAGATCGTCGAGGAGGCGAAGATGACCGCTAATAAGGAGGCGAAGAAGATCGTGATCCAGTCTATCCAACGGGTAGCGACGGAGACGGCTATCGAGAACTCTATTACCGTGTTCCATATTGAATCGGACGAGATCAAAGGCCGTATCATCGGTCGTGAGGGACGTAATATCCGTGCTTTGGAGGCCGCTACCGGTATTGAGATCGTGGTGGATGATACGCCTGAGGCTATCGTTCTTTCTGGATTCGACCCGGTTCGTCGTGAGATCGCTCGTTTGGCTTTGCATCAATTGGTGCAGGACGGACGTATCCATCCGGCTCGTATCGAGGAGGTGGTAACGAAGGTGAAGAAGCAAGTGGAAGACGAGGTCGTAGAGACCGGTAAGCGTACCGTGATCGATTTGGGAGTGCACGGTTTGCATCCGGAATTAATCCGTATGATCGGTAAGATGAAGTATCGCTCTTCTTATGGACAGAACTTATTGCAGCATGCTCGTGAGACGGCCAACCTTTGTGCCGTGATGGCTTCTGAGTTGGGCTTGAACCCGAAGAAAGCGAAACGTGCCGGATTGTTACATGATATTGGTAAAGTGCCCGATGATGAGCCGGAATTGCCGCACGCTATCTTGGGTATGAAGCTTTGCGAGAAATATAAGGAGAAACCGGATATTTGTAACGCCGTAGGCGCTCACCACGATGAGGTGGAGATGCAGACGCTGTTGGCTCCGATCGTACAGGTTTGCGACGCTATTTCAGGTGCTCGTCCGGGCGCACGTCGTGAGATCGTAGAGGCTTATATCAAGCGTTTGAATGATTTGGAACAATTGGCTTTATCGTATCCGGGTGTTGTCAAGACTTACGCTATCCAAGCGGGTAGAGAGTTGCGCGTAATCGTTGGCGCTGATAAGATTGACGATAAGGACACCGAGAACTTGTCCGCTGAGATCGCTAAGAAGATTCAGGATGAGATGACTTATCCGGGACAGGTTAAGATCACGGTGATCCGTGAGACTCGTGCGGTAAGCTACGCTAAGTAAGAATATTATTAATATAAATAAAAAAGGCTGGCTTGTGTAAGTCGGCCTTTTTTATATCTGTCGTTATCGATTTCCCAGATCGTCGTATAAAGTTTGTAATAGGACTTTTCCTTTCTCCAAGCGGGTCTTGTTTCCGCTTTCAGGTTCTTCTACTAAAATCTTGTTCCCTTCATTGTCGTATACGGAAACACCGGATTCGTCTATAAAGCCAAATCCATTATTGAATGTATAAAAGGCGTAATGCGGGACGCAAGGATTCAATATATCTTTGCTGAATGAGAACTCATCCGTGGGGAGACCCATCTGATTTAATAAGGTGGCTGCCAAATCGGTCTGGTTTGCGTACGTATCGATCACTTTAGGTTCAGCGATCGCTCCACCTAGCCATAGCATAGGTATGTGGAAACGCAAAGGTCCGTACTCCTGCATGTTTTCAGGGTAACGGTATCCGTGGTCGGAGACAAAGATGACTACCGTATTTTTCCATGCCGGCAGTTCCTTGAACGTATCAATGAAATTGCCGATACAGCTGTCCGTAAATGCGACGGAGTTTAGATAGGGATGCTCCAAATGGTGAAACGGGACCTCGAATGGCTCATGGCTACTTAATGTTAGGAATGTACTTAACCAAGGTTTGCCGTCGACTGGTCTTTGCTTGATATCCTCGTAAAGATGCGAGAACGTGATATCGTCGTTTGCTCCCCATTTACTCAGACGGCTACTCAAGGGAAAATCACGGTCTGCCGTTATCTTGCTGTAGCCGGAACTATAGAAATAACTTTGCATATTCGTGAAATTGATATCACCTCCATAGAGCATATCTGCCGTATATCCTTCTTTGTTAAGACTCTTTGCGATAGATGGAAGGGTCTGGCTTTTCACCGGATACTTCATGATGGAGGTGGTGGGTTGGGCTAAATAGCCGTTCAATACGGAGACTAAGCCTCGGTCGGTACGGAACGAGTTGGCATATAGGTTCGTGAATAATACACCTTCTTTGCTCAGCCGATTCAAGTTCGGCGTAATTCCCGGCTCACCACCAACAGCCTCGATAGCATTTGCCGTGAAACTCTCCATGATGATAATGAGAATATTGGGACGAGTCGTTGTCAATAGCTTGACAGGCTCTGTAGGTATGGAATCTCCCGGGCATAAGGAGTCTTGGGCTTGAATGAGCGTATCGAATAAGGCTTTCCGCTTTTCCTCCGGATAGAAATCGAATTGCGAGGCAAAATCCTGTTGCTTACTCAATGAGGCTATCAGACTGAAACACGGGTTGATCGCCGAATGATTCAAGAACTGGTTCTGGCTGAAATAAACCATGCCGACATTTGCCGTAGACGTAGTTACGCCTCCCCGGATCGGAATAAACAATATTCCCCCTGCTAAGAGGATGGCGAAAGTACTTCCCAATTGTTCCAATCCCGTAGGTGGAAAGCTAGGCTTTACTGGCGCGAACCGGAGGATGAAGGTGAACCAAGCATAGATACCTAGCGCATATGCCACGAATACCAATAATTGGATAAAGAACATTCCCAACGGAACACTCGCCATCGCATCGGCGGGCGATTGCAGGTAGAAGAATAAAGTAGCGTCCAACCTGAATCCCCAAAAGCTGTATAAAGCCACATCTACGGAGAAGATCGCAGATACCAGAATTCCCATGATCAAGAAGTACCCTTTCAATACCTTCTTCAACCAAGCGCCCGGAAGCCAAACTGATACTAGAGTCAATAGGAGAGGGATGGCGGTAAGGTATCCCGCTATCGTGCAATCCAGCTTCAGCCCATGAAGCATAACTTGTAGGAAGTCCGTGAAGGTACAAGTCTCGGACAACGCATGCTGATAAAACATAAATACCGGTTTTTGAATAACAAAAACCGGTAGCCATGCGATAAAAACGATTAGTATGAATAATAATCTTTTTTTCATTTCGAATATAACTTTTCCCGTAACTCCGCGATAGCCGGATCTGTGATGTAGTCATCGTAATCCATCATCTTATCGATGATACCGTTAGGAGTCAGCTCGATGATACGGTTCGATACAGTCTGTATGAACTCGTGGTCATGACTGGAGAACAGGATATTTCCCTTGAATGTCTTCAATGTATTATTGAAGGCTTGGATGGATTCCAAGTCCAAGTGGTTGGTCGGAGTATCCAAGATCAAGCAGTTGGCGTCGGTGAGCATCATACGTGAGATCATACAACGCATCTTCTCACCTCCGGAAAGTACGCTTACCTTTTTCATGAGCTCCTCGCCCGAGAACAACATACGTCCGAGGAAGCCTTTCAAGAATACCTCGTTAGTATCCGGCGAGAACTGGCATAACCAATCGAGCAGGTTGATATCTGTATTGAAATATTTGGAGTTATCGAGAGGAAGATAAGAGGTCGTGATCGTCTGTCCCCACTGATACGTACCGGCATCCGCTTTCTCCTCACCGTTGATGATCTGGAACAAGGCGGTCATGGCACGAGGGTCGTGACTGATAAATACGATCTTGTCATCCTTCTCCACGAAGAAGTTCAAGTCCTTGAACAATACCTGTCCGTCGATACTCTTCGACAATCCTTTCACCTCAAGGATCTGGTTGCCCGGTTCGCGGTTAGGCGTGAACAAGATTCCCGGATAGCGGCGTGAGGACGGTTTGATCTCCTCGATATTCAGCTTCTCCAACATCTTCTTGCGACTGGTGGTCTGCTTGGACTTCGCTACGTTGGCGCTGAAACGGCGGATAAATTCTTCCAACTCTTTCTTCTTCTCCTCGGCTTTCTTATTCTGATTCTGCTGTTGACGAAGGGCTAACTGGCTAGACTCGTACCAGAAGCTATAGTTTCCGGCGAATAATTGTAATTTACCGAAGTCGATATCCACGGTATGCGTACAAACGGAGTCGAGGAAGTGACGGTCGTGGCTAACAACCAATACGGTATGCTCGAAATTAGAGAGATAATTCTCCAACCAAGAAACCGTCTCAAGGTCCAAGTCGTTCGTCGGCTCATCCAATAATAGGTTATCGGGCTGTCCGAACAAGGCACGGGCCAATAAGACACGTACTTTCTGCTTACCGCTCAAGTCCTTCATATACATATAATGCAAATCCTCCTTGATGCCTAGTCCGCTCAATAGGTTGGCGGCGTCGCTCTCCGCGTTCCAGCCTTCCATCTCGGCGAATTTCTCTTCCAGTTCCGATACGCGGATACCGTCGGCGTCACTGAAATCAGGCTTCTCGTAAAGGGCGTTTTTCTCGCTCATCACCTCCCATAAGGTCGTATGTCCCATCAATACGGTATCCATAACCGTATATTCATCGAATGCGAAGTGATCTTGGCTCAATACGGAAAGGCGTTCGCCCGGTCCTAGGTTAACGCTACCTCTGGTAGGGTCTAATTGCTTGCTGATTACACGGAGAAACGTAGATTTTCCGGCCCCGTTAGCACCGATAATACCGTAGCAATTGCCCGGTGTAAACTTCATGTTCACATCCTGAAAAAGGATGCGTTTTCCAAACTGTACGTCCAGATTGTTAACTGTTATCATATTTCGTATACCTATTAAATTGCGATTGAGGATGCAAAGGTACGAAAAATATTGTTTATCTTATCATTGGATGTCATACATCCCGCTCGTTCTCTCCCTTTTTTAGGCTAATTATCTTTTGGGCGTTGAGCGGTGAGATAACGCTTTTCCCGGTTTTGGCTTCCAATTCTAACCGGGCATTGCGAGCCACCTCGCCTCCTTGTTGGGCGACATTTATATGTTCACTAAATGTTTCCGGCTCTGATGTTTCTGATATTTCCTTAGTGGATAACTCAGCCAGCATGTTTAATACAAGCTCTTTGTTTGTCATATTATCCCTAAGGTTTTCTTTTCTTAATCCTTTGAGTCGTTTATATTCTTTGGAGGTCATATCGGACCACGACTTATAAATGATATCGGTTAGCGTAGCGAAATGGAGGCCTTCTTCCAGTCCTCTTTTCTTCCATTCGTCTGTTAGATCTTTCCGTATCTCGATGGATTTCAATCGTTGGTTGATCCAATTATCCGAATAGCCCAATCGTTTATAATCGGCCATGGCTTGCTCGATAGACAATTCCGGGTCTTGCATTTGATCCAAACGTTCCTTCGCTACTTGGGCGATCCATAACTTAAAAGGTTCTGCTTTTGGAGATGGTACTGATTGGATAAGGCGGAAGAGTTGCTCGGTATTGGCTACGTCGGTTAAATATTTCTTGCCATCAGCGGCCTGCATTTTCAGTTGACTACAATTTGTAGTCAACTCGCTACCTTCTTTTTTCAATCTGTTTTTTAATACACTCCAGTATTTTCGAGGGTTGGGGCTATCTGTTAAAATAGATATAACATCAACGATCGAGAAATACCATTCCTCTTGTTCGTCATCCCATATGGCGCGAACTTTTCTTTCTTCGAATAAGCGGATAGATTCTTTTTGTGTCATTTGTAGTTGCTTTGAGTAGTTATAGACAAAGGTAAATGAGAATTTAGTATATCCATAGTTTAATAGTTTGATTAAAAGTTTATTTATCGCAAAGTAAGTATATTAATCTCATTTAAGCAAACGATACGCGGTTTAAATGAGAAGGTACGAAAAATATTGCTTATCTTTGCATTATACATTAATATCCAATTGTGTAATGAATAAACAATCTGTCATATCTCTTCTTCGGAAAGCAAAGCAGCCTTTGTCGCAGAGTTGCGGTGTAAAGCAGTTGGGGCTTTTTGGCTCTACTGTTCGTGAGAGCAATACGGAAAGTAGTGATGTGGATATATTGATCGACTTTGAGGATGATAAAGAGACTTATTCCAATTTCCTTTTGGCTTGTGAGATATTAGAGAAGCTTTTTGACAGATTGAAAGTGGATATAGTCACGCTTAAAGGGTTAAGCCCTTTTATTGGCCAGCAGATATTAAAGGAGGTAGAGTATGTGTAAGACCCCTATCGCTTATTTGCTGCATAGTAGGGCTTTATGCGATTTTGGCTGTGTGCGACCTCTGTTTTATGGGAGAACCATGGTGCCGATACCTGCATAACGTGGGGATTATCGTGGGGTGCGTGTGCTTTATCAGCCTCACGGCGACCTGTTTGGAGCGAGGGCTTTGTCGGGTAAGCGGTTTTCTGGCGGGGAGCAGCTTCTTTGTTTATGCTTATCATGGGATGCCGTTGGCGTTGGCTATCAAGGTGGTGGTTCGGTATCTCCCTCCGGGGTCTGAGTTAGAGGTGATAGGCTTGTATTTGGGATCTGCCTGTGTGGTGATAGGGATCGGACTCGCTTTGTATGGCGGGATGAGGCGGTGTGTCCCTTCCTTTTTATTGCTGATTACTGGTGGACGATAGTTCTCATCACTAAAATGGCTTGTCTGCGTAATTCGCTTATTCGTGGCTTTTTGCTTGGGATGGGCGCTTTTCGCTGACAAGCCATTCCTTTGAATAGACTGAAATAGCGGGAATAGAGGGGAGAAAAGAGAGGATTTGGTTGTCTTTTCATGCTGCGGATAGGCATTGTAAGGTTGTTACGATCCAGTTGTAGGGTGTTTACGGCGGCGTTGTTAGTTGCTTTCGACTACGAATGCTATTGTTTTCGAGTGAAAAGTCTATTGTTTTCGAATAAGAAGTCTATTGTTTGTATGTTTGAGGGTGATAAGAGACGGGAATCCTCGCTAGAATAAAAGCTCCAAAAACGATATATCCTTGGAAGATAACTAATTGCGGATTTTTATTCTCAAATATGGAAACCGACTGTACTCTGGGGCGAAATATTCGATTCTCTGGAGCTTTAGAATACAAAATGTCAGAATGTCAAATTGGGCGATCTTCTATTATTAACAAAGGAAATCTCATTATCTTAGGGCAATGTCATATGTTGTAGAGACGGGGCGTGCCCCGTCTCCCGTATCATGTGCGATGGATTCATGTTTCTTTGGCTATGGATGAAATTTGGTATGGTTGCCTTGTTTTTATCTGAATAATAAGGCTGGATTGGAAATAAATATCTACTTTTGTGCTCTAAAACATTAAAGTAAACGAAAATAGAAAGATGGCTGCAACGAAACGAATGAAACGTGCCTTGGTCTCTGTGTTTCACAAAGACGGGCTGGACGAAATCCTAAAGAAATTGCATAGCGAGGGTGTGAGCTTTGTATCAACAGGTGGTACTCAATCATTTATCGAGTCATTGGGTTTGCCTTGTGATGCGGTAGAGGACTTGACTTCTTATCCGTCTATTTTGGGCGGTCGTGTGAAGACGCTTCATCCGAAGGTGTTCGGTGGTATCTTGGCTCGCCGCGAGAACGAGAATGACCAGAAACAATTAGCCGAATATGAGATCCCGGAGATCGACTTGGTTATCGTTGACCTATATCCTTTCGAGGAGACTGTCGCTTCCGGCGCTGAGGAACAAGCGATTATTGAGAAAATAGATATAGGCGGTATCTCTTTGATACGTGCCGCCGCGAAGAACTTCAAGGATGTGGTAATCGTAGCTTCCAAGGCTCAATACCAGCCGTTGATGGATCTTTTGAACGAGAAGGGCGCTGAGACAAGCATCGAGGATCGTAGATGGTTCGCCAAAGAGGCGTTCGCCGTTTCCTCGGGTTACGACTCCGCTATCTTCAATTATTTTGATGGCCGCGAAGGTTCCCATTTCCGTGCAACGGTAGATAGTCCGATGCATTTGCGTTATGGCGAGAATCCTCATCAAGCCGCTAAGTTCTATGGTAAGTTTAACGATATGTTCGATCAAATCCATGGAAAAGAGATTTCTTACAACAACTTATTGGATATCGACGCTGCCGTGAACTTGATCGATGAGTTCGACGAGCTGACGTTCGCTATCTTAAAACATAATAACGCTTGCGGTATCGCTTCCCGCGGTAATGTGGTTGAGGCTTGGAAAGAGGCTTTGGCCGGTGACCCGGTTTCCGCTTTCGGTGGCATCTTGATCACGAATACTACGATTAACAAGGAAGTGGCCGAGGAAATCAACAAGATTTTCTTCGAGGTGATTATCGCTCCGGCTTACGACGCTGACGCGCTGGAGGTACTTCAACAGAAGAAGAACCGTATCATCTTGATCCGTAAGGATTGCAAGACTTGCCCGATGCAGTTCCGTTCTTTATTGAATGGTGTCTTGATGCAGGAGAAGGACTTGAGCATCCAAGGTAAGGCTGATTTGGAGCCTATGACGGATAAGCAGCCGACAGCCTCGGAGGTTGAGGACCTGTTGTTCGCCAACAAAATCGTGAAGAACAGCAAGTCCAACGCGATCACCTTGGTGAAGAACAAGCAGCTTTGCGCCAGCGGTATCGGGCAGACCTCTCGTGTGGACTCTTTGAGACAAGCCATAGAGAAGGCTAAATCATTCGGCTTCGACTTGAATGGCGCCGTGATGGCTTCCGACGCTTTCTTCCCGTTCCCCGATTGCGTTGAGATCGCAGACCAAGCAGGTATCACGGCCGTAATCCAGCCGGGAGGCTCTATCAATGATAAGTTGTCTGTCGAGTACTGTAACCAACATGGTTTGGCTATGGTGAAGACAGGTGTTCGTCATTTTAAACATTAATAATAAGACTAATGGGATTGTTTTCTTTCACACAAGAAGTTGCCATAGATTTGGGTACCGCTAATACCATTATCACGTGTAATGATAAGATGGTGGTAGACGAACCTTCGGTGATTGCTTTGGATGCTCGCTCGGACAAGGTGCTGGCTGTCGGTAAGGTGGCCCGTGAGATGTACGAGAAGACGCACCCGAATATTCGTACCGTACGACCGCTTCGTGAGGGAGTTATCGCGGATTTTTACGCTGCCGAGCAAATGATTCGCGGCTTTATCAAGATGGCGAGCGGAAGGAAGCGCTGGTTCGCTCCGTCCTTACGTATGGTGATCGGTATCCCTTCAGGTAGTACGGAGGTAGAGATACGTGCCGTGCGAGACTCTGCCGAGCATGCCGGTGGACGTGATGTGTACATGGTTTTTGAGCCGATGGCTGCCGCTATCGGTGTCGGTATAGATGTCTTGGCCCCCGAGGGTAATATGATCGTGGATATAGGCGGTGGTACTACCGAGATCGCTGTCATCTCCTTAGGTGGTATCGTGTCGAATAAATCAATCCGTATGGCGGGTGACGATTTAACGGCTGATATCGTGGAGTATATGCGTCGCCAACACAACGTGAAGGTGAGTGAGCGTATGGCCGAGCGTATCAAGATCAACGTGGGTTCCGCGCTTACGGTATTGGAAGACGCTCCGGAGGATTACGTGGTTCACGGCCCGAATCAGATGACTGCCTTACCGATGGAGGTACCCGTCTCTTATCAGGAGATTGCCCACTGTTTGGATAAGTCTATCTCGAAGATAGAGGCGGCTATCTTGAGTGCCTTGGAGCAAACCCCTCCCGAGTTATATGCCGATATCGTGAAAAACGGTATCTATTTGGCTGGCGGTGGCGCTATGCTTCGCGGTTTGGATAAGCGCTTGCGGGATAAGATGAATATCCAGTTCCATATCGCCGAGGATCCGTTGCATGCCGTGGCGAAAGGTACGGGAGTCGCTTTGAAGAATATTGAGAAGTTTAATTTCTTAATCCGATAAGAGTAAATAATTGAGAATTGAGAATTGAAAGTTGAAAATTAGCAAGCCGATAGGTCTGGTTCTTTTCAATTTTCAATTCTCAACTTTCAGTTTTCAATTCCTATGCGTAAGTTACTAGAATTCCTGATCGGGAAGAGGCATTGGTTTTTGTTCATTCTGCTTGAGGCTGTTTCGTTGATGTTGGTCTATCGTAATAACGCGTACCAACGGAATATTATATTCAGCTCAGCGAATGTCGTGACAGGATATATCGCCTCGATATCCGGATCTGTCACTTCTTATTTGAATCTTCGGGATATCAATAAGGAGTTATTGGAGCGTAACGGACAGTTGGAATTGCAAATGCTGGATCTGCAAGATCAGTTAGATGCGCTGATTGCGGATACGGTTAGTTTTAAGGGATTTGCGCCGGATTCGACGGAGCAATTTCCTTATTCGTTTGTCGTGGCGGATGTAGTGAACAACAGTGTCACGCATTTGTCTAATTATATTACCGTGGATAAAGGGAAGCTGGACGGGATCATGCCCGATATGGGAGTTGTCTCGGAACGAGGTGTGGTGGGTATCGTATCGACGGTTTCCGATCATTTCTCCGTGATCATTCCGTTGCTGAATCCTAAGTTCCGGTTGAGTTGTAAGGTATTAGGTAGTAGTTATTTCGGGTCATTAAGCTGGAATGGACGCAATACGCTGTACGCCAACCTCGATGAGTTGCCGCGCCATGTGGAGTTCCAGAAAGGCGATACGATCGTGACGAGCGGTTACTCAGCCGTATTCCCCTCGGGTATTATCGTAGGTACGGTCGCTGATTTCGAGAAACAACACGATGATAATTTCTATTCATTACAGGTAGAGTTGGCTACGGATTTCCAAGCGTTGAACAACGTGCGTATTATCAAGAATTTCCGTCAGACGGAGCAAATTGGTGTAGAACAAGAGGCGAAAAGAAATGATTAATAATTTACTGCGTGGTTTCATATATTTCGTGGTGTTTGTGTTGATTCAGGTCTTGATCTTGAACAACATTCATTTCTTGCGGATCGCTACCCCGTTTCTGTATCTCTATTTCATTATTAAGATGCCGGTCGGTAGCTCACGGACGCAAGTCGTTTTCTTCTCTTTCATAGCCGGGGTGGTTATCGATACATTCAGCAACACACCGGGTATGCATGCGGCCGCCTGTACATTGGCGGGATTTTGCAGGGAGCCGTTAATCCGTGTATTCATGGGGAAAGATTTGCCGGAAGGTATTTACCCGTCTTATAAGACCTTTGGTTTCGGAGGCTTTTTCCGATATGTGTTATCGTTTGTGTTGATACAACATACGACTCTTTTCGCGATTGAGTCGTTGACTTTATTTGACCCGTTGTTTCTGGTTGTCCGTATCCTCTCGAGCGTGGTGATGACAACCTTATTGATTTGTAC
Source organism: Parabacteroides sp. CAG:2 (assembly GCF_000436315.1). Taxonomy (NCBI): domain Bacteria; kingdom Pseudomonadati; phylum Bacteroidota; class Bacteroidia; order Bacteroidales; family Tannerellaceae; genus Parabacteroides; species Parabacteroides sp. CAG:2. The sequence continues at coordinate 43,545 of NZ_FR885271.1, read as the reverse complement.
GGTAGAAGCATTCAATATAGAGTCTCAGAAAAGTGGAGAATAATACCAAGTATGAGTTTGAGAACAGGCGCTATGTCTTAGGTGGGGCGGTGATCCTGTTGGTTATCATCTTTATTATCCGTTTGTTCATCCTTCAGGTGGTCGACAACGATTATAAAGCTTGGGCGGATAGTAACGCTTTCTTGAAAAAGACCTTATATCCTTCCCGAGGCATGATGTACGACCGTAATGGTAAATTATTGGTCTATAACCAGCCCGCTTACGACGTGATGCTTATCATGCGTGAGATACAGCCTTTCGATACCCTCGATTTCTGCGATGTGCTGGGCATCACGAAAGAGCAATTCCTCAAACGTATAGCGGATATTAAGAACCGGCGGTTAAATCCCGGTTATTCTTCCTATGTCCCTCAAGTATTTATGAACCAGCTTTCCGCGCAGGAATATGGCGTGTTGCAGGAGAAGTTATACAAATTTCCCGGCTTCTATATACAGAATCGCACGATCCGCCAATACGAGTATCCCAATGCCGCTCTTGTGCTGGGAAATATCGGCGAGGTAAACCGGAAAGATATAGAGAGTGACTCTTATTATACACAAGGCGATTACTCCGGCAGGACCGGGATCGAACAATCGTACGAGGAATATTTGCGGGGCGTGAAGGGTGTCGAGATCCTGTTGCGTGACGCTCACGGACGTATCAAGGGGCGATACGAGGAAGGCCTGCACGATATCCAGCCGGAATCCGGCAAAAACTTGAAATTATCCTTGGATATGGACTTGCAGGCTTATGGGGAGAAGTTAATGCAGAATAAATTAGGGGGTATCGTGATGATAGAGCCGGAGACAGGGGAGGTGCTTTGTATGGTTTCCGCCCCTACGTATGATCCGAGTATCTTGATCGGGCGCCAGCGGGGAAAGAACTACGTGGCTTTGCAGAAGGACCCGTTGAAACCTCTGTTCAACCGTCCGCTCATGGCGCAATATCCTCCCGGATCTACTTTTAAACCGACCCAAGGTTTGATCTTCTTGCAAGAAGGTGTGATTACCCCGGAAACTCAATATACCTGTGCGCATGGATACACCTTCCGGGGTGGTAAGCCGGCTTGCCACGGGCATCCGTCTCCTCTGAATCTGGTCGGGGCGTTGGCGACCTCTTGTAACTCTTTTTTCCCTTGGGGACTGCATGATATGATCGACAGCCGGAAGCGATATCCCTCGGTACAGGAGGCTTTTGAGGTTTGGAAGAATCACATGGTCTCAATGGGATATGGCTATAAGTTGGGAATTGATCTTCCGGGAGAGAAGCGAGGGTTCATTCCGAATAGTAAGTTCTACGATAAGGTGTACCGGGGACGTTGGAATTCCAGTACGGTTATCTCGATCGCTATCGGTCAGGGTGAGATATTGGCTACGCCTTTGCAAATCTGTAATTTGGCGGCTACTGTCGCTAATCGGGGATATTATATTACTCCGCATGTCGTAAAAGAGATTCAAGACACTCCGCTGGATACATTATATAGTAAGAGGCATTATACATCGGTGGATACGCATTATTATAGTTATATTGCCGAGGGTATGCGAGGGGCTGTTACGGGAACCGCTTATGGTGGAACCTGTCGTGGGGCGGCTTTACCGGATATCGAGGTTTGTGGAAAGACGGGAACGTCGGAGAATCCGCATGGTAAGGACCATTCTATTTTTATGGGATTCGCTCCTTATCAAAAGCCGAAGGTCGCCATTGCCGTGTTTGTGGAAAACGCCGGATTCGGTGCTACCTATGCGGTGCCTATCGGTAAATTGATGTTGGAGAAATATTTGAAAGGAGAAATATCCGAGGCTAACAAGGCGACGGAGGAATATATTATGAATGCCGTAATACTACCGAACAATGCGCTATAGGAAAACGGAAATATGGAAGTCGGTAGACTGGATTACCATTTTGTTGTATTTGATTATGGTAATCGCCGGTTGGTTTAGTATTTGTGGGGCGAGCTACGAGTTTGATAACGTTGGCTTGTTCGACCCGTCGGGCCGTCCGGGGATGCAGATGATTTGGATCGGTACCTCACTCGCCCTTATTTTCGTCATATTGATGCTGGAAAGTGACTTCTTCGATATATTCGCCTATCTGATCTATGCGTGCGTGATCGTATTGTTGATCGCCACTATATTTTTAGCACCTAATATCAAGGGATCGCATTCTTGGCTCGTATTGGGACCTATCCGTTTGCAACCAGCGGAGTTGGCTAAGTTCGCTACCGCTTTGGCCGTGGCGAAGTTTATGAATGGCTATGGCTTTAAGCTAACGACGGTCAAGAATTTCTCAATCACTTTGTTCTTGATCTTCTTGCCGATGGTTTGTATTCTTTTACAGAAAGAGACGGGGTCGGCATTGGTTTACTTGGCATTCTTCCTGATGTTATACCGGGAAGGAATGACTGGATATATTTTGTTGATAGGAGTTTGTGCGGTCGTCTTTTTCGTTACGGGAATGAAATATTCAGAGGTGATGGTGGGTATTACCCCATTGGGTGAATTAATCGTCTCTTGCCTTGTCTTATTAATAACCATGGGATTAGTTGGGAATGTCCGTAAGGATTATATAAGCGTTAAGATCATGCTTGGGGGAATTGCTTCGATATTCTTGATCGGGTATGTCGTTTCTTTGTTTGTCCCGGTAAACTTCGCTTGGATATCGATAGGCTTGGTAGGAGCCGCGTCAATCTATTTATTCTATTTATCCATTCGAAACTGGGTATGGCATTATGCGTTAATCGCTCTGTTCGCTTTAGGTTCTATCTGTTTCCTATTTTCTGTGGATTATGTGTTTAATGACATATTGGAACCTCACCAACAAATTCGTATTAAAGTCTCTTTAGGCTTGGAGGATGATCCAAGCGGGGCGGGGTATAATGTGAATCAGTCCAAGATCGCTATCGGTTCCGGAGGATTATCCGGAAAAGGATTCTTGAATGGGACGCAGACCAAATTGAAGTATGTGCCGGAACAGGATACGGATTTTATCTTTTGTACGGTAGGCGAGGAGCAAGGCTTTTTGGGAGCCTCTGCCGTATTGATCGTATTCGGACTTTTTATTCTTCGTCTGATTGTATTGGCGGAGCGGCAAGATAATGCTTTCGGGCGAGTCTATGGCTATAGCGTAGCCTCCATATTCTTTTTCCATCTGGCGATTAATGTCGGCATGGTGACGGGATTGACTCCGGTTATCGGCATTCCCTTGCCTTTCTTTAGCTATGGAGGTTCCTCGCTTTGGGGATTTACGATCTTATTGTTTATTTTTCTTCGTTTGGACGCTTCTCGGAAGGAGCGTTAGTGGAAGAAGGTAAGACCCGTAAGCCGATTTCCTGAATGCCCGGAAGTTGGTCGTTACGCATCCCCTGCCGGAAGCTAAAGGTATATTGCCCTTTAACGGGGAAATAGTAAGCAGACCGTATCGGGAAACTGGATTGAAACAGGGAGATCCCGTCCCCATACCATTTCCCAAACTCATCAGCTAACATACATTCGATCGTATCCCTTTTTAAAGGACCTATCGGAAGTTCCTCGCTGCAAAATACCCATAGGTTCTGATACGGATACATATTATTGTTCCGTACTTCCAAGGTTAGGTCGTACGGAACCGATATATCCTCAATCAAGAAAGTGAAATAGTACTCCTTATTCTTCTCCCACGAGGTGTTCTGGATAGCTTGATACTGATCGTATACAGCTTCATTCTCGCAAGAGAAGCATAAGAAGCATGTTACACAGGCGGCAATGAACTTTTTAAGCCTCAGGCTTTGTCTCTGGCCTATTCTCCGTTTTATCAGGTCTGGCCTGTTTGATCGGTTGCTGAGGTTTGTCATTATTCGCAGGCTTGTCATTGTTGGATTGCTTATCGTTATTAGCTCTCGGCCTTTGTTTCGGGCGATTGTTTCGGTTGCTCTCCCTGTTATTATCACGGTTGTTCTCCCGATTCTCCCGACTGTTTTCCCGGCTATTATCTTTGTTATTCTCCCGGTTATTCTCTCTGTCCCGGTTATTCTCACGATTGCTATTCCTATTATTTCCTCCGTTGCGGCGATTATTGCCACCGGCTCCGTTTCCTCCGTTGTTCTTATTCTCAGAAACAGGTGCGTCGGTGTTGGTAACTGCCGTCGCGGTGGTGTTAGCTCCGTTCCCGTTTCCATTGTTCTCGCCATTATTCTTGTTGGCAGGACGTTTTTTCTTTTTCTTTTTAACAGAGTCGAAACGTGTGACGCTTTCTTGCCCAAGAATATCTTGAGCGTCTCGTTTCGGTGGTTGTGGCTTCGTATCCGCCTCTAGAGATATCGGCTTCATGCCTTTCTTATTCATGTTAATGACATCGAAAGCACGGCTTGCCGGAATCGTGATAAGATTAGCCGCAAATGATTTATCCGTAGAATAGGTAATTTCCCGTTTGAAAATATCCGTCTTGAAATGATAGTAATTATTATCTTTGGTCTCCAAGACAATTTCCCGGGAAGGAAGGCGTTTCTGGGCTTCCACATATGTATCTACCTCATAATTGATACAACATTTCAATTTAGCGCATTGTCCGGCCAATTTCTGGGGATTCATGGAAATATCTTGATAACGGGCAGCTCCGGTAGCGACCGATACAAAACTTGTCATCCAACTGGAACAGCAAAGTTCTCTACCGCAAGGGCCGATACCACCGATACGTCCGGCTTCTTGACGAGCACCGATCTGCTTCATCTCGATACGAACACGAAAAGCCTCCGCTAGCACTTTAATTAGTTGACGGAAATCTACACGTTCATCCGCTATATAATAAAAGATCGCCTTATTACCGTCACCTTGATACTCTACATCACCGATTTTCATATTCAATCCTAAATCGGCCGCGATTTGCCGCGAGCGAATCATGGTGGCATGTTCCTTTGCTTTTGCTTCCTCATATTTCTCGATATCGGTCGGTTTTGCCTTTCGGTAAATCCGTTTAGGCTCGGCTTCCGTGCGCACGTTGTTCTTCTTCATTTGCAGCAGAACCAATTTACCCGTTAAAGAAACCGTACCGATATCATGACCGGGACTTGCCTCTACGGCTACTATATCACCTTTTTCCAAAGGTATTTTAGCACTATTCAAGTAATACCCTTTGCGGGTATTTTTAAATTGAACCTCTACGAAATCAGTCGAGCCTTCCGCGTCGGGTACATCGCACAACCAATCATAGGTATTCAGTTTATTGTTTTGCCTTTTGCTGCAACCTTTGCAGCCCATATGGCTACTTCCTTTATCTAATATGAAATCCATTTATTTTTAATTTGTAAGAGGGCCATCGACATAACCGCCCAATTTATCTAAATATGCAAAAATAGTGATTTATTCCCATTCAAAATCATAGTTATGATTTTTTCAGTTATAAAAAAAGACCCGAAGATAGGTGTTATACCTAACCTTCGGGCCTTTTCTTATATATTTACACGATTAGTCTACCAACCCATGGCTCTTGAATACCTTGTGGATTGTCTCCAAAGCGTAATCTAGTTGCTCTTTCGTGTGGGTAGCCATAAGGGAGAAGCGGATCAGTGTATCCTCGGAAGCAACTGCGGGAGCTACTACCGGGTTTACGAAGATTCCGGCCTCAAATAATTCTTTTACGATAAGGAATGTCAAGTCGTTGTCACGGATAAACAACGGGATGATCGGGGTAGAAGTATGTCCGATCTCACAACCCATGTTACGGAAACCATCCAATGCGTAATGAGTCAAATCCCATAAATGTTGGATACGTTCCGGTTCGCTTAACATAATATCTAATGCCGCGTTCGCTGCGGCAGTAGCGGCAGGCGTATTGCTTGCGCTAAAGATATAGGAACGGGAGTGGTGACGTAAGTAATTGATAACCGGTTCGTCCGATGCGATAAAACCACCGATAGAAGCGAAAGACTTACTGAAAGTTCCCATGATCAAATCAACATCGTTCGTAACGCCGAAGTGATTACAAGTACCGCGGCCATGATCACCGAATACACCGATACCATGAGCCTCGTCAACCATTACACTTGCGTTATATTTCTTTGCGAGAGCTACGATTTCCGGTAATTTAGCGACATCACCTTCCATGCTGAAGACACCGTCGATAACGATAAGTTTCACCTTGTCTGGCTCGCATTTCTGGAGTTGTTTCTCCAAGGAGTCCATATCGTTATGCTTGAATTTCAATTTCGTGGAGAAAGAAAGACGATGTCCTTCGATAATGGATGCATGATCCAACTCATCCCAAAGGATATAGTCCTCACGTCCGGTGATACAGGATACAACACCTAGATTAACTTGGAAACCTGTAGAGTATACGATGGCGTCTTCTTTACCAACAAATTCTGCTAAACGTTTTTCCAACTGGAGGTGTAAGTCCAACGTTCCGTTTAAGAAACGTGAGCCGGCACAACCTGTACCATACTTTTTAATGGCCTCGATCGCTGCTTCTTTTACTTTAGGATGATTGGTTAATCCTAAGTACGCATTAGAACCAAACATCAAGACTTTCTTCCCGCTGATTAGAACTTCCGTGTCCTGATCGCTCTGGATTTCCCTGAAGTAAGGATAGATTCCCATTGCCATGGCTCTTTGAGGAGCGTCGTACTTTGCTAGTTTCTCTTGTAAAAGTTTCATATTATTATAAAAGAGAATGATTTATCTCGCTATTTATTTATTCTAATAAAGAACACAGGTTCGCCGCGTACATAATCCCATGTTTCGGCAAATCCAGCCGCAAAAGTAGTAAAAAAATAACTTATAGTAGTCGAAATGCTTTAAAAGTTTTATAAAAGCATTATTTTTGTCCTCTCAAATAAAAAAGAAGAAGTGAGGATGAGCGAACGGGATATAAAAGTACAAGCTATCATAAACCCTATATCAGGTGTAGGGTCGAAGCGCAAGATACCTAAGATGATCGAAGGGATCTGCTCGAAAAAGAACTGTTCGTTAAACATTTCTTTTACAGAGTATGCAGGCCATGCCAGCGAGTTGACTCGGCAAGCCATAGAGGAAGGAGCTGAATATATTTTGGCGGTAGGCGGTGACGGGACGGTGAATGAGATAGCGAGAGCTATGATCCATTCGAACGCGATCTTAGGTATCATCCCGAAAGGTTCGGGCAATGGCTTAGCTAGAGAATTGCACATACCGATGGACGTGAAAAGGGCTATCGATCTGATCGCGAAAGGGCATGTTACGACGATAGATTGCTGCCGGGCGAACGGACAGGTCTTTTTCTGTACCTGTGGAGTCGGTTTTGATGCCGCCGTCAGCCAGAAATTCGCGAATGAGAAACGGCGCGGGTCTCTTACTTATATAAAGAATACGATAGAGGAGTATCTGAGCTATAAGCCTGAGCCTTATGAATTGGTGGTAGATAATCAGACGATCAAGGAGAAGGCGTTTCTAGTCGCTTGCGCGAATGCTTCGCAATATGGTAATAACGCGTTTATCGCTCCGCACGCGAATATACAGGACGGACGGATGGACGTTACGATCTTATCCCCTTTTATGCCATTGGATATCGCTCCTTTGGCCATTCAATTGTTTACCAAACAGATTGATCGGAATAGTAAGATTAAGACGATGAAAGCCCAGCAAGTCACGATTATTCGCCAACATCCGGGCGTGATGCACTTGGATGGAGAACCGATCATGGCAGATCGCCGTATCGATATTACGGTGGAACCGAAGGCCTTACATGTGCTGACTCCGGAGGTTGTGTCTTTCACCAAGGAGGTACATAATTTATTTGACGAGGTAACTCGCTTCTTCGATAAAAAACTTCCTTACATTTTCAAGTAAAAGTCTTTAGCTATAGCGGTGAATTCATCGCTATATCGATGCCGCTCGATTTCTAGGGTCAGATGAGACGATTTGGGTTTTGCTACCGGCGTCGCTGAGAGTTCTATTAATAAACGCTTAGGAGGGGCGTCCGGTATGGGGGAAACGTGGGCTTCTCTCGATGGCGACAAAGACTCTTCTCGAGCGAGGTCTATTAAAGACTCCCGTTGATCGAAGGGAAGCACCAAGGCGATATTTCCTTCGGCTGCCAACAGTTTGCGGCTATCACGCAATAAATCCGGGAGTGATAGAGTATCCGTATGCCGGGCTAGATTACGTTTAGTATCCGGGCATTTCAATGAATCAATAAAATAGGGTGGGTTGGATACGATCAAGTCATATTTGATATTCTCATCCGGCATATATTCGGAGAGCGAGGTTTGATAGACTTGTATCCGGTTGGCGAAAGGCGATTTCGCGATGTTTTCCTGAGCTTGTAAACATGCGTCTGAATCTATATCGATAGCGTCTAGGATCGCGGTGCTACGCTGCGCCAGCATGAGGGCGATCAATCCCGTTCCGGTTCCCACATCCAAAATCCTCTGACATCTCTCTATGCTAGCCCACGCCCCAAGCAAAACGCCATCCGTTCCGACTTTCATGGCACATTTATCGTGCCATACCGTAAATTTCTTGAATTGAAAATAAGGATTTGCCATATCTCTATCGATTGTATGCCGCGAAATTAGTAAGAATTGAATGAAAAGCTGTAACTTTGGCACGTTTATTGTATTAACATATACAATATGAATGTATATATGAAAGAAAAGACGAGAGTATTTTGCCAGAATTCGTTTGATGACTTGGATGACAATATTGGTATCGTAATGCCAATTCTTACAGAATGCGATGTAGATGAGGATTTCACAGAAGGAATAGAGAAAGTTGGAGACACTATACCCATTCTTCCGTTAAGGAATATGGTACTCTTTCCGGGTGTTGCCTTGCCGGTGATTATCGGGCGTCCTAAATCGATGCGCCTGATCAAAGAGGCTGTACATAAAAAGAGTTTGATCGGAGTTGTTTGCCAGAAAGAGATGGATACGGAAGATCCGGTTTTAGAGGATTTATATACTACCGGGGTAATCGCTGACATCGTTCGTGTCTTAGAGATGCCAGATGGTAGCACTACTGTTATTCTTCAAGGTAAGAAACGCTTTGAATTGAATGAGTTGACCGAGACAGATCCGTATCTTTCCGGTAAGATCACCGTGTTGGAGGACACGAAGCCGGACAAGACAGACCGCGAGTTCGAGGCTTTGATCTCAACGATCAAGGATTTGACCATCAAGATGCTTGGGGCCGTGGCTGAACCTCCCCGGGATTTGATCTTCTCGATCAAGAATAATAAGAATGTCTTGTATGTGGTCAATTTCTCTTGTAGCAATATACCGAGTGGATCGGCCGAGAAACAGCAATTGTTATTGATCGGGGACTTAAAAGAGCGTGCGTATCGGTTACTTTTTATCTTGAACCGCGAGTATCAGCTGGTGGAGTTGAAAGCTTCCATCCAGATGAAGACACATGAGGATATCAATCAACAACAAAAAGAATATTTCCTTCAACAGCAAATCAAGACCATTCAAGAGGAATTGGGCGGGAATATCAATGAGTTGGAGATAAAAGAATTACGGGAGAAAGCCAGTCGTAAGAAATGGCCTGCCGAGGTAGCGCAGGTCTTTGAGAAGGAATTGCGAAAATTGGAACGATTGCATCCGCAATCTCCGGATTATTCCGTACAGACGCAATATGTCCAGAATATCGTTAACTTGCCGTGGAACGAGTATAGTAAGGACAATTTCAACTTGTCTCATGCCCAGAAGGTCTTAGATCGTGATCATTATGGTTTGGAGAAGGTGAAAGAGCGTATTATCGAGCATCTGGCGGTATTGAAGCTGAAAGGGGATATGAAATCTCCGATTATCTGTTTGTACGGTCCTCCGGGAGTCGGCAAGACTTCATTGGGGCGTTCCATCGCAGAGGCTTTGCGCCGTAAATATGTACGTGTCTCTTTAGGTGGATTGCACGATGAGGCCGAGATTCGCGGACATCGTCGTACCTATATCGGTGCTATGTGCGGACGTATCATCCAGAATATACAGAAGGCGGGAACATCGAACCCTGTCTTTATCTTAGATGAGATCGATAAGATCACGAATGATTTCAAGGGGGATCCGGCATCCGCTTTATTGGAGGTCTTGGACCCGGAGCAGAATAATGCGTTTCACGATAATTATCTGGATATCGATTACGATTTAAGCAAGGTAATGTTTATCGCTACCGCTAACAATTTGAATACGATTTCCCAGCCGTTGCTGGATCGTATGGAATTGATCGAGGTGAGCGGTTATATCATGGAGGAGAAGGTAGAGATCGCAGCGAAGCATCTCGTGCCTAAGCAGATGGATGTACACGGCTTGAAGAAAGGTTCCGTGAAATTCCCCAAGAAAACCTTACAAGTGATCGTTGAAGCCTATACACGCGAGAGCGGTGTCCGGGAATTGGATAAGAAAATCGCCAAAATCATGCGTAAGCTAGCCCGTAAAGTCGCTAGCGATGAGCCTATCCCGACTAGTATTAAGCCGGAGGATTTGTATGAATATCTAGGGGCGGTCGAATATTCCCGCGATAAATATCAAGGGAATGACTATGCCGGCGTGGTTACGGGATTAGCTTGGACGGCTGTTGGTGGTGAGATTCTTTTCGTGGAGTCGAGCTTAAGTAAAGGTAAGGGATCAAAGCTTACTTTGACCGGGAATCTGGGAGATGTGATGAAAGAGTCTGCCATGTTGGCACTTGAGTATATCCATGCGCATGCGGCTCAGTTTAATATTAACGAGGAGTTGTTCGAGAACTGGAATGTGCATGTCCACGTACCGGAGGGGGCGATCCCGAAAGACGGACCGAGTGCCGGAATAACGATGGTGACTTCTCTTGTCTCCGCCTTTACTCAGCGTAAGGTGAAAAAGAACTTGGCTATGACGGGCGAGATTACGCTGCGTGGCAAAGTGCTTCCCGTAGGTGGTATCAAGGAGAAGATCTTGGCGGCTAAACGTGCCGGGATTAAGGAATTGATTCTTTGCAAGGAGAATGAGAAGGATATCAATGAGATCAAACCGGAGTATTTGAAAGGCTTGGTGTTCCATTATGTGAGTGATATTCAACAGGTGGTAGATCTTGCGTTGCTGAGAGAAAAGGTGGATAATCCCTTGTTCTGATAACGACTTTTTAGGCATATATAGGTGTGGGCTTATACGTATATACGTGTAGGCCCATATTAGTATCGGCGTAAGCCTATACGTATATACGTGTGGGCCTACGCCGATATAGATGTTTTTAAGGGAAGCGTATACTTCTATTTAGAGCATTTTCGTAGGAATTCCAAGCTGTTGCGTATCTCTTGGATATCGGATTTGAAATCATCGTACTCAATGGAGATAAGCCCGTTGAAATGCTGACGCTTCAGCTCGTTGACGAACGCTTTTACCGGTAAGATCCCGGTTCCCCATGTGGCGTCTTCCATCTTGTCGGTGAGGTCTTTCAAATGCGCCACCTTGATGCGTCCGGATAATTTCTGGAGATTCTTGAGCGGATCTTCACCCACCCGTTTCCAATGGCCGATATCGGCGCATACTCCCATCAAGGGAGAACGGCCTTTCAGCGCTTTCTCTACCACCTCGGCACTTGCGTAAATGCATGGACTCGGATGGTTATGGATCGCTACCTCCATATCGTACTTCTTGGCGAGGGATTCGATGTAGTCCAACTGGTTTAACTCCGGTTCGACAGTCACGATATGCGCGCCTATTTTATGAGCGAATGCGAAGAACTTATCCCATTCCTCGTTAGTCCCATAAGAGGCTACACCAAAGGCGATCGGCTTGATTCCCCTTTTCTTGAACTCATGGCGTAATAAAGCGCAGTCATCATCGCTCAAGTCGTAATTTAAATACGTCTCTTTTGGGAACGGAGCGCCCAATTCTTGGAAAAAGAAAGCCTCCGCATACCCCATGCCCAGTTGTTGGGTCTTATCCAAGGTCTCCATCAACGTAAGATTGTGGAAAGTCCAAGTCTGTATACCCACCTTCCAGTCCGCTTTTTGCGCCGCCAGCTGTACGGCCTGTCCAAGGAACATGACCGTACATAGTGCTAATATAATATATCGTTTCATACTTATACCGGCATTTCCGGAAGGCTCCAGCCTTCACGATAGGTATGTCTGATATATTCGTTGGCAGCCTCTAGCGCATTGAACTCCGCGTATTTCGTATCGAAATAGGGGTGACCGTCTATCACCTTGAAATCATCGCTGGTTACGATCTTCAATACGTCGGAAGAGGATATATTGGTGAAACGCATGTTTTGGGCGTCCCACATCAATTTCTTGTTCAAGCCTTGCAGACGGATCGCTAATACACCCAATAGCACCATCTCGTTGAATGGTCCGGAATAAGCGAAGTTGGAAGTTCCTTCCACACGGTTCTCCGGCGATTCTTTACAAGCACGGATCCAGTCTTGCTCATGGAAACCGTCAAAGTATCCGGTAGCGTTCGGGATACGGCGCAAATAGGGGGTTACTTGAGGTACACGGCCGGATAATAACCGGGAGTTGAAACCTCCGCAATCGCAGATCAACGTGTCTTTAGTACCTACGAAGATACATCCACCCAAACCGTCACGCATCATATCTACACCATCCGGTAATAAGTCCGGACGCTGAGGAAGCATACCGCCATCGTACCAATATACTTTCACTTCCGGCAAGGCTACCTTTGGAAGATTGTCACGAGCCGGGAAGCGGAATTCTACCACCTCCGATTGAGGAGCGGATTCCGTATTGATCTGGGTAGAACGGCCTTGTACACGATCCGGATAACCTAACTTCAAGGATTGGTAAACCGGGTCGAGTACGTGGCAAGCCATATCTCCGAAAGCTCCGGTTCCGAAATCCCACCATCCACGCCAGTTCCAAGGGGTGTAGATCTCATGGAACGGACGCATGGCGGCCGGGCCGATAAATAAGTCCCAATTCATCGTCTTCGGACAACGTTGTTTTTCGGTTGGGCGCTGTAATCCTTGCGGCCAGATCGGACGGTTGGTCCATGCGTGTACTTCTTTTACTTCACCGATCTCTCCGTTCCAGATCCATTCGCATAATTGACGGACACCATCGCCGGAGTTCCCTTGGTTACCCATCTGGGTCGCTACCTTATATTTAGCGGCGAGTTTTGTCAATAAACGGCTCTCGTAAACAGAGTGGGTAAGCGGCTTTTGGCAATATACGTGTTTACCCATTGTCAAGGCCGTGGCTGCGATCGTGGCATGAGTATGGTCCGGAGTAGCTACCATGACACCGTCGATCTGGTCGCCCAACTCATCGAACATCTTCCGCCAGTCCCAATAACGTTTAGCGTCCGGGAATTCCTCGAAGCAGTTCTTCGCGTATTTCCAGTCGATATCGCAAAGCCCGATGATGTTCTCGGTTTTCATGCCGACCAAGTTCGGGTGGCCTTTACCACCGATACCGATACCGACAATATTCATTGTATCACTTGGTGCCTTATGGCCTAATCCAGCGATCGTTTTAGAGGGAACGATTGTTAGACCAGCTGCCGCTACGGCTGCTTTTTTCAGAAAATCTCTTCTTGATTCCATGTTGTATAATTTGTTTTTTAGTAGTTGCTGTTAGAAATTGAAACAGGAGGTTACCATTCTATGATCTGAAGGGTAAGGGGAGACTACCACGTCCGAGGTGGCCTCGCTTTCGCCTGTGATAAATGAGTCTGTTACCTTACATCCGGAATATAGTACGAAATCCAGACGGTCTAGTATTTCTTGTTCGCTAGGAACGGGAGTCCATGTATAGCCGGGTGTGGAGACCTCGTCCGGATGGATTGTCCGGTAGGAGTCGTTCATCCCGATCTCAGAGAAAGCCTTGGTTGCCGGCCACTCCACCTTGATCTTGTGGATACCGGCATCGGCAGCCCGTTGTGTCCAGTCCAAGAAAGAAGGCTCATTAAAATCTCCTGTTAAAAAGACAGGATAACCTTCTTTCATGACTTGCTGTATATCCTTTTGATAACGAGTTACTTCTTCACGCCGGGCCTCGTTGGCGAACCGGACAGCTTCCTCCTCGGTATCGATAAACGGATAATCGCCATAAGGAATCCCATTCAATTGATAAGGCTGATACGGGATATAATATAGATGGCAATTAAACATCCAGCAGAATTTGTCTTTGCCTACCTGTATCTTCACCCCGTAGCGGGAAGCCGTACTGTCGACGACCGGATAACGAGATAAGATATAATGTCCCTCCCCTTGGTTGAAAAGGTGGAAACCTAGGGATTCCGCGATTTCCGGTACATGATCGTGCTTGATGCCGTCTTCTTCATAGATATGCCCTTCTTGGATTCCTACGATATCCGTCTGGCTAGCCTCGATCACTTTCGCTGTCTGGCTAGGGGGAAGCTTTCCCCCTAGGGTATTCAACCAAATATTGAAACTACTGACTTTTACCGTTGCCGGCTTGTCGCTACATGCGCTCAATGCACAACAAAGTATGGCTACGCAGCATAAAATTTCACTTATCTTCCTCATGTTTCTCTGGTATTTACAGGAACAAATATATTAAATGTCCCGTTCTTTTCACTACTAAGACTTCTTAATTTATTTTACCATCGGCCAAGGAAACTTCGATACAAGCTGGATGCGTTGACCTGTAGCTTGTGATTTTCGGGCGGCCTCGATAATCTCTAATACGTGTAACGCATGCTCGACATTTATACGTGGTTCCGTGTTTAATGCCATGTGTTTGCTGATATCGGAAGCACCTTCTTGCCAAACATAGCCATTGGTGTCCGGAACGAAACGCTGGGGTACCGGATGATCCATCGTCGATAAGTCCACCCCGTTCGGTGCCCAGTCGTAACCTACCATATGCATATTGCCGTGGGAACCGTATAAGGAGATCGTCGCTTTCTCCTGTCCTTTACCTAAATGTCCGTATGGATCGAAATAGTTGAAACCACACTCGATATGAGAAAGGACTCCCTTTTCGTGTTCCATGATAATCATGGCATTATCTTCTTCTCGAACTTTGATCTTGCCCTTATCGTCTACGGTTCTCTCCGGGGTTACGATTGTAGTCATGGCAACAACGGATTTAGCCGGTCCCAATAATCCGGTTAGGGTAGCGATGTTATAGACTCCTAAGTCGGGCATACTGCCACCTAGCGGTTCGTAGAAGAAAGCGGACCAAGAAGGACCTTCATGTCCGTAATGTCCGTGCGCGCATGCCAGATTACCTAGGGTTCCTTTATTGATTTGTTCGGCCATAAAGGCAAATTGAGGACTGTTTACAACGGCAGGCGCACCCCAGATACGAAGCCCCTTGCTAGTAGCGAGATCGTATAATTCTTTGCCTTCCTTATAGGAATTCGCCAAAGGTTTCTCGCTCCAGACATTTCTTCCCGCCATCAAAGCCTTACGGTTTAACTCTCCGTGAACCTGCATATCGGTCAATGTAAGCATCAAGTCGAACTTGGAACCACTAAGCATATCATCGATATGCTTGTACCATTTAGGTATATTATATTGCTTGGCAGCCTTTTGAGCACGATCCGGTTTGATATCGCAACAAGCCACGATTTCTACATACGGGCATTTCGATATATGGGGAAAATATTGGGTAGATACACTTCCGCAACCGATAACGGCTACTTTCACCTTTTTACCTTCCGATTCGAATTTCTCCGCATAGGCGGAAAGGGGTGATAGTAGTGACGCGAGACTTGCCGCGGCCGATACTTTAAAGAATTCTTTTCTATTCATGGCATTGATTTCTTAATACAATTAGTCTAAATCCTTAATCTTCACATTCTTGAAATATACTTTACTTCCATGGTCCTGAAAACAAAGTTTACCGGTGGTAGAGATACCGTAATCGGGGAAAGCTTCCCATTTACCGCTATAACGACGCATCTTCCAATCTTCGGACCCTTCTTGGAAAGAGAATAGTTTTTCTCCGTTCAGCCAGTGCTCAACATATCCATCCTTGTAAAGTACCATAGAGGAGTTCCATTCTCCCGGAGGGTTCACCTGTTTGGTTTCCGGTACATACATAGCGTAGTTGCAACCCGTTTTCTGCCAGTCTTCCAATCCCTCTTTTCCGGTCTCGCTGACCCAAGGATAGTTATCGTCATCGATCAACTGGTATTCCGGGCCGGTTTCAAAAGGAGCTTTGTACTTAGGTCCTTCTTGTACGTGATATAAGAATCCGGAGTTTCCTTGCGCTCCGATTTTCCAGTCCCATTTGATCTGGAAATTATGGTAATTCTTAACGGTAACGATATCGGTACTTACCTTGATCGTAGTATCTGCTATCACGTCACCACCGTTTCCGTAGCCGACGATCACCCCGTCTTCTACCTGCCATCCCTTGACATCACCCCCGTTGAACATTTTCCAACCGGTAAAATCCTTGCCATTGAATAACAAGGTATAGCCTTCCGCTTTTTCTTCCTCAGTCAATACATTATCTTTTACTTCCGTGGATGAGGAACGACTTCCACATGCAACCATACACATCCCGTAAATGGTTACTAGAAAAATAGATACGATCTTTTTCATCTGTTAGAATATTTAGTTTGATTATCTCCTTATGATAACGCCATTTGATATGGTTTATTTGTTCATTGGCAAAAATACTGCACATAAAGGATTTGGATAATAGAGTATCTAGCTAAAAAAAATGGATTATCTTTGCGTTATTCAGTAACCATCTAAAAGTTTTGGTTTATGGCGAAAATAAAGCATGGTTTTTCCGGTCAGCGGTTGATTGTCTATCCTTTCTACATTATAGAACAAGCGTTGAACAACCCGTTGGTCGCGGACTTGGTCGTACACTCTATGGGGTATTTTCCGAAGGCGGAAAACCATTATATTGATCGTGCGTCCGGTTGTGGAGAGTATCTTTTAATTTATTGCACGAAAGGGGAAGGGTGGTACGTGTTGGATGGAAAACGATATGTCGTACCCGAGAATCATTTTTTCATCCTCCCGGCAGAGAAGCCCCATCAATATGGTTCGAGTGAGCATGATCCTTGGTATATTTATTGGGCACATTTTAAAGGGAAAAAGGCGAAGTATATCAGCGATCAACTGCAAGGGGTGATCCCGATCGACATGGATGATAATTCCCGTATCGGCGATCGTATCGCTTTTTTTGATGAACTATTGAATGTGTTGGAGAGTGGGACGGATGAGGCTACGGTTAATTACGTCAATTTAAGTTTCAATCATTTGATCGCCTCTTTCCTCTATGTGAAGACGTATAGGGAGGCTAAATTCTCCAAAAGCAAGGCGGAGAATACGTTCTTTATTAGTTTGGCGACCCACTTCATGACGGAGAATCTGGAAAATAAATTGACATTAAAGGAATTGGCCTCTCATTTCGGCTATTCGGAATCTTATATGTACAGGCTTTTCTTCAAGGAAACCGGTTATGCTCCGATGAATTATTTCTTGCATATGAAAATAGACCGGGCTTGCCAGCTATTATTACATACGAATATGAAGATCAATCAAGTCGCCTTGAAACTGGGCTTTGACGATCCCTACTATTTCAGCCGTATCTTTAAGAAGATAGTAGGGACATCACCCAAGGATTACCGGCACTCGTTACCGAAGTGAGATATTTACGATGAACCTAAACGGGAATTTAGGGCTGCCCTAAACGAGGGCTTAGGGATACCCTAAACGGGAGCTTAGGGCTGGCGGTATTTATTCCGGTCGGCTTCCGTTATTTCCCGGATTACACGGCAGGGATTGCCGGCAGCTATAACATTGGCCGGAATATCTTTGGTTACGACACTACCTCCGGCGATTACCGTGTTATCGCCAATGGTCACCCCCGGAAGGATACAGGCTTGCGCACCGATCCATACGTTATCGCCGATGGTCACGGGAAAAGCGTATTCCAAACCCTCATTACGTTGCTTTACGTCAAAAGGGTGGCCGGCGGTATAGATGCCTACGTTCGGGGCGATGAATGCGTTATTGCCGATACGAACTTTCGCTCCATCCAAGATAACGAGATTCACGTTGGCGAAGAAATTATCCCCAATCTCGATATTATAGCCATAATCGCATTGGAAAGGGGATAGGATAACGGTGTTCTTCCCTTTCTTGCCTAGAAAAGAGGTTAGAATCCGATCTTTTTCTTCCTCTTGGTCGGGGGGCAATTGGTTGTATTTGAAAAGGACGCATTTCGCTCTTTTCATCTCATCTTGAAGCTCACTATCATGATTCGCATTGTATAATAGACCTTCCGCCGCTTTCTCTTTTTCTGTTTTCATATGTCTCTTACTAAGATTTATAAAACGATGATTTGCGCGAAGATACTATTTTATTGGGAGGAGTTTATCCTCCGATTCGTATTTCCAAACCCATTATTTCCCCCATCTCCTTAAAGGGGAACAGCTCTTCTTTGGCTAGCATTTGCTCGCAGGGATAAGGATAGGTGAGACCTAATTGCTCGTATTTATCTTTTCCCAATGTATGGTAGGGAAGCAGGTGTACGCATTTGATACGATTCTCTTTCGCCAGCATGAATATTTCCCGAAGCGTATTCTCATTGAAATTGAAACCGGGGATTACCGGTACACGGATCGTTACTTTATTAGCGCTCTTACTGGATATATACCGTAAATTCGTGAGGATCGTATCCAAGTTCGCTCCGGTTTCTTTCTGAAGTAAATCCTTGTCCGTATGTTTGATATCGAACAAGAACAAATCGATAAGCGGAAGCGCTTGCTTTATCTTATCAAGATTCACTTGCCCACAAGTCTCTACGGAGGTATGCAGTTTCTCGTTCTTGCATTGGATCAGCAAATCCATCAATCCCTCGAATTGCGTGAAAGCTTCCCCTCCGGAAAACGTAACCCCTCCACCGGAATTCAGGTAATAATCCCGGTCACGTAAAAGGATTTCCATAACCTCGGATGAGGTAATTGATTCACCGACAAACTTAATAGCGTTCTGCGGGCATATACGCTCGCAAGCCTTGCAGGCTACACAGGCCTGACGATTAAACACCGGAAAATGGTCTTGGATGGAGATATTGCCCCGTGGACAAATCGCCTCGCAACGTCCGCATCCGATACATTTATTCTTGATATGGAGCAGATGCGGTTTCCTTTTCTGGGATTCCGGATTGGAGCACCATGGACAATGTAGGGGACAACCTTGAAGGAAAACGACGGTCCGGATGCCCGGGCCGTCGTGAACGGCGAACCGTTCGATCTCCATGATTGATAACCTATTCTCGCTAACCTTATATTTATTCATCATATAATACCCTGCTTAAAAGTTCCTGTTGAATATTGGGAGATAAATCGACGAATACCGCGGAGAACCCGCTTACCCGGACGATTAGGTCCGGGTAATTTTCCGGGTGCTCTACCGCGTCTTCTAAAACTCCCTTATCTACTACAGTCACCATCAAATGGCAACCCCCTTTCGCAAAATAAGTCTTGAACAGGCTCTTGATGACAGCCCTGTTCTCGTTGAACATGGAAGGAGAAAACTTAATGTTTTGTACCGAGCCTCCATGATACTTGGCGTCGAACTTCGCCAAGGAATTCAGCATGGCCGTGGGGCCGCTTTTATTCGCTCCCCCTTGCGGATTATTGGCAGGATTCATATACATGTACGATAATCGTCCGTCGGGTGAGGCGGCGGTCCGGTTTCCCCATTCCGTGTTTAATTGATTATTGCTGATAACGATCAAGAAGTATTGCATACCGATGGCGATACCGCGATCGCGTACGCCTTTCGCTACGAACTCGTACAAATCGTTGGCCATCGTATCGGCAGTCTCAAGGTCGTTACCATATTTATCACAGTTTAGGCAATCTTTTCGTAAAGCCTCATAGCCGTTAAAATTAGCTAGCATGGCATCATTTAATTGCCGTAACGTGTATTTTTTTTGATTGAATACCAGATCCCGGATTACCCATAGGGAATCGGAAGTGTTGATATTGCCATACGTCTCGTTTGTCCCGCCTAGATAACGTACGCCTCCGTCCAAAAGCGCTTTTCCCCGTGCGATGCAATCATCGGTCAATAGGCTGGTAAACAAGAAACTTACGTGCTGGTTCATCACCTCATACGAATGGTATTGGGCTTTGACAGACAGATCCAGATAATAATCGAGTAAAGCCTTGTAACCGTCATAGAATTCCTCGAATGTCTGATACTCCTCTAATTTCTTTAGAGGTACCGGCCCGGATTTACGTTTACCGTCAATCGGGTCGATACCATCATTCATATAAATTGTAAGTAGTTTTAGTAAATTGATGCAGATGTTGGGCGTACCCGTACTTTGTCCTTGTATCACGAACTCGGTACACCCGAAAGGCACGTATTGTTCCGCTGCTTTCTCGTCTACACGCATTCCGTACATGACGGCCGGGACGTTTACGTCGTCATTGTAAAGGGTCGGGTAAGTAGCTCCCGCACCCAAAGCGTCCAACGCTTCGTCCCAGATTTCCTCGGAGGTATCTTTATCGAAACGCAAGGTGAATTGCGGCTCTACATACCTGCAATTTTTCGCTACTTTCATGGCGATATGCAGGAATACGTCGGCCTCTTTCGGGTGCTTGCGTCCTTTACCGCCTACGATGATACGTCCGTTTACGGTTGTACGGCGATTTTCAATCATGGTCCAAAGCGAGTGGATATATCGGTATGCCTCTTCGTCGGTCAATCGCCCGGACTTGAGATCGGCTACTAAATAAGGGCCTAGATAATCATCCAGACGACCGTAGTTTATAACACCGGCCAACAAAGCGAATAACCAGAATAACTGCATCGCTTCATGGAACGTACCGGGTTTCTTCTCCTTGATGTTCTCTAGGGCTTGGCAGATACGCTCTAATTCTTTTTGCCTTTTCATGTTGGCTGAAGCCATTTGCTCTCTAGCGTCTTGCTGGAGATGAGAAGCACAATCTACAAAAATATCCAGACATTGGATGCCTGCTTTGTAAAAGTTATTATCGGGTTGCTCTTTGAGTTTCTCCTGTAAATCAGAGCGAAGGCCACCGATGCCCTTATCCAATAGTTTCGGGTAATCCAGCATCATTCCGGATAGACGTGCGGTAGCGATCATCGGGTATTCGCAGTCGATGAACATACCCAATGTATCCTCGGTGAGGACCTCCTTGTTGAATTGGGTCTTTAAATCGTGATCCAACCAATAATCATATAACGTATCCACCCGTTTTCGTTCAGTTTCATCCAGTTGTTGCTGGAAGGCACGGAGTTTCTTGAATACGCAATAATGCCCGACACCCCCTAATGAGGTTACGCATCCGAACCCGATGGGTAGGAAGTCCGTACGTCCGGCGATCAAGTCTTGATCCGTGATCTTGCGAAATAGCGTGGGGTATAAAACTTTCAGGCATTCCACTTCACGTATCTCTTTGGGTAGGGCGGCACAGGCTTTATGGACTGCCGTATACCGCTCCATGATCTCCAGTTGTACGATCAGAGGTTTCTCGCAAGGTATTTTCTTGCTGATCTCTACGTTTTGCGCCCCTTCTACATTGAAATTTGCCATATGACTATTAATGTTTGCTTCTTTCGGCTTCCCGCCAGTTATTTTGGTAACCGGTTAGTAAGTCTGTAAAACGTTTCGTGATCAAGTGCGGACGGGTGATCGCGCTACCTACTACTACGGAGTGAGCTCCGAGGAAGATACATTTCATGGCATCTTCCGGCGAGTAGATATGCCCCTCCATAATGACGTAGGCCTTGCCCTTGAAGTCACGGCACATACGGGCGAACTCCCGTAAATCCGGTTGCTCGATATGTTTGGTAGCTTCCGTATACCCATATAAGGTAGGGCCAACGATATCGGCTCCCATTTCTACGGCACGTACGGCTTCCTCATAATTGGATACGTCGGCGAAGATGATCGCTTCCGGAATTTCC
Source organism: Parabacteroides sp. CAG:2 (assembly GCF_000436315.1). NCBI lineage: Bacteria > Pseudomonadati > Bacteroidota > Bacteroidia > Bacteroidales > Tannerellaceae > Parabacteroides > Parabacteroides sp. CAG:2. The sequence continues at coordinate 21,676 of NZ_FR885271.1, read as the reverse complement.
TTTTTCAAGATCGGTAGCAGTTCGTATGCCGGGTGGCCTTCATGAGTGATTTGGCTCGTACAGTCCAAGGCGATAATCTCGGCTCCGGCTTCCCATACCGCTTTAGCGGCCTCTAGGGTGGGAGTGATAAATACGTCCGTATCATCGTGCCAGATTTTCCAAAGCCCGATTACCGGCAAATCCACCTCTTTTTTGATCGCCTTGATCTGCTCTGGGTCGTTGGCACGGATACCCACGGCTCCTCCCCATTGGGCGGCTTTTGCCATTTTTACGACAAAGTCTACTGAAAAAGTCGGATCATCGTGTTGTACTTGACAGGATACGATCAGTCCTCCCTTGAATGAATCTAAAAGTTCTTTCTTATTTGTTTTCATATTTTTTTTCGTTACATCGTTTTCTCTAAAAGCGCGGCGCCGATTATTCCGGCGTCATTTCCTAATTCCGCACGGATAACTTGAGGGATACCTATTTCCTCGGCGGCGAAGGTACAAGTATGTAGTTTCTCGTTTAAAGGTTTCAACAGCAGGTCACCTGCATGTGCGATACCACCCCCTAAGATGATTACTTGCGGACGGAAGATGGTTATGAACGTGGAGATTCCGGCGGCCAGTCTACTGATATAGTCATCGACGATCTGTTTAGCGAGGGAATCCCCTTGTCTAGCGGCCTCGAAAAGAATCTCTCCATTGACTTTATTTTCGTCTTCGCCGCAAAGTTTCCATATCAAGGTGTCCTTATTCTTTTGTAAGGTCTCTTTCATGATACGGATTAATGCGGTGGATGAGCAATAAGCTTCCAAACAACCTTTTTGCCCGCATGTGCAGCGTTCGCCATTGTATACCAATTTGGTATGTCCGAGTTCGGCTCCCATATTATCGGATCCGGAATAAATCTTCTTACCCATGATAATTCCGCCTCCGACTCCCGTTCCTAGCGTTAGCATGATGGCGTCGGTATATTGGCTGGCCGATCCGGCCAAGACCTCTCCATAGGTCGCGCAATTGGCGTCGTTGGCTATATAAGTAGGCAATGAGATATGCTTCTTTAAATAGTCGTAGATGGGGACATTCTTCCATCCGAAACAATTGGCATGTACCAAAAGGTTCGTCTTTGGATTTACGTAACTGGGCATGCCGATGCCCCAAGAAGAGATGTCTTCCATTTGCAAGCCTGCTTTGAGAACCGCTTTTTTGCTGACTTCCGCCATGTCGGTGGTGATCTCCTCGATCGTGCGTCCGGCTTGTGTCGGTATACTCTCCTTTGCGATAATCTGGTGATTCTCATCTACTACGCCAGCGACCATATTGGTACCGCCAACGTCCAGACCGAGATAATACTTGGTGCTTTCCATCTTTGCTCTTTATTTTATGAGGTCAATAGAGTGAATTATTTGTTGGCAAAGATAGAGGAGTTACCCGCCCTAGACAATGTGAGGTTTAGCCTAAAATAATGGACTATTTTTGCATAAGTGCTCTTGTTGGTTAATGTGGCAATATAAAAAAAGGACCGGACGATGGGTATCGAACGGTCCTTTCTTTAATCTTTATGTCGTATGCTGTTATTCAGCTTCTTTTTCAGCAGCTTCCTTTTCTGCCGGAGCATCTTCCGGGGTGAAGTCAGTGATGCCTGCGTTGATCAAGATGTTATACCAAGAGAGTAGTTTCTTGATGTCGCTCGGATAAACACGCTCACGATCATAGCTAGGCAATACCTCGGCAAAGTACGCACGCAATTGGTCCGTCGTGGCTTTAGAAGGTACTAAAGAGGCGGCTTTTCCCTCTTCTTTATTCTTTACGCTAGTCAATACCTCATGCAAAGGCACTTCTGTTTCATCCGTATAGATTGCGATATCGCCTAATGAGATTACTTTATCTTTTGCGTATGCGGGTACTCTCTTGTTATCAGTCAGCGATTCAACGATCAACATGTTTTTTCCATGGGAAACCAGTTTATACAGACCGGGTTTTCCCGAAATAGACAAAATAGTCTTCAACATAATGTTTTTATTTTCTATTAGTGTTAAACTTCGAGGTGGCAAAGGTAATAAGAAAAAGTGGAATTCTTCCGTCATGAGGACAGTTAACTTCGTTGGAGAAGTATCTTAGGTGCATCGACAAAGTATCTTAGGTTCGTTGACGAAGTATCTTAGGTTCATTGGATGATGAAGGTAAGATACTGTAAAAGCCACTCGTCCCGCTATCGGTGATTATTGGGATTGAAGCCAACATAACAGTTTGCCTACTTGCGGTATAAGGGCCTGTCTGTTGTCATTATAGATAACGTAATCGGAGCGATCTTTCTTTTCCTCGTCCGACATTTGGCTGTTGATTCTGCGTTCGATTTCTTCTCTCGAGGCTGAGTCCCTCCCCAAGGCTCTTTCGATGCGGAGTTCTCTTGGGGCATAGACCATCAAGCTTATGTCTACCACTTTGTAGAAACCGGATTCGAATAATATGGCGGATTCGATGGCACATAAAGGGGAAGTCTGTCTCTCTACCCAAGCCGAGAAATGACGGTTTACCTCAGGATGAATGATCTGGTTGACCTGTTGTAATTGTTCCGGATTATTAAAGATGTGGGAGGCTAGAAGTTTCTTGTTCAATCCCTCATTCGTATAAATCTCCGGACCGAAAAGGGCTGTTAATTTCTCACGGATAACCGGGGAGTTATTTGTCAGCCATTTACTTTCCTCGTCCGCTATGTATACGGGTACACCGGATAACGCTAATAAAGAGGCTACGACGGATTTGCCGCTCCCGATCCCTCCTGTAATACCTATTTTAATCATGCTTATTGTTGTGTTCCAAAATAAATTCTACCTTATCTGGCAATAAGATTGCCGTATGCACCCAGTCTGGTTTCTTGGTGAGTTTGACGGGTAGGGTACCAGATACGTTTTGCTCCAGATCCTCAAAAGGTATATGAATCGAGAACATATCTTCCGAAAGTCCTTTGAATCGGGACAAGGGCACACTGCAAGTCACTTTTACGACCGCCGGAAACATACGTACCGTATAATGTGGCGGTATATGACTGCAAGAGACAGGTATTTCCAATGTCTTCTCCGTGTACTCCTCTATCGGAATCGTGATGGATACACTTTCCGGATCGAAGTTAACGCCGTCTACCTTGATCAGTTGTACGGTTCTCGTAATGTTTTTATTCGCCTTTTTAACCTCGGTGAAGACCGTCTTAACCGAGGTCAGTGTATCCAAGATCGCCGCGGTGGCATAAGCGTTGATCTTTTGAGGGGTGATTCGGATATCCCCGGATAGTTGAAAGCCGGCTTCCAGATGAATATCGCCATTAAAGACGACCGGTATTTCCTTATGGACCCGCTGACTGAAATCCATATCTATTTGTTGCGGATCAAAACTTTGTAATGCCGTAGTGGCTATCAATTGTTTTTGAATATCGTTCTCGATCTGCCTTTTACTTACTTGAACCGAACCATTTTTCTCCTTCGTATTCTTCATGTTCACTTCAATCGGAGCAAACGATCTTCCAAAAGTATAGTTGAGTAAAACGCTACCCTTGTCTTTTACCTTTGCGGTAATCGTTTCCACCTCAGGGGCATTAAACGCTATATCGGCAGGTACGTTCTTATACTTAACCGGAAAAACAAGTTCTATCTCATATTCCTGCTGCAAGCTTTGGAGTAGCCAGAAACCGAAAGCCAAAAGGGCGAAAAAGAAAAAGACCAAGACCTCTTTCCATCTGTCTCCGTGGAAAAAAGCCTTAGTCTTTGCTTGGATAGACTTGAAGGAATTTTGTATGTTCTCAAGTCGTGACATATTCTGTAGTTAGATTATTTCTGCTGCTGAGCGTCTTCCGCTGAAGCGAAAATAGAAGTTTTATCTACACGGATACGTACTCCATCCGCTACCTCGATTAGCATATAAGTATCACCGATCTCTTTGATCTTTCCATAGATACCTCCGGCGGTAATCACTTTATCGCCTGTTTTCAACGCCTCACGTGATTTCTGGATTTCTTTTTGTTTCTTTTGTTGCGGACGGATCATGAAGAAATAGAAGATAGCTACGATAACTACCATCATCAAAATACCGGACCACTGACTTCCTCCAGCTGGAGTTTGAAGTAAAATACTGAGTAAGTTCATACTATAATAATCGTTTTACAAGTTAATATCAATAATGATATGCACAAATGTAATGATAATAATTAATCTTTGAGCAATAACTTCTCTTTTTTTAATTCGTTGACTATTGAATCCAGAATTCCGTTAATGAATGTTCCGCTTTTAGGTGTACTATAATACTTTGCGGCATCGATATATTCATTTAAGGTAACGTTGATGGGAATGGTCGGGAACGATAAAATCTCGGCTAAGGCGACTTGCATGATGATCAAGTCCATATTGGCGATACGTTCGGTTTCCCAATTCTTCATATGTTTGTCGATGCGTTCACGATATTCCTTACCTTTCAACAAACTTTGACGGAATAACTTGATTGCGAAAGCCTTGTCTTCCAAATCCTTGAACATTGGCAATAAGGCTTGTTTGCTACCTTTCTTCTCCTCGAATTTCTTGATAGTCTTCAAGGCGAAAGTCTCTACGATCTCGATATCGTCATTCCAGTAGATGCTTTTATCTTCCAGATATTCCTCTATCATCTCGTTTCCACAGATTATTTTCTTGAAGATCTGGCGCCAGAACTCACGATCCGTCTCGTACGAGTCTTCTTCGTTTTTCAAGTATTCGGCGTAAATCTCAGAACTTAGGATCGTATCCAATACGTTCTTAATGAACTCCTCGTCGTTGCTCCATGAGAGACCTTGCTCGTCTACATACTTTTTCAACGTATCGTTTTCCGCTAATTGAGCGACGAAACGATTGTCTATGAAGCGTGTATTCGGGTTTAACTCCTCGTCGGTAGGCATGTATTTGCACTTCCGGGTGTCAAGGATCCTTCTTTGCAGGTTGGTAACTTCGATAATTAGGAGTAAGAAATAATAATATAAGTCATATGACTTCTGAAGGCTGAAAAGCAATTCGTTTTCCGCAACTTTGAGGTCACCGTTTCCGTTTTGATAGTAAGAGTATACTATCTGTAAAACTTTAATGCGGATTAAAATTCTGTTGATCATCGTTTGAAGGAACTTCTTATTATAAATTAGGCTGCAAAGGTAGTTGTTTTTTCCATAAAAGAATCCGGATTTACTTAATTTTATATGTGTTAGATGATATTTTACAAATTTAGCCTCAATGGGCGTATTTTCGATCGTTAAAATAGTTGCTAATTAAAAAAAAATGCACATATTTGAAGCAAGTTCTATAAAGTGGGTGGGTTTTTAACGAATGTTAGCTGTCATGGAAGAATCAAGGAATAAAAAACATGTTGAAGGTGGCGACAGGGAGATTCTATACTCTAAAGCCATTAAAGCGGGAAAACGGATTTATTATCTGGATGTGAAGAGGAATTTGAAAGATGACCTATTCGTTGCCGTTACGGAAAGTAAGAAAATTCAATCAAAGGATGGTTTGCAAATCTCATTTGAGAAGCATAAGATTTTCCTTTATAAGGAGGACTTTGAGAAGTTCATGGAGGGAATGCAAGATGTAATCAGTTATATCAAGAACTCAAATCTGAAGAAATCCGCGGAAGACGTGGTGGAACCTGAAGAGGAGGAAACGATTCATGGCGATTCCCCAGAGGAGGATATGGCTTCCGGTGATATAAAGTTAGATATTGAGTTTTAATATAACACGAAGAGAAAAAGATAACGGGCTGTTTTACTCATAGAGAGAAACAGCCCGTTATGTGTTAGGAGCTTTCCGCAAAGGAAAATCCTATTCTTTGCTGCGAATTATTCAGCCGGGTGGATAGCCTCTGTAGGACATGCGTCAGCGCAAGTTCCACAATCTGTACACATTTCAGGGTTGATGCTGTATTTATCACCTTCTGAAATTGCTCCTACCGGACACTCATCAATACAAGTTCCGCATGCAATACAATCATCGCTAATTACGTAAGCCATTTTTTTAAACGTTTAAATTGATAACTATTAGTAGGTGCAAAAATATAGCTTTCTTTCTATTTAAAAAATATCTACTGGCTTATTTTCTTCAAAAATCTTCTTTTTTGCAATATCTTTGTCGGGTTTTCGTTATTAAACAAAATAGGTTGAGATTTGAGACGATTATTACTTATATTATATGTGGTAAGCTTGGCTACCATGGGAGCCATGGCTCAAAAGGAAAGGGTGAGGAATCAGCCGTACGCTGATTTGAAATGGCTTCATCTGGGGTTTCATGTGGGTATTCACTCGCAGGATTTGTTATTGACCCATACCGGTGTCATGACCAATGGAGAGACTTGGTTTGCGGAGATTCCTTCTTACTCACCCGGCTTTAGTGTCGGGGTGATCGGAGATATGTATATGAATCCTTATTTCAATTTACGTTTCACGCCTTCTATCCATTTCGGAGATAAGAAATTTAAGTTTCGGGAACAGGCTACGGGAGAGGAATTCATCACGAACGTTCGTTCCAGTTATCTGAATTTCCCCTTAGACGTTAAATATACGGCTTTACGCTTGAATAATTATCGTCCTTATTTGATCGGCGGTATCTATGGCTCCGTGGATATAGGCCGTAAGAAAGGTAATCCGATTCTATTGAAAAGCACGGACTTCGGATTTGAGTTTGGCTTGGGATGTGATATCTATCTACCCTACTTTAAGTTATGCCCGGAGCTGAAATTCTGTTTCGGATTGGTTAACCTATTGGAGAAAGATCGTCCGGACTTGGTAGATCAAGCAAATATCAAATATACGGATGCCTTATCGAAAGCTACATCCCGTATGGTGATCCTGACATTTAATTTCGAATAAATAACTCGATATAGATATAAGCGGCCGGTATAGCCATCATTACGCTATCGAAGCGATCCAGCATGCCTCCATGTCCGGGTAATACATGCCCGGAATCTTTCACGCCTAACGTACGTTTCATCAAAGATTCGATCAAGTCGCCCCAAGTTCCGAATACTACGATCGTGCCGGCTAATCCAAGCCATGTGTACCAGTTCGTGGCCGGCATGAACCAAGCGAATATTTGGGAGGTTATTAATACGAATGCCAACCCTCCGTAAAAACCTTCCCAGGACTTCTTGGGAGAGATACGTTCGAACAATCTTCTTTTTCCAAGCATAGATCCCACTAGATAAGCTCCCGTATCATTTACCCATACGAAAACGAAAATAGCCAAGGCAAAATAGGGGATATGTACGATCTCGCCCGGCGTATTAGGTACCGATGTAATAAAGTTTAGCAGAGAGAAAGAGCCTGCGCAATAGATTTGACCGAATAAGGTCAATGCCCAGTTATTGATTGGATTACTGGCTTTATCGTAAAGCTCGGTGATCATGGTATACATTAAGAATAAAAGATAGGGGAGAAATATATTGCCTCCAACCAAGCCATTGGCGTAACCGAATGTGGCGGCGAAGAGGTAGGCTCCCCCCAAGGAACTGACAAATCGTTTGATGGCGGCATTCTCATAATGTTTGACCAATCCGTAGAACTCCCATAGAGAAAGTCCGGTAATGAGTCCAAATACCGTAAGAAAATAATAGGAGTGGAAATAGATCGCACCGACCAATACTGCGACGAAAATAATGCCAGTCAATGCACGTGTAATCAGATTTTTCAAAACAATAGTGTTTTTGCTTGTTTGTAATTTTGGCTGCAAATATAACTAATAAATTGATAATACAGCAATAAGGAAGGCTGGATAGTAACTTTTGATCAAAGATACGCCCCAGCCTTACTTGTTATGAATGTCTTGACTTTGGTCAAGCTATTTTCCCTGTCTTGTTTTCTTCGGTAGGAGTATCGGTTACGTTTTCCATTGTTGCGTCCGCTTTCGCCTCCTTATCCGCATTCTCCTTGTTCTTTCCGTTAGCCTTTTCCTGCAACTCCAGAATCTCTTGGGAACGGGAGATCCAGGTGCGTTTCCCGAAGATATGCTCTACATCTTCCGAGTAGATTACCTCACGATCCAATAATACCTGCGCAAGTTTACTATGTCCTTCCTTATTCTCGGATAATATCCGTTTTGCCCTGTCGTATTGCTCATTGATGATCTTCTGTACTTCCGTATCGATCAATTTCGCGGTCTCCTCACTATAAGGCTTGGTGAATCCCCAATCCTGTCCGGTGGAGTCGTAATAGTTCAAGTTTGGAAGTTTATCGCTCATACCGAAGTAAACGACCATCGCATATGCTTGTTTCGTGACACGTTCCAAATCGTTGGATGCGCCTGTGGATATTTTTCCCAAGACTAATTCCTCTGCGGCACGTCCTCCTAAAGTAGCGCACATCTCGTCCTGCAATTGCTCGCGGGTGGTGATCTGTCTCTCTTCCGGCAAATACCATGCCGCACCTAATGCCTTACCACGGGGAACGATTGTCACCTTAACCAGCGGATTGGCATGTTCCAACAACCAACTTAACGTAGCGTGACCGGCCTCATGGTTCGCGATACATTTACGTTCTTCCTCCGTCGTGATCTTTGAACGTTTTTCAAGACCACCGACAATGCGGTCTACCGCATTCATGAAGTCTTCTTTCTGTACGAATTTCTTTCCGTTACGGGCGGCGATCAAAGCGGCTTCATTACAAACATTAGCGATATCAGCACCCGAGAAGCCCGGAGTCTGCCTTGCTAGGAACTCAGCATCTACGCTTTCATCTATCTTGATCGGACGCAAATGCACCCCGAATATCTCTTTACGTTCATTCAAATCCGGTAATTCAACATGGATTTGTCGGTCAAAACGTCCGGCACGCAACAACGCTTTATCCAAAATGTCCGCACGGTTTGTAGCGGCTAAGATAATAACACCACTGTTAGAGCCGAAACCATCCATTTCGGTCAACAACTGGTTCAACGTGTTCTCACGCTCATCGTTGCTATTCATATTCGCGTTCTTCCCACGGGCACGACCTACCGCATCGATCTCATCAATAAAGACGATGCAAGGAGATTTTTCCTTCGCTTGGCGGAATAAGTCACGCACACGGGAGGCGCCTACACCGACAAACATCTCCACGAAATCAGAACCAGACAAGGAGAAAAACGGCACATTAGCTTCTCCGGCAACAGCCTTCGCCAATAATGTCTTACCGGTTCCCGGAGGGCCTACCAATAATGCACCTTTGGGTATCTTACCTCCTAATTCGGTATATTTTTCCGGATTCTTTAAGAAAGAGACGATTTCCTCTACCTCTTGTTTCGCTTCCGCCAATCCGGCGACATCCTTGAATGTCACCTTACGGTCATTATCTTTATCAAAAAGCTGAGCTTTTGCCTTACCAACGCTGAACACGCCACCCGGACCTGCGCCGGTACCACCGGACATACGTCTCATCAAGAACATCCATACACCGATCAATAAGATAATCGGGCCGAATGAAACCAAGAAATTCCAGATAGCGTCATCGCCTTCCTCGAACCGGACTTGTGTATCGATATGACTATCGGCTACCGCTTTGTCATAGAAATCGGAAAACTTGTCGGCTGACGGGATCTTTACGTATACTTTCGGAGAAACCCCGATTTTAGAAACGTCCATATTCCCAAAGACCTGTTCTGTCTTTCCATTTTTCACTGTAGCCTCCACCAAGTTCTTCTTGTTGTAGACTGTCATTTTATCGAATACGTTTTCCTGCGCTAGTTTCTGGAACTCTGTCCAGCCTAGCTCTTTCGTTCCCGAAGAATCATTTGTCATGTATAGGGCAACAAGCATGATGAAGATCAACCCGTACATCCAATACAAATTAAAGCGGAACATCTTAGGTTTCCCGCTCTTCGGTGTTTTATTAAACATGTCGTTTTTATTTTCCATAAGAGATTATCATCAAATATTTAGACCGGCTTAATCAATGTTAGGTACTTGTATAACCTTCGAGTCTGCCCAAAGGTTCTCCAAGTTATAAAATGCACGTTGTTCCGGCAAGAATATATGTACAAGAACCGTGCCATAATCCATGCCGATCCATTGAGCGCCCTGTGTACCGTCAATAGACAAAGGCTTCTCATTTGCATTCTTGCGTGCGAAATCCCATACGGAATCGGATAAAGCAGAAACTTGGGTAGGAGTGTTTCCCTCACAAATAACCATATATTGACAAATGGCACCAGAAGTCTGGCTTAAATCTACTGTTACAATATTTTTGCCTCTTTTTTCTTGAAGGCCTTCAACAATCGTTTTTACTAATTCTTTTGTTTGATCCATTTATTTCTATTGATATAATTTTCCAAGTCGCAAATATACTTCTTAATTCGTTACATACGTCTTTTTCTTTCATTAATATATGTGTAATAGCTTGTTTGAGACTATCTCCTCGATTGTTATAAGCTTTTAAAAAAACACGTACGTCTTTTTTCTGGACATTTTTTTCGAAGGTTTATTTGCAAATTTTGAAAAAGTATATACCTTTGCACTCGCTAACAAGAGAGTTGGCGATTTGTTAAATATTGTTCTATGGTGTAATGGTAGCACAACAGATTCTGGTCCTGTTTGTCCTGGTTCGAATCCAGGTAGAACAACGTTTAAAGTTTACTTGACAATTTTGTAGAGATTGTTCTATGGTGTAATGGTAGCACAACAGATTCTGGTCCTGTTTGTCCTGGTTCGAATCCAGGTAGAACAACATAAAAAAGCCTCGTTATTCGATAAGAGTAGCGAGGCTTTTTTGTTGTAGATATCATGTTTTTATTTGTAACGAAGCCATTTGGACATCTCCTTTATACTGGGTTTCTTACCATACATGAGAATGCCTACACGGTATATTTTGGCGGAAAACCAAGTGAAACCGATGGATGATATATACAAAAATCCAATGGAAAGTAGTATTTCCCACAAAGGCACCTCGAATGGCACCCGGACCATCATCACGATCGGAGAGGTGAAGGGGATCATGGAGCACCAGAAAGCTAATGGTCCGTCAGGGTTTTCCATGCTATAGATTCCCGCATAGAGGGCGAAAACTAAAAGGAGCGTGACTGGTAGCATGAATTGTTGCGTGTCTTCTTGGCCGTCTACAGCTGATCCGATAGCGGCGAATAAAGAAGAATATAATAAGTAGCCGCCTATGAAATAAGCGATAAACAAGATGCCTATCTCGGTGAAGTTAATCGTATGAAGCATCTCTATCCATTCATTTCCATGCTGCTGGGCTGCGATAGCCGTCATGTTAGGGGTTGTGTTAAGTGCCATGCTTGATTGCAAGATCTCGCTTTCCATACCTCCTCCCAAAAAGAAAGTTCCCCCGGTGATGAGAATAAAGGTCATAACCGCCCAAAGGAATACTTGCGTAAGCCCGACAAAACCGATTCCTATAATTTTACCCATCATTAAGTCGAAAGGTTTGACGGACGAGATCATAATCTCGATGATCCGGTTCGTCTTTTCTTCCATAACCCCTTGCATGACCATTGCTCCATAGATCATGATGAACATATAGATAAGCATGGTGAAAATAACACCGGTTATGGAGGCTACTACGGATGAGGATTGCTTTTCGCTTCCGTCATCCCCCCATTTGATGGTCTGTATATTGAAATTGATTTTGCTTTCTTTTATGATTTCTTTCAAATTCGGGATATTGAACGTTGCCAGTTTGTCACTTTCAATCTGCTTCTTTAGTGTCATATTGACGAGTCGGCTCAATTCTCCCGGGATTTGTTTCTTGGAATATAAAGTAGCGGCTTTTGGATTTTCCAGTAAATCCTCCGTGATCGTAAGGAATGCGAATATTTCCTTATCAGGGATTTGTTTGTAGGTATCCATACTCTGGTCACTATGGATGAAACGATAAGTCTCCGTATCCTCGAATAGCGGGGCGTATTTACCTGTGGAGTCGAGGATCGCTATGGTATGTACCTCGTCGCCTTTGATCGATGAAAGCCAAAGAGGGACGAATACGAGCGCGGCAAATAGAAACGGTGTGAGGAACGTGAGCAGGATAAATGACTTTTTACTTACTCTTCGGAGATATTCCCGTTTGATGATTAATCCAATTTTGCTCATACCTTTGATGTGTTTGTACCGGAAACGGTGTTGATAAAAATGTCATTCATAGAAGGGATCTCCTCCGTGAAGGAAAGAATCTCATATTGGGACGCCAGCCGGGTAAGCCAATCGGAGTTACTGATATTCTCTTCCTTGCGTATCCTTAACTCCTCAATACCTCCAGTCTCCTTGCGTACATTTAATATATAGGTATTACTCTTAAACCGTTCCCGTACCTCCTTGACATTGCCGGACAGGACGACCTCAGAGCGATTGATTAAAGCAATCTCGTCACAAATCTCCTCAACGGAGGACATGTTGTGAGTTGAGAATATAATGGTATGCCCGGCCGCCTTCAATTCCAATATCTCTTGTTTAAGGCGATCGGCGTTGACCGGATCGAATCCGCTAAATGGCTCGTCAAAGATCAATAGCTCGGGTTCGTGTATCACGGTAATGATGAACTGTACTTTCTGCTGCATACCTTTCGACAGCTCTTCTAGTTTGCGATTCCACCAAGGCATGATGTCAAATTTCTCGAACCAACGGGTCAAACGACTGCGTGCCTCTGGGTAGGAGAGACCTTTCAATTGTGCCAGATAGATCGCCTGCTCCCCGACTTTCATCTTTTTATACAACCCTCTCTCTTCCGGCAAGTAACCGATCTGGTAGATGTCTTCGGGGCTGGACTCATGGCCGTTGAAGCGAACGATTCCGCTATCCGGTGCCGTAATCCGGTTGATGATCCGGATCAAGGTCGTCTTGCCCGCCCCGTTAGGCCCCAGTAATCCAAAGATGGTTCCTTGAGGAACTTGGATACTTACCTTGTTTAGCGCCAGATGCCCGGCGTACTGTTTTACCACGTTTTCTGTCTCAAGGAAATTCATAGCTATTTTTTATTACATTTTTAATACGATACGCTCACCCAGCTCTTTGCAGAGCACGTTCTTGATCTCGTTGAGGTGGGCGTTCTGTTTCATTAAATCAAAGATCAGCTCCATGTCTCCCTTGTTTTGAGCCTCCTTGATTTTCGCTTGGATATCCTTTATCTTATAGAGGATATAGGCATCTTTCATGGAATAGATTTCCCGGGGTACCAAGTAATCCAATTTATCTTCTTCTTGCTCCAGTTCCCTGAACTTCGTATGATATTTACTAAGCTGGTACTTATCGCTGATAAGGTTGGCGGCAAGCCGGCTGATGTTCGGGTCCGGATGGGCAAGGAAATAACGACTGGCCATAAAGCCCTCGTTCTGGCAATGTTCAGCAGCCTCGTCCAGCATTTGTTTGAAGGCTGGCGTATAAAATGTAAGGTCATCACGTTCCAGATCGAAACGGATATAATCGGCGACCCTCATGATGACATGCTCGTTGGTCTCCTCATCTACGTAGTCATAGAGGACACGTTCGCCATATCGTACGATATAGCGCAGAAGAGCCAACTCATAAGCCTCAAAAGGAGAACGTTTCGGTTGGACCTGTATGTTGGGAGCCGTCGGAACCTCGTATGGAGGAGTAGGGGGCGGACCCGCTTCCTCTTCCGGAATATAGTCCTCGAGCGGTGGAGGCGGAATATTTTCCGGAGGAAGGGTATTCGCCTCTTCCGGTGTATACGGTTGGTAGCCGGGGAAATCTGGATACTCCGGAATCGTATTGACGGGAGATTGAACGGGCGGTGTATTCCTTACGGATTTAGCCGCTTGGTTCTCTTCCTTGTTGAGACGGATCTTATTGACCTCGTTGAGTAAGACTTGCTCGTCTATCTCCATGGTCGTACTACATTCCCGGATATACACGGAGCGAGCGATATTATCAGGTATGATCGCTACCGTACGGATTATATCCGAGATCAGGGCGGAACGTTTGATCGGATCACCCCCCGCTTCCGCCAATAGTAACTTTGTCTTGAAACGGATGAAATCCGTCTCGTTCTGGCTGATAAACTCTGCGAACTCGCTCGCGCTATGGCTACGGGCAAACGAGTCCGGATCTTCTCCCGCCGGAAGAAGCACGACCTTGACGTTCATCCCTTCTTCCAATAACATATCGATACCCCGGAGAGCCGCTTTGATTCCGGCGGCGTCTCCATCGTATAATACCGTGATATTATTCGTGAAACGATGTATGAGCCGGATTTGCCCTTGCGTGAGCGCCGTACCCGAGGAGGCAACCACGTTCTCTACGCCCACTTGGTGCATACCGATTACGTCCATATATCCTTCCACCAAGAAACAGCGATCCTGTTTCATGATTGCTTGCTTGGCGAAATAGATGCCGTAAAGCTCGTTGCTTTTATGATAAATCTCGCTTTCGGGAGAGTTTACGTACTTCGCGGTCTTCTCGTCCTTTTTCAATACACGTCCGCCGAATGCCACGACCTTTCCGCTTAGCGTATGGACGGGAAAGATGACACGTCCCCGAAAACGATCGTTCACGTTTCCATTATCATAAGCGATAACTAAACCGGTTTTCTCGAGGAATTCCTTTTTATAACCTGCTTTTATAGCGGTTTTGTATAAAGCATCCCGCTGGTCCAAGCTATACCCGAGCTGGAATTTACGGATGATATCTTCCCGCAATCCTCGCTCGGCAAAGTAACGCATACCTACGCTTTTCCCTTCAACATGCTCATGTAATAAAGTAGAGAAGTATTGCCCCGCCCAACTATTGACGATAAGCATACTTTCCCGGTCGCTACGGATTTGTTTCTCTTTCTCGGTAAGTTCCCGTTCCTGTATCTCTATATTGTATTTTTTCGCCAGAAAGCGTAAAGCGTCGAAATAGCTGAGTTGCTCATGCTTCATGATGAAGTGAACGGCGGTTCCACCCTCTCCGCAAGCGAAACACTTACAGATATTCTTTGAGGGGGATACGTAAAAAGACGGTGATTTGTCCGAATGAAACGGGCATAATCCTACATAGTTGATTCCTCGTTTCCGAAGAGTCACGAATTCTGAGACAACATCCACGATGTTCGCCGCGTCCAATATCCGGTCTATGGTAGGTTGATCGATCATTTTAAATTACTCCTTTTTTAGCGAACACAAATGTAGTGAAAAATAACCAAACACAAACAAGGCCTAATGTTTGCTTGTGTTTAGTTATTTTTTACTACATTTGCAGCGTGAGACGAATGCTACTCTCCAAGTACGCCTTCCAACTTATAAGAATCTATTATGTAACTGATTGGATAATAAGAAAATACGTATCCTTTCAGGACTAGAAGAATTATCCCATTATCCAATGGAACATCCTTTGACAGACAATTGGTTCGTATTGCGAGACCTGACCCGTCCCAATGCTAAACGTCCGGCCTATAGGTTGCTAGAGGAAAAGGGCATAGAGGTTTTCACTCCTATGCGTTGGCAGTTGGTCGAGAGGAAGGGTAAGCGGATTCGTGAGGAGGTTCCTCTTCTGCACGATTTACTTTTTGCCCATACGACCCATGCGTGTATGGATCCAATCGTAGAAGAGATCAGTACCCTCCAATATCGTTATTTGCGTGGTGGCTACCGTAAGCCGATGACGGTAGGCCATGCGGAGATGAACCGTTTTATCCGTGCTGTCCATTCCGATGATTCCCCACGTTATTTCTTGGTTGAAGAATTAACCCCTGCGATGTACGGTCGCATGATCCGCATCGAGGGTGGCCCATTGGATGGCTACGAGGGACGCTTACTCTCTATACGAGGGGCCCGTGTGAAACGTTTGATCGTGGAGATACCTGGTCTGTTGGTCGCCGCTGTGGAGGTCGATCCTGAATATATTCGATTACTCTAACATAGATCCCCTATATTCTACGGGAACGCATTGGGTGGCGTTTGAGCGGTCTGTTTATCAGCTGTTGCGTTTGTCACCCCAAAATCATAGGGTAATTTCAATTAGTTGACTTGGAGGATTCAATTATTCTTTATATTTTTGTTTTTAGAACAAAAAGAATGAGCCTATGAAGTCTACAGAGGAATACTTAAGTATATTAAGGAGCGAAAAAGAATCGTTGTTTCGTAAATATCAGATAAGTAATCTTGGTTTGTTTGGCTCGGTGGCTCGTCATGAACAAAGGGAAGATAGTGATATTGATATATATTACGAGAGTTCTCATATGAGTTTGTTTACATTATGTCGCCTAAAGTCAGAACTTGAGAAACTTCTAGGTTGTTCTGTTGATTTATTCCGTAAAAGAGAGTCATTTGCAGGAACTCGTATGGAAAAATCCATAAATAAAGATTTGATTTATGTATAAATGGAAAGATTCGGGACGAATTTTGGATTTAATAGACATGATGATTGATTCAATTCATGTTATACAAGTCCGTACATCTCATATTAAGGATGGCAATGATTTCTTATTGACTCCTGATGATATGTTCGTTTTGGATGGTGTTTGTATGAAATTGATTTTTATCGGTGAAAGTGTGAAAACTATAGATAAACTTTCAGAAGGAGAACTTTTCCCTTTATATCCTGTAATTCCTTGGAAGGAGATTATGAAGTTGCGGGATGTGATAGCTCATCATTATTTTAAAATAGATATTGATATTGTTTATTCAACAATGAAGGAGGACTTACCCCTTTTGCAGGCAACCTTATTATCGATGAAGCAAGCTATTCTATCATAAACCATTCATCAATAATCCGTTCTCCACATGGGTCAGCAGGATACGCTCATTGAGTACTTCTACCCCGCTGACAATTATGGGAAAGGTCTCTTGTATCATTGTTGTCTAGGTTTAAAAGAGAGAGACGCAAGAAGATACACCCAAAGCCGTCAAAGCGGCGATTAATGAGGAAAGATGTTTGGAGATTTTTTGAATAGGGGTAAACACGGACAGCTTGACTTTGAGAATATAGATGACTTGGAGGACGGAACTCCGATCGTTGCTAGATATAATAATAGGGAATTTCAGTTTGGTATTTACGGGGAAGGTTATGTTATCTATCAAGATTGCTGGCAGACGAAAGCCGGAGTTCTTGTGTTCAGTTTGGAACAAAGTTCCATTGAAGGGTTTTTCGAGGATTCAACAGTCTATGAATATACGCCCGATTTTGAATTTGATAAAAAGAAAGCGTATTATAATGCAAGACGCAATTTCTCGGAGCCGGGAAATAGTGTATGGGGATGATTTCACGCTCATGTGTATGCTCGACAGCATCGAAACTCATCACTTTCGTCACTTGGTTCTTGCATATGCTTGTTCCTTTGCGGTCTCATGCCTGAAATGATCCGAAAATAACCCCGAGGAGATGGTCAAAGAGCGTTTCATCCGTACCCGTATCAACGATGCGTGAAGCAGTCGTCTCAGACACCGCTCAACTGGCCGTTTTTGAGAAGATATACTGCATATGCCCGAGGATATATACTGCGTTAGGCAATTGATATATACTTCATAGGGCAATTCATATATACCTCGTTTTCCAAGGGAAACGAAAAGTGATAACCTTACTGAAAAAATTACGATATGACAGAAAACCATGAGCGGGCGGAACAAGCACGTTTCGTCTTCTGCGGCATGAAATGAACGCTACTCGCCAAGTAGCAGTCAGTTTGGCTACTCGCCAAGTAGCATGAGTATTGAAGGGATGCAAATTTTCAGTAATTCCTTTTTATTTTCACATAAGTATTTATTTATCAGGGTATTACAAGAATATCTTGGTAAGGCTCTGAATTATCTTCCTCAATGAATATCATGACAAGTAATAGCTCTGATAGAGCTATGGTGCATATACGCAATCGCCGTAGTCAGGAGGCTGTACGCTCGT
>NZ_FR885271.1:2003-3851 GCF_000436315.1 Parabacteroides sp. CAG:2 | reverse complement strand
GGCCCGGGGGTACTAACGGGCCCTACCCCCCGCCATAGGGGGACGTGATAATATCTATTCGTCAAAAGGATTAGATGCCGAGCTTTCCCGTCGTAAACGTTGTGGGGAACCCTTGTTCGAGTACTTTGCCCCCTCGTATGTCGAGGCTCGCAAGGTGGGAGGCAAGATGGTCAATACGAGGAAGCCTCTTTTATACAACTATGTGTTTATCCATGCTTCGGAGAATGAGATTTTCCGTTTGAAACGTATCATGCCCTTATATAATCTTCTTCCTCGGGTATCCGTGGGCGAACACTCTTATTTCCCTTACCTGTCAGATCATGAGATGGAGACCTTACGCTGGATGGCAGAATCTTATTCCAATGAGCTTCCGGTGTACGTACCGGATAGCGGTCGCTTGCTGAAAGGTGACCGTGTACGTATCACCTCGGGTTCTTTCATGGGGATGGAAGCTGAGGTGGTGGTGCAACCGGGTGGAGGTCATAAGGATGTCATGGTACGTATCCTTGACTGTATGTGGGTTCCTCTATTTGAGGTAAGGCAAGGCGAGTATGAGCTGATTGAGTTGAATACGAAAGGCAAGCATGTTTATACCCATTTGGATAACGATCGTTTATCGGAAGGTATGCACAAGGCGTTGGGGCGTTATTATCTCTCGGGCAAATTGGGAAAGGAAGACGAACTTTTGGTTCGTGAGGTGCTGAAGGGCTATGCTTCCCTTCGTGTGGAGACCGACGTGATGCGTTGCAAGGTCTACTCATTACTCCTTCCGGCCTATAAGCTGTTGGCTCAGGAAGAGGAGTTTGAACGCTTGCATTCCACCCTACGCAATATGCTTCCATTGGTTAAGGCAGTGAATTCTCGTGCCTTGCTGCTCGTCACGCTTTACGGCTGCACGAATAGCAACCTGTATTACCGTATGGCGCATGAGCTGGTAGATCCCTGGCGGGATGACCCTTCGCCTAAGAGAAGCAAGGCCTTGTTGATACAGCGTTTACACGATTACGATATTTGGCTAAAACATTAAATAGTAGACTGTCATGAGAAAGGAAAGCGAAACTCCCTCCGGTATCCGTTTGATGCTATTGCTGAAAGGGCATTTGAGAGAGATCATGAATCGTGAGTGTGCGAATCAGACCTCGATCCATTTATATTGTACGGGATCTTATTGGGTCGCGTTCGAACGTTCCGCTTATCAATTGCGTCGTGCCTTTCCGGATAGTGAGATCACGCCGATGCGCCTGTACGCTTATCCTTTTCCGGTTGTCATGGTTTCCGTAACGGATCGTTCCCTTCGTTTGTATGAACGAAAACATATAGCTAAGCAGAACGGGGCGGATTACAAGTTATTGACTGTACCTGAACTCTCCGCTCCCGCCTACCAAGCGTGGCATACGAGGGAGGTGAAGGGACTCCCTGCGTTAAACTAATCGGAAAACTCGTTCACGACATTAAAACAGGGACAGGATTTCGACGGGTCCAAGTCTTGATGTCCCACGATTAGGGCTTTGGGGAATCGCTGATGCAATTCACGAAGCAAACCCTGTAGGGCTTCTCGTTGGGCTTCCGTTCGGGTATCCATGGGAGTCTTTCCATCGTTGGCGAGTCCTCCGATATAGCAAACCCCGATACTGTACCGATTGTGGTTCTTACAGTGAGCGCCCACTTGTTCAAGGGGCCTACCGGTCTCGATCGTACCATCGGTCGGGATGACAAAGTGATATCCGCAGCCTTTCCAGCCGAGAGAGCGATGCAGATGGTCGATGTCCATCATCCGTAAAGTGCTGCCCTGCCTATTGGCAGAGCAATGCACGATAATCAGCGTGATGGTTCTCATCCGATCCAACC
>NZ_FR885271.1:0-1904 GCF_000436315.1 Parabacteroides sp. CAG:2 | reverse complement strand
GCTCTTCCAATTTGTTTTTTTCATACTTGTAGTCTTTAAATAAATGAATAAAATAAGCTTCATGGTTTAAAAGCCGTATTTCTCAATGGTAGGATTTAGATCTCATCGGGAGATTCTGAGTCTCCTTTCTTCAACGCAGCCAAGTCCACCGTGTCTTTATTCTCTTTTACCGCCTTCAGCGAGGCGGCTTGGATCGCACGGCTGGTTACTAGGTTGAATTCAGCCTTAGAACGTAGGTTCTCGAAGTCTATACCCGGATTGAATAGAATGTTCACGGCCTTGATATTATCGCTGGAGAAGTCCTTGAGTGTAGCAGCCGGCTCGCAGGTGATGGAGATACTAAAGATTCCTAGTTCGCCGAATTGTACCTTGTAGCCGTTCAGCAATTGTTCCACTAGACATGAGCAGGTGTCGCTTACCACGCCTTTTACCGTGCCGCGTGTGAAAACACCGTTGTGATCTGAGATGTGCTTCACGAAATCATCGAAACTCATCACTTTCATCACTTGGTTCTTGGCGTACGCCTGTTCCTTTGCGGTCTCATCCAGTGGACTTTTCCACATGTAAGTTGAATAATTAATCATACTTCTTTTTTTTAAAAGATTAAACTTATTGTTGACAATGCGAAAGTACAACCCCCGGATAGCGAAATCAAATCCGTTGATAACCGTTGACAAACTGTTTACTTTTCATTGACAAACGATTCATATATACCTTATGTCTGATATAACGATTACCATACACGGCGGCAATAACCAGATACTCCCCAACGCTACGGAAGCCATCCAGAACTTCTATGTGGGGGAATATTGTGGGGAGACCTTCCAAGAAGAGGGGGACGGTAGATCCGGTCTCATGCCTGAAACGATCCGTTTTCGTGCCTATATAAATAAAGAAGAGGATCTGGAACGCTATCTTGCGCAGATCGTCGAATGCCGGACGGTTACCGAGTTGGCCCAAGTTATTCTGGTCATGCAAGAGAACGAGCCGAAAATAACCCCCGAGGAGATGGTCAAAGAGCGTTTCATCCGCCTCTTTCTACCCATCACCCCCCGAATCACGAAGGGTAAAAGCGTCAGCAACATCCGTGCCCGTATCAACGATGCGTGAAGCAGTCGTCTCAGACACCGCTCAACTGGCCGTTTTTGAGAAGATATACTGCATGTGCCCGAGGATATATACTGCGTTAGGCAATTAATATATACTTCACAGGGCAATTAATATATATTTCGTCTTCCATATCTACGGTTGCAATGTGCAGATCGTGCCCAATGCAACCCATGCGATCCAAATCATCCACCAGGGTGATGGTACGATCTTGCGGACGGAAAGCTGTATTACGCCCGCCGCTTCGGGACGCCACGAGTCACAGGCGCCGCCGTTGGGAAAAGTTAGGGCATTGAATATAAAACAAACAAAATACAAATGATGGATTTTCATAAGGGCAGATGGCGATTGGCCTTAGGCCGTCTGGTGAATTTGCGGTATATCAACCGTTGGATCATTTTTAGTGCGGACCTTTTCGTCTCGCTTTCCGTATCGTTGCTGGGCGTACTAGGAATGTTCTCCATTCTGCATATACGTATTGGAGAGTCTGATGTGCTGAAAGTGGGCCTCTCCTCATTTGTGGCCAGTATCGTTTCGTTCTTGCTGTTCAAAGCATATCATGGGGTTATTCGCCATTCCACGCTGCGTGGCTTGTGGCGGATCGGTGGTGCTGCGATCGGCAAGTCGCTCTTGATGTTCCTGCTGCTTTGGCTGTTGAAAGCCCGTTTCAGCCCTTCTATCTATTGGTTGGGTGGAATCATGGACAGTACGTTGACGATCGTGATGTTGGTCACGTTGCGTGTCTTCGTGATCAATGTCTATAACAGCGTCCTCCTGCAACTCGGTAAGAAACGCAA